>CAZVDH010000053.1:0-13665 GCA_964625595.1 uncultured Oscillospiraceae bacterium | reverse complement strand
CAAGGCGCCTATCCACCCGCACACCTTTTGGGGCAAGTGCGCTAAACGATCATTTTCCGCCAGAAATAAATGTGCGACTGAAGTGATATAAAAATTTTTCCGCGGATGGCAGTTAGATATTGCAAACTCCTGTAGATTCAGCTATAATGGGCACGAAAAAAAGGAGGCATAGGCTATGACCATCGATGATTTGAAAATCGGCCAGTCCGGTGTGATCTCTCAGGTGGGAGGCGAGGGGCCTCTGCGTCTGCGGTTTCTGGACATGGGGCTGATTCCCGGCACCCGGGTGCTCCTGGAGAAAACCGCTCCCATGGGCGACCCCATTCAGATCCAGCTCCGGGGTTATGAACTCACTATCCGCCGGGAGGACGCACGGAAAATCACACTTCGGGAGGATACGGTATGATTTTTGCGTTGGCAGGCAATCAGAACTGCGGAAAGACCACGCTTTTCAATGCCCTCACCGGCTCCAACCAGCATGTAGGCAATTTCCCCGGTGTCACCGTGGATCAGAAATCCGGTACCATCAAGGGCACCAGCCACCAGGTAGTGGACCTGCCCGGTATTTACTCCATCCGTCCCTATACCCAGGAGGAGATCGTCACCCGGGACTTCATCCTGAAATCCAAGCCCGACGCCATCCTCAACATTGTGGATGCCACCAATATTGAGCGGAACCTGTACCTGACGCTGCAGCTCATGAGCCTGAAAGTGCCCATGGTCATCGCCCTGAACATGATGGACGAGCTGCGGGGCAACGGCGGCAGCGTGAATGTCCAAAAGATGGCGGAGGCCCTGGGGGTTCCGGTGGTTCCCATCAGCGCCGCCAAGAACGAGGGTATTTCCGAGCTGGTAGATACCCTGCTGAATACCGCCAGCCGCCGCATCAAGCCCAAGGTGCAGGACTTCTGCCCCGACGGCCCCGTGCACCGGTGTATTCACGCGGTATGCCACATCATCGAAGACCACGCCCAGCGGGCGGGGATCTCCCGCCGCTTCTGCGCCACCAAGCTCATTGAGGGCGAGGAGGATTTCTACGAGCTGCTGGACCTGAGCCAGAATGAAAAAGAGCTGATCGAGCACTCCATCATTGAAATGGAGTACGATACGGGCATGGACCGGAACGCCGCTCTGGCGGACATGCGCTACAACTTCATTGAAAAGGTCTGCGCTTCCTGCGTCACCAAAGCCCAGGAAAGCAAGGAGCACCGGCGCAGCGTTGCCATTGACCGGGTGCTGACCCACCGGATCTTCGCCATTCCTTTGTTCATTGCCATTATGTGCACGGTCTTTTTCCTGACCTTTAACGTGGTGGGCGCGTTCCTGTCCGATCTGATGGCCTATGCCGTGGACGGGCTGACCCTGCTTGCCGACAAGGCGCTCACCGCCTACGGTATCAACCCCGTGGTCCACAGCCTGATTATCGACGGGGTCTTTTCCGGTGTGGGCAGCGTCCTCAGCTTTTTGCCCATTGTGGTGACTCTGTTCTTCTTCCTGTCCATTCTGGAAGACTCCGGCTACATGGCCCGGGTGGCTTTCGTCATGGACAAGCTTCTGCGGAAGATCGGCCTGTCCGGCAGAAGCTTCGTGCCCATGCTCATCGGCTTTGGCTGCTCCGTCCCCGCCATTATGGCGACCCGGACCCTGTCCAGCAACCGGGACCGGCAGATGACCATTCTGCTGACCCCCTTTATGAGCTGCTCCGCCAAAATCCCCATCTATACCCTGTTCTCCGCCGCGTTCTTCCCCGGTCACGAGCTTCCGGTGATGATTCTATTATACTTCGGCGGCATGGTAATCGGGATTCTCGCGGCCCTGGTGCTGAAAAGCACGTTGTTCCGGGGCAATCCCGTGCCCTTTGTCATGGAGCTTCCCAACTACCGGCTGCCCTCCCCCAAGAGCGTGCTCCTGCTGATGTGGGAAAAGGCGGAGGACTTCCTCACCCGGGCGTTCACCGTCATTTTCATGGCCACCGTCATCATCTGGTTCCTCCAGACCTTTGACCTGAAGCTGAACGTGGTGACGGACAGCACAGCAAGCATTCTGGCATCCCTGGGCCGTCTGGTCGCTCCCCTGTTTGCCCCCCTGGGCTTCGGGGACTGGCGGATGGTCACCGCCCTGGTCTCCGGCTTTACCGCCAAGGAAGCGGTGGTCAGCACCTTCGGCGTCATTCTGGGGGTCAGCACCGACCAACTGCGCAGCGCCCTGCATCTGCTGTTCACCCCCGCCTCCGCTGCCAGCTTCCTGACCTTCTGCCTGCTCTACACCCCCTGCGTGGCAGCGGTCGCCACCATCCGCCGGGAGCTGGGCTCCAAATGGAAGACCCTGGCGGTGGTAATCGGCCAGTGCCTTATCGCCTGGCTGGCTGCCCTGGTGGTCTACCAGGCTGCCCTGGTGCTGCTATGAGCTGGGCGGACTGGCTGCTCCTTGGCCTCGTTGCCGGGTGGTTCCTCTATGTCCTCCTGCGGCCCCGGAAAAAGGGCTGCTGCGGAAGCTGTACCGTCTGCGGCCGGTGTGACCGCTGCGGCAGCTGCGGAAAAGGAAAGAAATAACCGTTGCCCTAAAATAAACAAATATGCTTATCGGATTGACCCAGCAAAGCGACAAATTGGGAATTTGACGCACCGTCAGAACAGGTCATTCCGAACCAGTCCTCAGACTGGTGTGGGAATCTCCATCGAATTCCAGACTGCCCATCGTCATCCATTCGTAGGGGCGGTCAGTGACCGCCCGCAAAAATATACCGAATTCCGGCATTAATTCATGTAAAATGGAACCTTTTCGCCGAAAGAAATACGAATGTCGAAGCTTTTCTTGCCGGGCGCTCAATGAGCGCCCCTACAGAGGCAGACAACCGTAATTCGGAAATTCAAGGGAGATTGCCACGCCAGTGTGATCACCGGCTCGCAATGACTGAGAATTCGGCAAAATCCAATTTGTATCCGTGCCGAGTGAAACCGATATCTGCAAAAACAAAAAAGGAGAAACGACCCTATGTCCCTTGAAATCCTCCACCCCCAGTGGCAAAAAACCATCCGGGGTGTCCTGTTCGATATGGACGGCCTGATTCTGGACACGGAAAGACTCTATACCCGCTTCTGGCAGGAGGCCGCTCACGCTTTTGGCTTCCCCATGACCCGGGAGCAGGCCCTGGGCATGCGGAGCCTGAACCGGGACACGGCAAAGGAAAAAATGGAGAGCTACTTTGGCCCCGACACCCCCTATGCCGCCATCCGGGAGCTGCGCATCCGGCTTATGGACGAATACATAGCGGAAAACGGTGTGGAGGCAAAGCCCGGTATTTACGCGCTTATGGATGCCTTGGAGGAGCGCGGCATCCCCGCCGCCGTTACCACCTCTTCCTCCCTGGAACGGGTAAACGCGAATCTCTCCAAGCTGAACCTGCTGCACAGGTTTGCCCGGATCTGCCAGGGCAGCGACGTGCCCACCTGCAAGCCCGAGCCGGAAATCTACCTTTACGGCGCCGCTTCCCTGGGGCTTCCGCCGGAAAACTGCCTGGCTCTGGAGGACTCCCCCGCCGGAATCCTCTCAGCCTACCGGGCAGGGTGCATGCCCATCATGGTCCCCGACCAGGACCAGCCGGACGAAAAGACCCGGGAAATTCTCTTTGCCAGGGCCGATTCCCTGGCAGACGTTATCCGCCTCCTATAATTTCTGCCGCGCAATTTCTTCTATCACTGTTGACAACCATTACAGGAAATGCTATTGTTTATTTGCAGAATTTGGAAGCCTGCAAAAAATCAGTAAAGCAGAAATACTAATGTAAACACTGTACAAATTCGTGTCCCTCATTTTGATCCTGGTTCTGGTTTTCAGTCTGGTTCCGGGTGCGGTTTTTGCCGTGGAGGAAGATGTGCCTGAAGAAGCGGTCATTGTAACCCCGCGGATCGCATACGAGCTTTGTCCCAATTGCGGGGGGCAGTTGCGTGTCACAAATGTTCCCAGCCACTACGTAGAACTTCAGATGTGTTATAATTGTCCTTACTATCCGACAACTCCCCATGAACATCAGATTTATGCGTCCTACACCGATTATTATTGCAGCAATTGCGGCTATTCAGACAGGGCCAACTACAAAGTGGTTCGGGAAATCTGTCCAGTATAAAAGTTTTATTTTCTGACGGGCAGATGCACATCTGCCCGTCGGTTTTTTTGGAGGCTGTATATTATGAATAAGATAACAGCAATCGTACTCTGCTTCACCGTATTATTGGGGATGGTCGGCTGCTCCGCAAGGAAGCATCCGGAGGAATCCACGGAGCTCTGGGTGCTGACGGAAGAAACGACAGCGGACGGAATGAATTATATCGCCCAGACTCTGGCCGAGCAGTTTGCCGCGGAACATCCCGGAAACTCTGTCCGGTTGGATATTCTCCCCACCGAAGAAGCAGAGCGGGAAGCCTATCTGAAAAAACTCCGGGTCAAAATTTCCGCCGGTGACGGGCCGGATATTTTCCTGATGCCGTCCGTTGCCCGCCTGGTCACCGAAACGCCCGAGAAGTATTCCTATTATGTACTGGAATCCCTGTTCCCGGATGTCCGGCTTGCCATGGAAAACGGTATATTTGCCGATTTGCGTGTCTACTACGACCAGGATGAGGATCTGAACAAACACGGCCTCCTGAACGCAGTCATGGATGCCGGAACGCTGGACGGGCACCGCTATGTACTCCCGCTGCGGTTTGATATGATGACTTACTGTGTTGTCCCCCCACTGCTGGAGAAAACCGGTCTTTCCGAAGCTTGCTTCCGTCAGGATCTGGGCAGCTGCTTTCGCAGTGTGTTGGAGACCCGGGATCCGGAATTGCTGAGCGGACTCACCAATTTTGTATTTCCGGCATATTTCTTTTCCGACTACGTTGATTATGACACAAGAGAAGTGCGCGTTCAGAAAGAGGATTTGCTGGAATGCGCCCGGCTTATGCAGGAAATCATGGCGCAGTCCAAATTTCTGCTCCGATATAATCTTTTTAAGTATCAAAGCAATAAGGATTCTGTCCCTGTCACCCCCGTAAGGCTTCAGTGCCTCTCTTCGATGCTGGACGCCTACGCTATCGGCAAGATGGAACAGCAGGAAATGACCATTCTGCCCCTTTCTTCCATGGATGGTGCCGTCACCGCGAACGTAACCTATTATGCCGCTGTCTCCGCTTCCTGCCAAGCCCCGGAGCTTGCTTATCAGTACCTGCGTATGTTCCTGTCAGAGGACGTGCAATGGGAAAGCGCCCGCCGGCAGCCCGGCCGCACGCAATATGAAGGCCTGCTGGAGAGCAGTTGGCCGGTCCGCACCGTGGGAAGTACGGCAGCTCTTTGGGAGAACTACCTGAACCAGTTGAACAAAGGCACCAAGCTGCTGCAGTCACTGAACCCGCAGGATAACATGCTGGAAAGCATTACCGATCAGATTGACAGCGTATCTTTCCTTACGGATGCTTCTTACGCATTGCAGACAGTGCTGGTGGACAAAAACCCGGAGGAACGGATCGACCAGTGGCTTTCTGATCTGCAATACCGTATGATGGAGGGGTAAATACGATGGGCACAGCAAAGCGGCGGAATACCATAACAGGCTGGCTGCTGGTGCTGCCGCTGACAGCGGGCTGCGCGGTGTTTCTGGTAATTCCCTTTCTTGAGCTGCTGAAGCGCTCTGTCACCACCGGCATGGGCGCGGGGCTTACCTTCGTAGGCCTGGAAAATTACCGTGATCTGCTGAAAAACGGATTCTTTCGGCAGGCCGCGGCAAACACTCTGACCTTTCTGTCCCTGAGCCTGCCGCTGGTGTTTTTCTTCGCCTTTGCGCTTGCTCTGTTCATACACCGAAAGCGCCGCAAGGCCTTACTGCAGACCGCCGCGCTTCTGCCCTATGTGATGCCGGCGGTGGGAACCGTGGCCGTGTTGGATTTGCTGTTTTCGGATGCCGCAAGTCTGGCGGGAGCGGCCACCATCCCGGCGGTGGTGGGGCTGTACCTGTGGAAAAATACCGGCTACACCATGCTGATTCTTGCAGCCGGACTTACCGCGATTCCCCCTGAGCACTACGAAAGCGCCCAGATTGACGGGGCAAGCAGCTGGCAGCAGCTTCGCCTGATTACCGTACCGCAGATGTGGGACAGTTTTTTCTACGCCGTGGTTTTTTCCATGATGAACGCCTTCAAATGCTTCCGGGAGATCTTTCTGCTGGGAGGAAAACATCCCCCGAAAGGGCTGTATATGCTCCAGCATTTTTTGAACAACTGCTTTGAAAACCTGAATTTCAGCAAGCTGTCCTGCTGTGCTGTCGTTTTGCTGTTGGCGTTGGCGGTGCCGTTCTGTCTGGCTTACCGCTGGGTGGCGCGGCGGGAGGTGTGAAATGAAAAAGAAAAACCATGTCTTGCTGACTGCCCTGTTATCCGTTCTGTTCCTGTCGCCTTTTGCCTTGATTTTCCTCCGCAGTCTGGATGCGCAGGCAGTATATCAGGTGTATCTTGCGGAGCCGGCTTACCTCCTGCGCTTCTGGCGGAGCCTTGCTTTGACATTGGTGATTGCATTGGGACAGACGGCGATTTCCATTCTGGCAGGCTATAGCTTTGCCAAATATAACTTTCCCGGCAAGCGCGCGCTGGGCTTTGCTTTACTGCTGATGATGGTGCTCCCAATCCAGGTGACATTGGTGCCCGGATATATAACGCTGAAGCGGCTGAACCTCCTGAATACCTACTACGCACTGGCGCTGCCTATGGTATTCGCTCCTTTGGGAACCTTTCTGCTGAGCCGCAGCTTCCGGGCAGTACCGGATGAACTGACTGGCGCCGCACGGTTGGATGGCTGCGGTACGTTGGGGGCCATTTTCCGGATTGCTGTTCCCGCTGCCCGCAGCGGTGTAATCAGTGTGTTTATTCTCTCGTTTCTGGATGCATGGAACATGGTGGAACAACCCATCGCCTATGTGGATAACACAGCCATGTATCCTCTGTCCGTATACCTGGCGCTGTCTCCGGCCGCGGTCACAACGGTTCGGTTCGTGTGCGTTGTGCTTGCGTCACTGCCGCCCGTACTTCTGTTCCTCTCTTTCTCGCAGGAAATGAACGAGAGCATTGGAGTAGGAGGCACAAAATGAAACGAATGTTTTTTCTGTGGTTTCTCGTGGCATATATTCTTGTATGCTGCACAGTAACATCCATGTGGGTGGAAAAACAGATGACCCTTTCAGGGCGTTGTATGATTCGCCGCAGCAATAACACAGAAGCAATCGTGGAAATTCCGCTGTGGATGGGGTGGAAGGATGGAGACAGCATCCGCTTGTTCTATGCGGAACCCGTGACAGACGAAGACGGTGCAGAACGGTATATCGTACGGGAATTCGCGGATCGGGATTTTTCCCTTCGTCCGGAGTATGAAATCCTGGAGGTTTTTACCAGCGGGGAAATCAGAATTCTCTATACCGCCTCCCGTTTTCCATCACTGGGGGAGACGGTTGTTGTGCAGGATGCGGAGCTTTCGGAGCATACAGTGTTGGTATATGCGCCGGATGAAAGCTATCTTGATGAACCCACCGGAAACAGCGTGGAAACTCTCGCTTTTTCAGACAGTGCCCGTCTTCTGCGCGTGCAGGCAAATGTTTCATCGATGGAGAAGGAACTGACACATCTGACTTACCCGGCAGAGAATCGCTGGCTATCTCTCCGGGCCATTGACCTGGCGGATGCCGAAGCATTTCTGAAAAACCTGCCCTATGTCTGCGCTGCCGCATTGCTGATAATTGTGGGGCTGGTCTGGACACTGTGGGCTTGGTATTGCCGTCAGGGGCGGTTGCTGGTGCTTCCGTCTCTGATTCCTGTCGGTATCCGGCTTCTGCTGCGCAACTGTACCCTGCCCGGCACCCTTCTTCCCGATGCAAATATTCTGGACTTTTGGCATTATCGTTTTACGCTATCTATGCTTCGGCAAACAGGCCTTGCTCCCACTCTGGAGTCGCTCCTTCAGGATCCCCTGCAAAAAGCCGGAACGCAGTGCTTCATCTGTTTGATAACGGCGGTTTTTTTGATACTTTTCCCCATGTTAATCGCTCTGATTCGATTTTACAGAGGCAAAAAAAGAGAATAACCATGATACCCTCAGTTCCGTGCGAACTGAGGGTATCATGGTTATTTGGAATCATTAGGGAAACTCGTCTGGTTTTTTCTGTTGTACCTGCAGGGAAGTTCACTTTCCCCGGAAAGGCCCTGCTCTTCCCGCCGTTGGAACGGGAAAGGGCATTCACTTTTCGGATCCTTCTTCTAAAAAGGCAGGCCCGGTTTTCGCCGGGGTACCCGGCACTCGTCGGGCTTGGCGTCCACCAGGATAATGTCCGGGCCGATGCGGCAGATGCATTTCCAGGGAATGATAAAATCATCGTGCCTGCCGGCAACGCCCAGAACGCGGCAGGGGCCGGGAACCACAATGGCGGTGACCGACCCCTCAGGGACCTCCACCAGCACATCCGACACGAACCCCAGCCGCCGCCCGTCGGACACACAGATCACTTCCTTGCACTGCAGCTGGGTGAATTTCATACCCATTGCCATCCCTCCCCTTTGGTCTGGTGCAGGATATGCACCGGGGACGGAAAATATGCCGTTAACAGCTCACGGATTTGCGCATGGCGCCGATGGCGCCCTTTTCCAGGCGGGAGACCTGGGCCTGGGAGATTCCCAGCACCCCTGCCACCTCCATCTGGGTCTTGCCGTCGTAAAACCGCAGGGAGAGGATCTGCTTTTCCCGGTCGCCCAGGGACTGAAACGCGTTGCGCAGGGTGATATGCTCCATCCAGTTGCCTTCGGTGTTCTTGGTATCCCGCACCTGGTCCATCACCGTCAGCGGGTCGCCGCCGTCGGCGTACACCGGGTCGTACAGGCTCACCGGGGCGCACACCGCGTCCAGGGCCTGGCTGACCTCCCCTGCGGGCAGATCCAGGGCCTTGGCGATTTCCTCCAGACTGGGATCCCGGCCAAGCTGGGTGGTCATGGCCTCCTTGCACTGCAGCACCCGGTAGGCTACATCCCGGATGGAACGGGAGACCCGAATGGCGCTGTTATCCCGCAGGTAGCGCCGCACCTCCCCGGCGATCATTGGCACCCCGTAGGTGGAGAAGCGCACCTGTTTGCCGGGGTCAAAATTGGAAATGGCCTTGATAAGGCCGATGCACCCCACCTGAAACAGGTCGTCCGGACATTCTCCCCGCTTGTCAAACCGCTGGATCACCGACAAAACCAGCCGCAGATTTCCCTCGATAAGCTTGTCCCGGGCAGCTGTATCCCCGTTCTTTGCCCGCAGAAGCAGTTCGTCGGTCTCTGCCTGGGACAGGACCTTCAGCCTGGAAGTATTAACGCCGCAGATGTCTACTTTACCCTGCATGGTGTTCCTCCTGTAATCTTTGTATGGTATACTGAAAGTATTTCCAATCAGGAGGAAAGCATACGTTTTTTATCAGCCGGTGGTGGATCAGCTCTCCAGCTGCTTGCCCAAAAATCCTGCGGCGGTCCGGACAAGGTTCTGGTCGCACTCCTTTAAGGGGCTGTCCCCCTCCCCCAGCAGCAGGAGCACACAGCCCATCAGGTCCCCCTGAGAAAGAATCGGCGCCGCCGCACCCAGGTGGTACTTATCTACGGCATCCGAGGCTTTGATGGGGGTCTGCCCCGGTTCAAAAAGGTAGTTTTTCCGCTGTTCCATCAATTTTTCCAGTTCGGCAGAGTTGGGCTTATCCATCAGCTCCCGCTTTGGCGCGCCGTATAGGGCAATGATGCTGTCCCGGTCCGCTACCGCGGCAATGTGCCCCGTGGCCGAGCCGATGGACTCGCACATCTGGGCCGCGAACTCCTGCAGATCCCCCATGGGGGAGTATTTCCGAAAGATCACGCCCCCGTCCTTTTCCGTATAAATCTCCAGCGGGTCGCCCTCGCGGATGCGGAGGGTTCTTCGGATCTCTTTGGGAATGACAATTCTGCCCAAATCATCCACCCGGCGAACAATTCCTGTTGCTTTCATTGTTTTTCCTCTCCTTGTGCAGCTTTTCCAGTGGTATTGTTTGCAGGAAATGGGGGATTATGCGATTTTTCTTGGAACAGAAAAACCAGGATCCCATTTCTGAGATCCTGGAATAACGGTTTTCCTTTTTATCCCTGATTTGTCCGGGAGAGGTTCCTTTTAGCGTGTGCTTACATACTTATGAAGGGTTCTGCGTACGGCGCCGGGGCCCGCGTAGAGCTCCTTGACCATGCCTTCGATCTGCTCGCCGATGCCCAGCTCATAAATATCAACACCGAATACTTCTGTGTGGGCATACAGTTGCTTCAGGCAGCGAAAGTCCTGCTCGCCTTCCTTCACTTCCAGACCGGAAACGATGGGCTGCAGCTCGACAAGGAGCGGATCGGGGCTGCACGCAAAGGCTGCGCCGGTATCGTCAATCCCACGAAGATACCTGGCATAGCCAGCCAGAACCAGCGGGATCAGAACAAGGTTCTTCTTATCCAGGCCGCGGGCATGGTATTTCTTCAGTGTCTCACCGAAACGAATCGCCAACTTCTGGCTGGTATCCATAGCAATCCGCTGAGGCGCATCCGGCATAAAGGGGTTGGGGAGCCGCTTGTTCACAACCGCACCGATGAACTCATAGGGGTTCAGCACACCGGGATCGGTAACCACAGGCATTGCCTCGATATATCCGATTTTCTGAATGAAGCCGCGAATATCTTCGTCGGCCATTTCGGCACTGATCAGCGTGTACCCCAACAGGCAGCCGAAAATGGACATTGCTGTGTGCAGGGGGTTGAGGCAGGTGGTGACCTTCATGGTTTCCACTTTGTCTACCGTAGCACGGTCGCAGTACATTACGCCGCCCAGCTCCAACGGGGGCCGGCCATTGGTGTAATGGTCCTCAACGACCAGGTACTCGGTCTCCTCCGCATTCACAAAAGGAGCCGTGAACGTATGCTTTTCGGTCTGGACAGTGCAGGTATCCTCAAAACCGTCTTCTATAAGCATAGCCTGCACTTTCTCATGAGGACGGGGCGTGATCTTGTCAATCATTGCCCAGGGGAAGGTGACCAGAGTCTCGTCCAGAAGATACGCCTTGAATTCTTTGGGAACCAGTCCCTCGGCAGTCCACTTTTCCGCGTACTGCATCACGGCGCTCTTAACCTTATCACCATTGTGGCTGCAGTTGTCCATGCTCTGTACAGTCAGGGGGAGCTTGCCTGCTTTGAAGCGCTCATACAGCAGGGCTGTCACTTTGCCCATAGCCAGAACAGGGGTCAGTCCACGCTCCAGATCGGCGGGCGCTACATTATACCCTTTTTCTGTGATGGTGAAGCTGATCATCTGCAGGCTGGGATTCCGGAAGATTTCCTTCAGACGGTCCCAGTCCGCAAACGGATAATCTGCCTTCAGGCTCTCCGTCACGCTGGCGATCACCTTTTTCCCGATGGTGCCGTCAGAACGAAGGCTGACCAGCAGAGATAGGTTGTCATAAGGCGCATACACCTTGTCGATGATCTCATAGTCGAAGCACTCTGCCACAATGACACCGCGATCGTATTTGCCGGTGTTCAGAGCCTCGTTCAGGATGGCCGCAGGGAAAGCACGGAAAATGTTACCTGCGCCAAAATGCACCCATGTGGGATGCTCGTGGGTCTTGCGGGCAACCGCGGCAATATCAAACCGGGGAACCTGATAGCCTTTTGCCTCCCACTGGGCAGCGTCAAAGCTGCCGGAAATAATGTCAGTTAATTTCACAATGATTCACCTCAGCACTGTTTTTGCTTTATTCCTCACAGGAGAAAACATGATTTCCAGATTGTACATGGAAAGTACCGCCGTCGGGCAAGCAAACCTCGGCAGTTACATTGGCCGGGATCGCTACTTCAAACACGACCTGATCCTGCTCATAATGCCACTTGCTTTCAATGGTTCCCACAGGGGAAATCCATTTTGCTTCCGCATGTCCAAGTTTTCCGGAGGGTTTGGGGGCAATGGTCAGCTTGCCGCAGTCGAGCCGGATGCCGCAGACATCACCCATCAGCCAGCCGGAAATCGCACCGTAGGAGTAATGGTTCAGGGAATCGTGTACCGTTCCATCCTCCCGCACACCGTCCCAGCTTTCCCAGATGGTGGTGGCGCCGTGCTTCACCGGGTAAAGCCAACTGGGGGCGGTATCCTGCAAAAGGAGCCGGTAAGCCGTATCGGTATGACCGTAGTCGGACAGCACCCGGCAGAGGAATGGCGTTGCCAGGAAGCCCGTGTTCAAATGGTAGTTGTTGTCAGCCACCATTTTGGCCAGTTGATCAGCAGCAACCTGGGACTCCGCTTCATCCAGAAGTCCAAACGCGATTGGACGGACATACTCTGCCTGACGCTTGGAGGAAATCACGCCGTTTTTGGTGCAGGTATATCGGTATGCATTCCGGGCCCCCTCCGCAATGTCCCTATACTTTCTGGAATCCTCGGCTTTCCCCAAAATATCCGCGATCCGGGCAACCAAACCGGCGGACTTATAATAGTAGGCTGTGGCCACCTCGGGAGCGCCGAACATCATGTTCTTCTTCATGGTGTCCATACTGCTCACATCCGGTTCCAGCCATTCTCCGAAGTGGAAGCCCTCATCCACAAGATACTTTTTATAAGGATTCAGCAGATTTTGGATCCGGGTTTTCCTGGCTCGTTCTTCCACAAATGCCAGCCACCTGACCATCATCTCATAGTTTTCTGCCAGAATGGTCTTGTCGCCGTAGGCTTCATACAGTGCCCAGGGCACCAAAATGCAGGCATCGCCCCAACCGGAGGAGCCCTGCAGCATATTGGATATGTAGCTGCCGCTGTTGTTGACAGGGGCAATATTGGCAACCAGTCCGTCCTCCCCCTGGGCAAGGCGGCATTCTGCCAGCCATTTCCGCAGTATCGGATAACAGTCCGCGAGTTTTACGCCGGTGGGTGTAAAGGCGCCCGCGTCCCCTGTCCACCCCGCCCGTTCCCGGGTGGGACAGTCCGTGGGAATGTCGCAGAAGTTGGAGCGCATACTCCACAGGCTGTTGAGGAACAGGCGGTTCACGTCTTCATTGCCGCAGGTGAAGAAGCCGGTCTGCGGCATTTCCGAATAAACCGCGATGGCCGTAAATTCCGCGTCCGTCAAATCCACGTCGCTTTCCACTTTGGCGTAGCGGAAGCCAAAATAGGAAAAGCTGGGCTTATACACGTTCAGGCCATCCTTGCAAATGTAATCGATGCGCTGGGGGATTCCGCCGTTTTTGTTCCGTTCACCGGGGTCAAAATTGGATTGGGTGAAGTTCCCGTTTTCGTCCAGGGTTTCCCCGTGCCACAGGGTAATCTTCTGTCCTGCTTTCGCATAAACTTTCAGTTCGGTGTAGCCCGCCAGATTTTGCCCGAAATCGACGACGGTCTCTCCATTGGGGGTCTTGAAAACCCTTCCCGGGAAACGCTCCTGTTCCAGAATGGGGACGGATTCCGAGCAGCAGAGCACATCAAAACCATAGTCCTTTGCGGTAACGCCGTGCCAGTCGGTTATGGCTTCCATCCTGGCATCATAGGTTTCGCCCTTTTCCATATCATTCAGGCGAACGGGGCCGGATTGACTGGCCTGCCAGGTTTCGTCACTCAGGAGAACCGGCTTCCCGG
>CAZVDH010000052.1:0-13745 GCA_964625595.1 uncultured Oscillospiraceae bacterium | reverse complement strand
CAAGGCGTCTATCCACCCGCGTGCCTTAACTGCCCTACAAATTCCAATTTGCCGCGCTGGCCCGGTACGGATTTTTATTATCCTA
Source organism: uncultured Oscillospiraceae bacterium (assembly GCA_964625595.1). Classification (GTDB taxonomy): domain Bacteria; phylum Bacillota; class Clostridia; order Oscillospirales; family Oscillospiraceae; genus Faecousia. Next base: position 13,660 of record CAZVDH010000052.1, on the reverse strand, counting down.
CCACAGCTTACCGTCCGCTGTCAATCGCAATAGTAGCGCCACCGGTCCCCGGTACGGAAACGGTTCAGCGTTACCCCAAAGGCCGCTTCCAGGCTTCCCCGGGCAAAAATTTCCTCCGGGGTTCCCATGTCCAGCAGTCTGCCGTCTTTCATCACCGCCAGCCGGTCTGCGTACTCCAGGGCCTGGGGCAGGTCGTGAAGCACCATTGTAACCGTCTTTCCCTCCCGGCTAAGCTCCCGGGTAAGGGCAAGCAGCCGGAGCTGGTGGGCAATGTCCAGGTAGGTGGTGGGCTCGTCCAGCAGGAGATTCCCGGTGCCCTGGGCCAGGGCCATGGCGATATATACTTTCTGCCGCAGGCCGCCGGAGAGAGCGGCCACCGGGGTGTCCCAAAGCGCGGCTATATCCAGCTTCTCCATGGCCTCCCGGGCTATAGCAATGTCTCCGGGGCCGTACCGCCGGGGGTAATGGAGGTAGGGAAACCGCCCGTGGAGCACCAGACGCCCCGCGGTGATGTCCGGGACGGATTTTCCCTGGGGAAGATAGGATAGATGCCTTGCAAGCGCATTCCCCGCCAGCTCCCCCGCCGGCTTTCCGTCAATGCGTACTTCCCCCTCCGGTGGGACGATACCCACCAGGGCTTTCAGAAAGGTGCTTTTCCCGCAGCCGTTGGGGCCCACCAGGGCCAGCACCTCCCCGGGCGCTGCCGTTAGGGTGACCCCGTGGAGAATTTCCCTGTCGCCGTAGCCGGCGCGAAGATTCACGGTTTCAATCATTGCGGCGCCCTCCTTTCCGCTTGCTCAGCAGGTACAGGAAGAAAGGTCCGCCCAGCACCGACAGGAGGATGCCTGCCGGAAGCTCGTAGGGGGCAAAGAGAAGCCTTGCCGCAAGATCGCAGACGGTGACAAACCCTGCCCCGCCCAACGCGCACAGAGGAAGCAATTTCCGGCTCTCGCTGCCCACCAGCACCCGGGCGGCATGGGGCACAATGAGGCCCACGAAGCTTACAAGGCCCGCAAAGCTCACCGCCGACCCCGCCAGCAGGGCCGCCAGGAGCAGCAGAACCAGCCGGGTGTGCTTGACATGCAGGCCCAGCCCCTGGGCGGTGTCCTCCCCCAGGGCCAGCACATCCAGCTCGCTGCACAATGTCAGCACCACAGCCATGGCAAGGAGGATCAGCACCCCCGCCGGGATCAGCCGGGTATAGCTCACCGCGTCGAAGCCACCCACCCGGAAATCGGAGCTTAAGGTAGCGGTCTCCGGCACCAGATTCCGCAAAGCCTCCGCCAGGGCGTTTAAGAAGCTGTTCACCGCCACGCCCCCCAGGATCACCGTGGTGCGGGAGGCCCCGGTCTTTTCGGCGGCAAAGGTTATGAGACCCACCGCCAGCATGGCCCCGCCAAAGGCGGCCCCGGCGATAGCCCAGCCGGAGAGCATCCCCAGGGCGCAGCAAATAGTCACCGCCAGTCCCGCCCCAGCATTCACGCCGATGATACCGGGGGATGCCAGGGGATTGTCCAGAACCCCCTGGATCACCGCGCCGGAAAGGGCTAGGGCCGCCCCGGCCAGCAGGCACCCCAGGGTCCTGGGCAGGCGGACATACCAGAAGATGGCCCCGGCGGCGCTGTCCGGTCCGGCGAGGGCCGCCTGCCAAAGGGTTTTCAGCGGGAGCTTCGCGGCACCAAGACACAGGCTCAGCACCGCCGCAGTTAGGCACAGCGCCCCGGCGGCGGTAAATACTGCCTTATTCCGCCCCGGAGAGGATATTTTCGATCTTTTCATAGGCTTCTCCCCAGCGGTCGTTGGGCTTCAGGTTGTACAGCTCCTTGGGGAGGGTGTAGACCCGGCCCTCTTTCACGGCGGTGAGCTGCTGCCAGGCGGGATTCTCGGCAAAAAACCGGTTCAGGTTTTCCTCCATTCCCGCGGTGTCGTCGCCGGAGGGGACGAAGAAAATAAAGTCCGGGTCTGCCAGGAGGATATGCTCCACGGACAGGTCCTCCAGCAGGGTGTCATCGCTGTCCGCGATATTCCGGCAGCCCAGAGCCGCCAGCATCTGCCCCAGCACGTTCCCCTGGCTGTTCTTTGCCCGGATGTAGGTGGCGGAAGCCCGGAGAGACAGCACCGTGGGACCCTCGCCGCCATCCAGACGCTTTACACTGTGGGCAAGAACGGCATCGATCTGAGCCTGCACATCCAGGCCCTTTTCCTGATACTTATCCTCCCGCCCGGTGATGTCCGTACAGATTTTCAGCATCCGCAGATAGTCGGAGAAGTCCGCCACGTCAAAATAGGCGGTGGGAATCCCGGTTGCTTCCAGGGTCTGCTGCCACTGGCGGTGCTGGGAGGTGTTGGCGCTGGCAATGATGAAGTCCGGCTCCGCCCCCAGAAGCTTTTCCAGGCTCAGGTCCTTGGTCATGCCCAGGTTCACCGCGTCGGGAGCCATGGGCAGACCGAAGTCGTCCCAGGCATCGTCGGCGGAGGCGCATACCGTACCCCCTGCCAGATACCACACCTGAGCGAAGCTGCCAAGGAGCGCCGCTACCCGCTGCGGGTTCTCCACGGTGACGGTGCGGCCCAGGTCGTCGGTAAAGGTTACGGGCTCCGGGACAGCTTCCGTTGTCTCCGGCACGGTTTCAGAGACTTCCGGCGTAGTTTCGGAGGGTTCCGGCACGGCGGGCGCGGCGCAGCCGGTGAGCAGCACCAGGCACAGCAGCAAGGAAAGCAGTTTTTTCATCATGGTTTTCTCCTTTGGTTTTCAAAATAGGCAGATAAATTGGAATTTGGCGGGCAGAGCCCGAGTGGACAGTGGACAGTTGACAGTGGACAGTTAAGGAGTCCCTTCGGGACAATTTAAAAAATAAAATTCAACCGTTGCTACGTTTTTAAGATAAAACGAGGCATTTGGGGGCTTTTATATTTTCAATCATCCCCGAAGGGGATACCACAACTGTCCACTTTCCACTGTCAACTGTCAACTTACAGCGAAGCGACAAATTCCAATCTGCCGCAACGATGGGTGATACTAGTTTTTCATAAAACGGTTAAATACCGTTTTATGAGACCGCTGACAAGCGGTCAGCGGCATCGCCGCTAAAAAACGTAGTCCATACATTTCTCGCCGCCACTGGCGGCTTGCGCGATAAGCGCATGATAAAATGGTATTAACCATTTTATCGAGAAATAGTATGAAAGGGGCAGAAAAAGGCCGGGCTGCGGTGCAAAAAGGGCGTGGTAATCCCCCTCAAGGTACGGGAACATCCCGGAACCGCTTATGAAGCGGTTCCGGTTTTTCCGTAAGCCGAGGGGGACACTTTTAACGCCTTTCACATGCCATACGCAGTCCGGCAGGTCCCTTACCAGGGAAATGTTCAGTTGGGTTTGGAGTGACCGTTTAATTGAAGCGCACCCGCCGATACCGACCGGATCAGGGAAAGAACGATACCGGACCAGGCTGGTCACGACTTAGCTCCAGGCCTTGCCTTAGGGCCGATGAACTCAATCGACCCAACAAATAAAACGATACCGAGCGGGTCAGGGCGGAGACGATCACAGACCACGGTGGTCACGACTTAGCCCCCGGCCTTGCCGGGTTAGCAGGTGGCGCCGCCCTTGACGGTTTTCCGGAGGGCCGCCGCTTTGTCGATCTTGTGGTTAATCAGCTTATCGTTCACATAGTCGAAGCCCAGGCGCTCGATGGTGTCGGCGAACCGCTCGCCGGAGATGCCCTCATCCCGGAACAGCAGGATGGCGCTCTCCACCACATCCATGACCTCCTCCTCGGAGGTAAAGACCTTGGTCAGGGGCAGGCCGTGGGCAACCCGCTTGCCCCAGCGTCCGCCGACGTAAATCTTGTAGCCGTCCATGTACTCTTCCAGCGCGCCGAAGGGGCACTTACCCTTGCACCGGCCGCAGTTGTTGCACTCCGCGGGGTCAATGCGGATCTTGCCGTCCACCACCTTGGCGGTGTGGATGGGACAGGTCTGCTCCACCTGGCACTTCTTGCAGCCGTGGCACTTGCTCAGGTTCACCATGGGGATCCGCTGGCCTACGATGCCCAGATCGTTCAGGTCCGGCTTGACGCAGTTGTTGGGGCAGCCGCCAACGGCGATTTTGAACTTGTGGGGCAGGGTGACGTTGTGGTAGCCCACATAGAACTTCTCGTGGAGCTTTTCGCTGAGGCCGAAGGAATCCAGCAGGCCGTACTGGCAGGTGGTGCCTTTGCATGACACAACGGGCCGCACCAGAGAGCCGGTGCCGCCGGTTTCCAGGCCGTGGTCATGGAGGAAGTCAATGAGGGGCTGGATGTTCTCGTACTTGACGCCCTGCACCTCCAGGGTCAGACGGGTGGTCATCGTGATGGCAGAGCTGCCGAACCGCTCGGAGGCCTCGGCAATCGTCTTCTGCTCCTCGGCGGTGATCTTACCGTTCCGGGTGATGATCCGCACGTTGAACACATCGGGATAGCGCTTGTCCTGCAGGCAGCCCAGGCCCTTGACCCGCTTGATCTCGGCGGGATCCACCTTGCCGCCGGGGACGGCCACCTTTACGGTGTTGAAGAACACGCCGCCCTCCAGGACCCGGGTGTTGGTATAGCCCGCTGCCTTCAGCCTTGTTTGCAGGAAGTAGCCCCGCTTGCCCTTGGCGCAGACCAGCAGGAGCTTGGCGTCCTTGTCAAAGCCATCGATACCGTCCGTGACCTTGGCCAGGTCCACCCACTTGGCGCCGGGAATGGCGGGAGCGGGCTGAACGTCAATGACCTGATAGCCCTTGGCCTTGCCCGCTGCGTACTGGGCTGGGGTAAAGGTCTCAAACTCCCCGGCCAGCTTGTTTTCCAGAATGTAGCAGGCCTGGACAAAGGGATGGATGGCGGTGGAGAAAGGCGGGGCATAGGCAAAGTCCAGGGTGTCGAAGTCTTCTACTTTCGCGCCCATGGCGATGCCGGTGACGGCAATGTCCACCATCTTGTCCACGGCACCGGCGCCCAGGACCTGGATACCCAGGAGCTTGTGGGTTGCCTTGTCCGCAATCAGCTTGGTGACAAAGGTAGACGCGTCGGGGTAGTAGTGGGCCTTGTCGTCGGTGACGCAGATAACCGTCTCCGGCTCGTACCCGGCGCTCACCGCCTGGGCTTCGGTCAGACCGGTGCGGCCGCCGTTCAGGCCGTCAGCCAGCTTTACAACCCCGGTGCCGAGGCAGCCGCCGTAGGGGCTGTCCTTGCCGGTGAGGTTCCGGGCCAGACAGCGTCCCGTGATATTGGCGGTGGAGCCCATGGCGGACCACTGGGGCGCGCCGGTGAGGCGGTTATAAACCATGGCGCAGTCGCCCACGGCGTAAATATCCGGAAGGCTCGTTCTCTGGTGGTCGTCCACCCGGATGGTGCCCTTGAACATATCCAGGCCGGAGTCGGCCAGGAAGCCGGTAGCGGGCCGGACACCGATGGCCAGCACCACCACATCGGCGGTGATGGTCCCCATGCCGGTATCCACACCCTCGGCCTTTTCGGCGCCCAGGATGCCTTTCAGGGGGGTGCCGGTGCGGATGCGCATACCCTTGGCCTGGAGCTGCCTGCGGGCGTAGTCCGCCATCTCGGGGTCAAAAATGTTGGGCATCAGCTGGTCGGCCATATCGATAACGGTGACATTCAGTCCCTTGGCCATCAGGTTTTCCCCGATTTCCAGGCCGATGAAGCCGCCGCCCACCACAACGGCGCTGCGGCAGTGATTGTTTTCCACATAGGCGCGCAGGCCGATGGCATCGTCGGGGGTCCGCATGGTGAATACACCGGGGAGGGTCACACCGGGCACGCCGGGGACAAAGGGCTCCGCGCCCACGGCGAGAATCAGCTTGTCGTAGCTTTCCGTGTACTCCCGTCCGGTTTCCAGCTCCCGCAGGGAAACGGTCTTTGCGGCGGCATCCACAGCGGTAGCTTCCGTGGCGGTGACCACGTTGACCCCGGTGAGGCCCCGGTACTTTTCGGGGGTGTTCACGATCAGCTCTTCCCGGGTTTCGATACTGCCGCCCACATAGTAGGGCAGGCCGCAGCCCGCGTAGGAAATATCCTTGCCCTTGGTGAAGACCGTGACCTGTGCGGTCCGGTCCTGCCGCATCAGTTTGGCGGCAGCCTTGGTGCCCGCGGCGACACCGCCGATGACAATCACTTTCATAGTATGTCGCATCTCCTTTTTTATTCAGAACCTTTGGGACCCGGCTCCCGGAAAAGTTTCCGCGGTACCGGTTTTCAAGGGATCCATTTTTCGCAATGCTTTTGCGCCCGGCGGGCAGTTGACAATTGGAAAAGACTGCCGCAGCGACCCAATATGTATTTTATCATACCATATTTCCCGCTGCAAAGCAACAAAAAATCCCCCGGACAGGGGGTTTTTCTAAGGAAGCTCTGATTAATTCGGCAAGAGCTGACGGCAGAAGATTTTGCTTCATCCGAAAGTTTGAAGAGTGGAGGAATACGGTATGTATTTCCCACTTTTCAAACTGCACGGATGGAGCAAAAGATTCGCCGATCAGCCGCAGACGAATTATTCAGAGGTTTCCTAACTTCTTACTCGGCAAAGGTGATGCGGTTTTTTCCCATATATTTGGCGCGGTACAGCGCCGCGTCCGCCGCGGCGTACACCGCCTGGAAAGAGCGGTCCCGGTCCGTGGAGCGGCTGATCCTGGCGCCGATGGAAAGGGTAATGGCAGTATCCGCGTCCGGCAGGCAGATGCCGGAGACGGCGGCAAGAAACCTGTCCGCCGCGGCGGAAACCGCTTCCCGGGTGGTCAGGCCCGACAGCAGGATACCGAACTCATCGCCGCCCATACGGCACACCACATCCGATGTCCGGACCTCTCCCTGGAGGGCCGCGGCGATTCTGCGCAGCAGCTCGTCTCCCGCGCCGTGGCCGAACCGGTCGTTCACCTGCTTGAAATTGTCCAGATCCGTCATCAGGAACGCGAAAGACTGGCCCATCTTCATCATATATTCCATCTGCCGGATAAAGGCCGTCCGACGGAGCAGCCCTGTCAGCTCGTCACGCTGGAGGGAGTCCTCTTCAAACCGGTTCTTGAAATCCTTGGCGGCATTGACGATATCCGTCACAGCCGTTTCCCCGGAAAAGGACATTACCTCCGATGTAAAGGTCAGGTCCTCGGAGACGGCGGGGGTTGGCAGCTCCGGCAGCTCCCCGGTCTTTCCCCGCACCTGCATGGGAATCACCACCAGAAGATTGTCCGCCAGCGCCCCGCAGATCACCCGGCTCTTTCCCTCGGGCAGAGCCTCCCGCAAGCCCTTCATGGCATCCCGGATGGCGTCGTCCCGGCCCAGGAACGCATACACGCCCACCCGGAAAGGCCTGCCGCAGAGCACTGCCTCCTGGAGGATCTCCCGGCAGCCCTGCTCGTTGTAAAGTCCGGTGTCAACGGAAATGTACATATGCACATCCTCGGCATTGATGGCAAGGCCCAGCACGATCAGGCTGACCCCCAGACCGGTGAGCAGGATATAGGGCATACTGATCTGGATCCCGGCGATAATCACGAATATCAGGACGGAACACAGCAGGACATAGCACTTGTCCCTGTCCAGCACCTTGCGGTAGCGGATGATGGTGACCAGCATCATCACCATCACATACACCACGGTGATGTACAGCGCGTAGGCCTTGGGCCCCAGGGAATAAGCGCCGTAGGGGGTCTGCTCATAGGTGATGGGCAGGAACAGTTCTCCCAGCAGGCTGACGGAAAAGACGGCAAACAGCATCCGCTTGTCCCGCAGCTTTGCTTTGCCGGTGCCCCGCTCCACATAGAGGATGAGGTAAAGGTACAGCAGCGCGCAGACGAAGGTAACGCTGACCAGGAAAATAATGTGCCAGATGTGATTAAACAGGTAAGAAACCTTGTCCCTGTTATTCACGGTGTACTCCGTAATGACGGCCGCAAGCACATGGACGATGCTCATGCAGACCATTCCCTCATAGATCCGGGAGGTCATGGTGTGCAGCCGTTTTTTCAGGCAGTACAGCAAAAACGTATACAGGAGGATGGCGAAGCACGCCAAGGGCATTCTGACCTGCATATACATGTCCATAAAGCATCCTCCTTTTCCAAGCATCCCAATATTTGCGGGTTTTTTAATTGTATCATACGGGATTCAAAAAATGAAGCATGTTCTTAAATATTTTACATTTCTTTTCCGGGTTTTTCTCCCATTTTCCGTCCCCGCACCAACGCCTGCCCGCCATTATTCGCCTAAATTTCCGGTTCTTGCGGCCCCAATTACGAAACGCAGTATACAGGTCCGGCTTTTTGGCGGCTGGTAAAACAGCAGACAGGAAAATTGGAATTTGTCGAGGAAAGACCGGGCCATCGAACAACACTGTCATTCCGAACCAGTCCGCAGACTGGTGTGGGAATCTCCATCGAATTTCGTGCTACCTATCGTCATGCAGACTGATCTAACGTGCCGTTTCCCGGAATTCATCCACGAGAAGTGGTACGTCTAACCGGGGGATTGCCCCGCCAGGAAAGCGAACTGGCTCGCAATGACCGGGAATTCGATAGCCCGCCAAATTCCAATTTGCCGAACCGCAGAACGATACCGAGCGGGTGGTGCTGCACGCAGTGAATCAAAATTCCAATGATTGCCGGGGGCAATCATACCTTAATGAAACTGTCGCGAAGCGACTGAGGGATTGTGCAGTAAAATGTTTTAAAACTAACAACGAATCGGAGAAAAGGGACCACAAAAGACACTATCCGTTCTGACGATGGGTAGATTGGGAATTCCAACGTTACAACCCCTCAGTCAGCTGCGCTGACAGCTCCCCTTACACAGGGGAGCCCTTGCCGTGTACCGCATCCATCCGCACACCACTGGACAAACAGCTCTGCAAATTCCCAGTTTGCCGCGTCAGCGGCACCTTGGCTGTCGGCTACGCCCTGCCGGTCTCCCGCAGGAACATGGGTGTGAGCATGGGCTTTTCGAAGCGTTCAACAAACCTCGGGCACTTGATTAAAAAGGCATAGTACACGTTATACCCGCAGCCCAGCATGGTCTCGGCGTTGCCCATGCCCTTGGCTAAGATCACATCCGCGTTTTGGAGGGCTTCTCTTGCTTCCTCACTCAGCAGATCCAGCTGGGTGCCGCCCACCCGGTTGCCGTTGTCGATCACCGGGAACGGAAGCCCCACCGCCCGGGCGTCCTCCCGGGTGGCGTCGTTCACCGTCACAGCCCCCCGGACGCAAAAAGTAATGGCAAGGTGGGGGTAGGCTTTCTGGATCTCCTCCGCCAGAACCCGGTCAAAGCCGATCTCTCCTGCGTTGTCCGTGAGATACAGAAGCCGCTTCCCGTTTTCCAGGTCCCGGCGAAAAGCTCGGTAAGCAGTCTCGTCCAGCTCCATTTCCAGAGCGGAAACCAGCATTTCATCCAGCTTCCCGAAATCCACCTGGCCCTGGAGGGCGGAAAAATCCAGATAATTTCCCAGAATGGCAAACTGGAGCCCCGCCAGGATGGGGTCCCCGGTATTTTCCGCCCTGGCCCGGATCGCCGGCAGCCGCTCCAAAACAAAGCGGTTGGACTGCGCCTTTTCCTCCCGGAACCGGTCCAGAGGAATGCCGTACATGTCGTGAAGCAAATCGCTGATCCCCGGCCCCAGGGCCGGAGAGGGTGCATCCGCCGGGGTGCGCAGGATCAGGTCCATCAGCGCCCGGGTAAAGGCGGTGGTCTTTTCCTCACTTCCCAGGGTGCCCACCAGCTCGATATTCCGCCGGAGGATGCACTGGATGCAGGAGGAATCCATGGAAACACTCACAGCCGTCCCTCCCTTTCAAGCCGAATGAGATCCGCAGGCGAATCCAGCTTTTCTGCGCAGCTTGTCACCGTGCCGAAGCCGTAGGCGGCCCAGAGAAAATCGATGCCCGCCTTTTCCGCCGCCTGCCGGTCCCCCTCGGTGTCGCCCACATAGGCGGCGGAGGAAATGCCGAACTTCTCCATAAGAATTCGGATAGTAGTACCCTTGTCCGTGCCGGTGTCGCCAAAGCACAGGTGCCCGGAAATGCAGTTTTCCAGCCCCAGCTTCCCGATGCACAGCTCCGGGTAGCCGCGCTGGCTGTTGCTGACGATGAAGAGCCGGTGGCGTTCCGCCAGGCAGGACAAAGCTTCCCCTATGCCGGGGTAGCCGATGGCGCATTCATTTTCCCGGAGGAACCGGTTCTCCCGCTCCGCGCACCGCTCCATCAGGGCATAGCGCCGGTCCTCCGGCAGGTCGGGAAACATATTGTCCGCAATTTCCGTCATCACCTTGCCGAACAGGGACTTTAGCCGCTCCGCGTCCACAAAATACCGCTCCAGGCCCTCCGCCGCAAGCTGGAGGTTATACCCCTGGGCAACCAAGGCGCGGGAGTCCCACAGTGTCCCGTCAATATCCAGAATCAGGCTTTCATACTTCATTGCTGCTGACTTCCTTTAAGTGCCGCTGGATCCGGCCCACGATCATGTCCAGAGCCACCAGGTTTTTGCCGCCCTCGGGAACCACGATATGGGCGTACTTCTTGCTGGGCTCCACATACTGCTCGTGCATGGGCTTCACCGTCTGCTGGTACTGCTCCAGCACGCTTTCCAGGGTTCTGCCCCGCTTGTTCACATCCCGCTTGATCCGGCGGCACAGGCGGATATCCGCGTCGGTGTCCACAAAAATCCGGATGTCCATGAGATTGCGCAGTTCCTCGTTCTCAAAAATCAGGATACCCTCCACGATGATGACCTTTTTCGGCACAATGTGGATGGTCTCCGAGGACCGGTTGTGCACCGTAAAATCGTACACCGGGCACTCGATGGCATAGCCGTGGCGCAGCTGGTCCAGGTGGTAGACCATGAGACTGGTATCAAAGGCGGAAGGCTCGTCATAGTTGAGCTTGCACCGCTCCTCATAGGGAATATCGTCGTGGCGCTTGTAATAGTTGTCGTGGCTGATGACTGTGACCACATCCTCGAACCTACTGATAAGGTTCTTCATCAGGGTGGTTTTGCCGCTGCCGGTGCCCCCGGCGATGCCGATGACCAGAATATTTTCTTCCATTACACTCCGCTCCCTTGTTTCAATAATGTATAGCACAGGTCGATGATCTGCCGTCCCGGCAGGCTGTTGCGGATCACAAGCTCTCCGGGCCCCTCCGAAAGAAGCCCCGCCGCGGCCAGCCGCCGCTGGGTCTCCCGGGCTGTCCCCTCGCCGCCGTCCAGCAGCAGGGTTTTCCCTCCCAGGGCCCGGGAAATGGCGGGGGCGGCAAAGGGATAGTGGGTGCAGCCCAGCACCACCGCGTCCAGCTGCCCCCGGTAGGGGCCGAGCAGGGTTTCCATCAGAGCGTCCATCTCAGGTCCGTCCCCCCGGCCCGACTCCACCAGCTCCACCAGGCCCGGGGCCGGGAGCCTATAAACCTGGCCGGACTGCCCGCAGCGGTGAAGAAGCGTCTCAAATTTTTCCTCCCGGAGGGTCATGGGGGTGGCCATGACGCCGATCCGCCCCCCGGGGAACCGGTCCTCCGCCAGCTTCAGGGCAGGCTCAATGCCGATGATGATAAGATCGGGGTGCGCCTGCCGCAGGTCGGCAATGGCGGCGGAGGTGGCGGTATTGCAGGCCACCACCAGAGCCTTGATCCCCTGCTCCATGAGCTTTTCCGCGGCGGCAAAGGTCAGCGCCTTTACTTCCTCCCGGGAGCGGGTGCCGTAGGGGGCGTTGGCGGAGTCCCCGTAATAGAGAAACCGCTCCCCGGGCATCAGCCGCAGCAGGTGCCGCAGCACGCTGATGCCCCCTACGCCGGAATCAAATACGGCGATAAAATCCTTCTTGGTGTTCATTGTCTCACCCGGTTTGCTTTGTTTTTCTGTAACGATTCCGCCGCATCCGGAAAGCATCGGATACATGACCGTTTCGTGCACTGGCGCGGCAGCGCCCATGCCTCTCCCTTTGGGAGAGGTGGCCCGGCGGCACGCCGGGACGGAGAGGGTTTTTAGCAGCACATTTTCCCTCTCAGTCACGCCTATGGCGTGACAGCTCTCCCATAGGGAGAGCCAAGGGATACTGCGCGAAACGATCATTTATCCGAAAGAGATTTGGGAATAGCGGAATTGTTATTTTTCTTACATAATAGCAGAAATCCGCCCGGGTTTCAATGCTTGGGCGCGGATTTTCGGGAATTTTGCCCCGTTCCCTCTCCGGTTTCAAAACACAACCGCCGGTTGAGAAGTTTTTACCCCCTTTCAACCGCTTCTTGATTGACCCGGGCGGGCAAAAGGTGTATAGTAGCCCTATCAGACCTGAGAGGAGAAAAGCATGCACACCAAATTGTGGAACAAAGACTATATTCTGATGCTCCAGGGCAACGCGGTCAGCGCCATCGGCGATGTGCTCTACAGCGTGGCCATCGGCTATTGGGTTTACGAAAAAACCGGGTCCAGCGCCCTCATGGGCATTATGTCCTCCATCTCCATGTTCATGGTGATGTTTGTCTCCCCTTTCAGCGGCAGCATCGTGGACAAGTGCAGCCGCAAGGCCATCATCGTGGGCATGGACGCCCTGCGGGGCCTCATCATGCTGATCGTGGGAGTGCTTGCCTTTACGGACAAGCTCAACGTCCCCATTGTGCTCGCGGCGGCGTTTCTGGCCTCGGCCTGCTCCGTTTTCTTTAATCCCGCGGTCAGCACCCTGATGCTGGACATCATCCCCCACGACGATATGGTCCGGGGCCAGTCGGTGCACTCCGGCATCAATTCCTTTATCAGCCTTGTGGGCAAGGCCCTCAGCGGCGCGCTGGTGGCCTTTCTTGGGGTGCCCCTGATTATCGTCATCAACGGCATCTCCTACCTGTTCTCCGCCTCCACGGAGATGTTTATCCATGTACCCAAAACCGTCCAGCAGGGGGCCAAGGTCACGGTTTCCGGCATTTTGCGGGACTTTGGCCTTGCCATCCGGGAGATTTTCGGCAACCGCTTCCTGCGCCTCTTCGTTCCCTGCGCCCTGATCCTGAACCTGCTGGGGGCGGGCCCCATGACCTTGATGCTGCCTTTCTGCCTGGAAAAGGGCTTTACTGTGGATATGTACGGCTACCTCATGTCCGTGGAGACGGCGGCAAACCTCATCTGCGTCAGCGCCTTAGGCATCATCAAGCTGAAGCCCAAGGCCCGGTATTCTATGATGGCTGCAGGGTTTCTTGTCTCCATCCCCATTTATATTCTGGCCTACCTGAGCAGGCACTATATCCTGATGTGCGTTCTGTTTTTCCTGGGCGCCTTTACCAACTGTATGGGCAACGCCGTGTTCAACGCCTCCCTGATGCTGGCCCTGCCGGAAGAAAACCGGGGCGCCATCATCGGCTTCGTCAGCGCCGTCTCCACCGGCGGCTGCGCGCTGTCGGCAGTGATTTTCGGCGTGCTGGGGGATGTTTTCCCGCTGTATCTGGTGTTTGTGGCGGGAAACCTGCTGACCATTCCGCCCATGCTGTACCTGTGCCTGCACAAAAGCACCCGGGAGTTCATCATTTCCAACTGAGGCGGCGGGGCACAGCGCGACTTCCCGGTCATTGCGAACCCCGAATTCCCGGTCATTGCGAGCCAGTGAGCACACCAATGTCATTAAGTTAAGAAATTCGATAAAATGATTGTTAAGGTTATCGG
>CAZVDH010000051.1:0-13808 GCA_964625595.1 uncultured Oscillospiraceae bacterium | reverse complement strand
CCACCTGGAACTGCGAGGACATCATCTATGGCCTCATCCGTTTGCAGGAGGTCGCGTTGTGCGAAAATCGATATGTATATCCGGTTAAGGACGGTGTTCATCTGATCCATATTCCTGCAAAGGAAAAAAGGCATGAAACCTACGCAATTCTGAATGCCGGAGGCGCGTATGGTGCTGTCTGTACCATGGTGGAAGCACTGCCAGTTGCGGCCAAGCTCAACGAGCTGGGAATGGATTGCTTTTGTCTGAATTATCGAACTGCGGATAGGGGCAGTTTTCAGCAGGGCTTGATGCCGAAACCCCTTGACGATCTGGCTGCGGCGTGGAACTATATTAAGGAAGAAGAAAGTAAGTTCGGCGTTCACGCAGAAAATTATATCGTTGGCGGATTCTCGGCTGGCGGTCATTTGAGCGCTATGTGGGGCACGCCTCATCGTGGTGCAAGAAGCTATGGAATTGTAAATCCGGAAGCCTTACTGCTGGCCTATCCGCTGATTGGACTGGAGAATATCCACGGATCGGCAGCAGCAATCATCAAAACCGGAATGCTTGGTATGGGCTTTGGGCAAAAGAAAGTGCCGGAATACACAGCCAGCCATCATGTGGATGGTGAGTACCCTGCGGTATATCTGGTTCAGGCATTGGACGACGACACGGTTCCGGCACAGGATGCCAAAGATATGGAAGCTGCCCTGATAGCTGCGAATGTTCGGCATCAAATGGAACGTGTGACATCCGGCGGACATGGCTTCGGCCTTGGAAGTGCCACACCGGCAGATGGTTGGGTAGAGCGGGCTGTCAGTTTTATGGAGGACAGGATATGAGAAACAGAATGGCTGTATCGGATCGTTCCGTCACGGAACGGGAAAGAAGCAATATCGCCATTTCCACGCAGATTGCACAGGAAGGAATCGTTCTTCTTGAAAATAAGGGCGTACTGCCTCTTAGTAAAAACGCGAAAACCATTGCCTTGTTCGGAAGCGGAGCCAGGCGCACGGTGAAGGGCGGCACCGGCTCCGGCGACGTGAACACAAGAGACTATGTGACCGTGGAACAGGGGTTGAAAAACGCTGGTTTTCAGATTGTAACGGATGCGTGGCTTTCCGCGCAGGAAACCGCCATGCTCCGGGCGAAGAAGGAATATGACGATCATATTCAGGAGCTTTCCCATCAGGGAATCAGCGTCGCGTTACTGACCATGATGGGTAAACCCTTCAAAGAACCGGAGTTCAGAGAAATTCAGACGGAGGAGCTTGCCTCGGCGGATGCAGCCATCTATGTCCTTGCTCGCAACTCCGGTGAGGGAGCGGACCGGAAGGTCGTCCCCGGTGATTACCTGTTGACTGATACGGAGTGCCGGGATATTGAACTGCTGGCAAAAACCTATGACCGCTTTGTGCTGTTGCTGAATGTGGGCGGCGTGGTGGACATCGAGTGTGTCCGAGAACTGCCCGGAGCGGTAGTGCTGATGAGCCAGGGCGGCAGCGGCTGCGGAGACGCTGTTGCGAAAGTCCTGACCGGTGAAGTGAATCCCAGTGGAAGGCTGACTGCCACCTGGGCAAAGCGGTATGCTGATTATCCCTTTGCCGCCGACTACTGCGCAGAGCCGGACGATGCGGTATATAAGGAAGGGGTTTTCGTCGGCTATCGCTGGTTTGACAGTTTTGACATACAGCCCCGCTATCCCTTTGGCTATGGTCTGTCCTATACGGAGTTTGCGTGGAATACGCAGCATGTTACCGTTCAGGGTGACCAGGTAACTGTGACGGTTTCCGTCACCAACACAGGAAACGTCCCCGGTAAAGAAGTGGTGCAAATTTTTGCTTCTCAGCCCCAAACGGAGCTGCCCAAGGCGGCCAAAGTATTGGCTGGCTTCCACAAGACAGACCTGATTCTTCCCGGAGCAACAGAAACGATCAAGGTATCGTTCCCGGTACAGCAGCTTGCTTCTTATGATGTGATTAAGAGCGCATGGGTGTTGGAAAAGGGAGAATACGGGATCTATGTCGGCAGGCACAGCGGTCATACGGAATTAGTGGCCGCCCTTACGCTGGACAAAACCGTTGTGACGGAGCGGTGCAAAGCCCTGTTCCGGCAGGAACAGGTGGACGAGATTGTACCCAAAATCGCCCCAGTGACTTATGAATGCCCGAAAATGACGGTGGATGTCAAAGCATTGGAAACGGTGGAACATACCTATACTGAGCAGTACAGCCCACTTTCGGTTCCGGAAAAAGCGGTAACATTCCAGAATGTAGTGTCAGGAGCTGCGACAGCCGAAGAACTGGTCGGGCAGATGACAGCCGATGAGCTGGCCCTGCTCTGCATCGGTGCCGCCCGGGTCAGCTTTACCGATTTCTCTGTGATCGGCAATGCTTCCAAATCCATTCCGGGAGCGGCGGGCGACACAACGGACCGTCTTTCCCATTATGGCCTGCCCCAGTGTGCCATGGCGGACGGCCCTGCCGGAATTCGTGTCAACCCCAAGGTTTATCAGCGGGGAGATACCTACATTAACAATGTGGATGAAGACCCCATTCTGGGTAAGGTGCTGCCGCCGGAACTGCGCAAGGTGGATTTAAGCAGTACGGAGGTCAAATATCAGTATTGTACCGCGCTGCCCGTGGCCGTGCAAATTGCCCAGACATGGAATCCGAAGCTGGCGGAGCTGGCCGGTGATGTGGCCGGTTCCGAGATGGACGAACTGGGAATTGATCTCTGGCTTGCTCCGGGCATGAACATTCATCGCAATCCGCTGTGCGGACGAAACTTCGAGTATTACTCGGAAGATCCGTACCTGTCCGGTGTTTTTGCTGCCGCAGTCACCCGCGGCGTTCAGAAACACCCCGGAAAAGGCACCTGCATCAAGCATCTGGCTGTCAACAATCAGGAAACAAACCGCTCCACCTCTAATTCTCATGTTTCCGAACGGGCACTCCGGGAGATCTACCTGAAAGGCTTTGAAATCTGTGTAAAGGAAGCGCAGCCGCTTTCTGCCATGACATCGATGAACTTACTGAACGGCATACACACAGCCAATGATCCGGATCTGCTCATCCATGCACTCCGTGACGAATGGGGCTTTGAGGGAATCGTAATGACGGATTGGGGCGTTACCGGGAGCTTTGTCAATATTGGGGAGAAGCGCAAATATGGCCCGGCAACGCCTATCGGCTGTATTCTGGCAGGGAACGATCTGATCATGCCCGGGACCAAGTTTGATGAGGATACGCTTTTGGCGGCAGCTCAGGACGGCAGCCTGCCCATCCCCAATCTTCAGGACTGCGCGGTTCGTATTGTGAAACTGTTGGTTAAGTGCCAAGCTGGCATGGAAGGATGAGAAAATGGAAATCTACGCAGTAAAAATGGGTGGTCTGAATGACCCTGTTGGATTTGACTTTACGCCGCTTCTGTGTTCTTGGAAGGTTCGCGGAAATACCGGGACGAAGCAGCAATGGGCCGGAATTCAGGTTGCTTCCGACAAGGCCCTTTCCGGTATCCTCTGGGAGAAAGAGGGCAGCCTGAACAGTCTGGGCGAGGTGCTGGACTTGCCCTTACAGCCGTATACCCGGTACTACTATCAGATCACCGTCCGCAGCGATGCGGGAGAGGAAGCAAAAAGCGATATCCATTATTTTGAGACTGCCAAGCTGAGTGAGCCGTGGCGGGCCAAGTGGATCAGCGTTCAGGGGGATGACACCCACCCCGAGTTTTTCAAGGCGTTTGCACTCAAAAAGGATGTGCAGTCCGCGAGACTTTATATCTGCGGCCTTGGCATCTTTGAGGCATCCATCAATGGGCAGAAAGCAGGCAATGATCTTCTTGCTCCCTTTATCAACGACTACGAGGAGCACTATCAGTATTGTACCTACGATGTGACGGATCTGCTGAAAGAGCAGGATGAACTCTCTGTCCTGCTGGGTGACGGCTGGTACAGGGGCCATTTTGGCTTGGGTGAACCCACGCATTATGACCGCCCTCTGGCGCTGATTGCAGAGCTGCGCATTGTATTTTCCGATGGTTCCGTCGAAACAATCTGCACCGATGAATCCTGGCAGTACCGCCGCAGCTTTACAACGCTTTCCGATATTTATAACGGCGAAGCCCAAGATCATACCCTGCCGTTGGGCGACTGGCAAAGCGCGGTTGTCATCAACGCACCCGGGAAGCTGTGCGAGCGGTATTCTCCGCCGCTGCACGATATGGAATCCTTCCCGGTGAAAGAGGTCGTTCATACGCCTGCCGGGGAAACCGTCCTGGATTTCGGTCAGAACTTTGCCGGTCATGTGGTGTGTACACAGGATCTCCCAAAGGGTACGACCATGACCCTGGAATTCGGTGAGGTTTTGCAAAACGGTAATTTCTATCATGACAATTACCGCAATGCTGAATCCAAATTCACCTATGTGTCGGACGGAATTTGCAGAGAGATTCGTCCCCGCTTTACCTTCTTCGGCTTCCGTTATGTCAAGGTCAGCGGACTTGACCATGTGGATGCTGGCTGCTTTGAGGGGCGTGCCATCTATTCCGAAATGGATCAGACCGGATTCATCCATACTGGGAACGAGAAGATCAACCAGCTTTTCTCCAACTCTCTGTGGGGTCTGAAATCCAATTTCCTGGATATGCCCACAGACTGTCCCCAGCGGGATGAGCGGCTGGGCTGGACCGGCGACGCCCAGGTGTTCTGCACCACTGCGGGATTCCATATGGATACCCGGGCGTTCTACCACAAGTTCCTGCGGGATCTGCGCAGCGACCAAAAACGCAATAACGGAGCAGCGGCCATCTACCTGCCCAACGCGTTCCCGGGCTTGACCGCCGGGATCTGGAGCGATGTGGCGACTTTTATGCCCAAGATGCTCTATGACTATTACGGCAGCAAAGAGCTGCTTGCCGAGCATTATCCTCTGATGAAGGATTGGGTGGACTATGTCTATCGTGCAGACCAGGCGCGAGGGCAGAAAAACCTGTATGACTTTGGCTTCCAATTCGGTGACTGGCTGGCACTGGATGGCTCCACCGAGCAGTCCACCTTTGGCCGCACGGATAATGGCTTCCTCTGCTCCATGTACTATTGGGCCTCCACCCGCTATGTTGCGGATGCGGCAAAGGTGCTGGGACTGGAGGAAGCGGTTGAATACGAAGCAAGAGCGGACGCCATCAAAGCGGCAATTCTCGCGGAATACTTCACTGCCACAGGGCGGCTCTCCATTGACACCCAGACCGGATATCTGGCCGCCCTGAAATTCGGCGTTTACAAGGACAAGCAGAGGATTATCGACGGTCTGAAAGACCGAATGAAAAAAGACTTGAACCGGCTGAAAGGCGGATTTGTGGGTTCGACCATGATGAACTGTGTTCTGGCGGAAAACGGAATGGTGGACAAAGCCTACGACTTCCTGTTCTATGAAGGCTTCCCCGGCTGGCTGTATGCGGTGAATCTGGGGGCCACCACAATCTGGGAACGGTGGAACAGCATCCTGCCGGACGGCTCCATCAGCGGGACGGGCATGAACAGCCTGAACCACTATTCCTACGGCAGCGTGGTGGAATTCCTGTATCGGTACAGCGCCGGAATCCAACCCACAGCACCTGGCTTCCAAAAGGCGAAAATCGCGCCCCAGCCCGAGATTCGTCTGGGACATATGGCGTGCAGTTTTGACAGTGCCAGCGGCAAGTATGTGTCCAACTGGAATATCGAGGAGGATGGAAGTCTGACCTTCCACATCGAAATTCCCTTTGGATGCGAGGCGGAGGTCTGCCTCCCGGAGCAGGATAGCAAGCTGCTGACCGCAGGCAGCTATGATTTCCAGATTCGGACGCAGCGGGATTATCGGGCGCTCTATTCCGGCTCCACACCCTACGAGCGGCTGTTCGAGGATAACCGGGCTGTCGCGATTTTGAAGAAATATGTGCCGGAGATTGTGGCAGGGACGGATCGCGCCGATGCCGAGGCTATGAGCAAATGCCTGAATGATTCCAGATACCGGGCGCAGCTTTTCCGTATGCCCACGGAAGCTTTTGACAAGGCGGTACGGGAGATTGAAATGATTCGTGAATAGGAGGTGTTTTCATGGAGTGCCAATTATTTCATGCAGAGATTGCGGAGAGCATTTTTCGAATTTCAGATGCCCTTCACGGGCCGAATGAAGATGGCTTTTCGGATGTTCCGGGACAGGCAACACAGAATTCCTATCTTGTCATCGGTGAAGAACGGGCAGCACTGATCGACCTGGCGGTGGATACGCCGGAGTTGTATTCCTATGCCTGTTCCATCGCCGGAATGCCTGTGCAGGTGCTGCTGACCCATGGACACCCGGATCATGTGTACCATTTGGACACCGTTTCCGAGGCATGGCTTCACCCGGCGGATCACAGCCTTGTGCGGTATGGGATTCCCGGGCTTTCCGCCCCGATGGATGTATGTCTCCACCCGCTTGCGGACGGACAGCGGATCAATCTGGGTGGGCGGGAACTTCGCGTTATTGCTTTACCCGGCCACACCCTGGGCAGCGTTCTTTTCCTGGACGAGCAAACCGGGACGCTTCTTTCTGGGGATACCTGTGCCCGGCGCCTGCTGTATGGGCTGACACCAACGGTACCGCTGGAAGAACATTGCAGGCTGCTGGAACAGTTGAACGAACTGGATTTTTCCGTCATGTATACTGCCCATGACCGATGCGGTCTTCCGAAGGAATACCTGAAAACCATCCTCAACTGTATCCGTAACGAACTTCCAAAAGCAGAGGAAACGGTTACCCTTCCCGTCGTTGGCTCCATGCGGAATCTGCATTGGGGAGAAGAAGCCACTCTTTTCTATTTTGACATGGCCATTAAGGAGCAGTATCTGCCGGATCATCAGACCTTGCAGGTGACCCATTTGCGGGTGCTTCATCGGGAAAATCCCATTGGGATTGACGAAACACCGGACTTTAGCTGGATGCTGTCCAGCCGGGAAAGGAATGTGACCCAACAGGCATACCGAATTCTTGTCCGGACCGGGCAGGAAACCGTCTGGGACAGCGGCTACACCCTGTCCGATCAGCAGAGCTTTATTCCCTATGAAGGAAAAAGCTTGGCAGAACGGACACGGTATTTCTGGCAGGTCACGGTATGGGACTGTTTCGGAAATGCCGGCTGCGCAGAGGGCTTTTTTGAAACCGCTTTGCTGGACAGAACAAGCTGGACGGCGCGGTGGGTTGAAAGTGTCATGGATTGTCCCGCAATTCCCATGCCTCCCTTTTGGCCGGTAAGACCGCCTGTCCGCTTTACAAAACAGTTTCTTGTGGACGGCGAGGTCTGCAAGGCACGGCTGTACGCCACCGCTCACGGTGTCTACCGTGTTTTTCTGAACGAAGAACGCCCCGACGACCGGGAATTTGCCCCGGAGCACACCGTATACGATAAAATTCTGTATTATCAAGTCTATCCGGTGGAGGCGCTGCTGCGGCAGGGGCGCAATACATTGTCTTTCCTTGTGGCGGACGGATGGTATTTCTGCCCGCAGACCAGACAGGAGATTACGGAAGACAGCGGCAAACCGGCAATTTTGTACCAGTTGGAAATCGAATACCGGGATGGCCGCGTTCAGACAATTTGCTCTGACGGCACGGAATCCAGCTCGGTAGGAACCTGCGAATACGCAGATCTGTTTCTGGGAGAAAAGCAGGATGCTTGCCATCCTGCCGGGACGCCGCAGGCGGTCTCTCTGTGCGGTTTTTCCTTGGACAATCTTTGCGCCCAGCCCATGGACCCGGTACGGCCCGTGGCCCTGCTTCCCGCGAAAGAGGTCTACCGTTCACCCAAGGGAGAATGGATCGTTGACTTTGGACAGATCATGTGCGGAAGGGCACGCATTCTGGTGAATGCCCCCAGGGGAACGGAACTCACATTTGAATACTTTGAGGTGACAGACCGCGAGGGGAATTACCGCAACACCATGATCGCGCCTCAAAAGGATGTCTATGTTTCCGATGGGACAGAGCGCCTTTATGAAGCAGCCTTTACCTTTCACGGGTTCCGGTATATCCGCGTCAGCGGCTTGGATGCTGTCCGAAAGGAAGACTTTACGGCAGTGGTTCTTTCCACCGCAAAAGAAAATCTGGGAGAGTTCTCCTGTTCCGACAGCCGGCTGAACCGTCTCTATCAGAATATCCGCTGGTCGCAGCGTAACAATATGCTTTCTGTCCCAACGGACTGTCCCAGCCGGGAAAAGGGCGGTTTTACCGGGGATATCCAGATTTACGTTCAAACAGCCATGCTCAATGAGGAAATGACCCCGTTCTTAAGCAGTTGGCTCAGGAACTTGTCTGCAGCCCAGGCTGCCAACGGCGCCGTGCCCATTACCGTACCGGAAACCGCGCCTTACCGGCGCTTGATGGCAGCAAATGCCCATGATTTTGGGGATGAACCGCCCGTGGGCGTGGCGGGCTGGTCGGATGCCGCCGTAATCGTCCCCTACACCATGTACTGGATAACCGGAAACCGAAGCATTTTGGAGCGGCAATATGAGAGCATGACAAACTGGTGCAAGTATGTCCTCCGCACTGCCCAAACCAGGCGGGGTGATCCAAAGCTGCCGGAAGAAGTGGATCGGTTTTTGTGGAACACCGGATTTCATTTTGGGCAGTGGCTGATCCCCAGCGACAAGAAGGGGATTTCCCAGCGGGAAGCCTGCGAAGGTTCCGCCTACTATATCGCTCCGATTTTCGGATATCTCTCCATTCGCATTATGGCAGAGGTTGCCCGTATTCTTGAAAAGCCGGATGCAGAATACTACGCAGATACTGCCCAGCAGATGAAGGGCGCGATTCAAAAGGCGCTGATCCGGGATGGCCAGCTCATCAGCGATCACATGGGTGCTTATGTGCTGATGCTGGCGCTTGATCTGGTTCCCGAGAAACTTACAGAGCGGTTTGGACAGATCTTAGTCTCCCTATTGGAGAAAAACCATGGATGTCTGGACACCGGCTTCCTGGCAACGCCATTTTTGCTGGATGCCTTTACGAAAATCGGGCGCAGAGATTTGGCGATTTCGCTGCTCTTTCAGACCCGGCAGCCCTCATGGCTGTATGAGGTAGAGCAGGGAGCCACCGCAATCTGGGAGACCTGGGACGCGATACTCCCTGATACGGAACCGAATATCACCAGCTATGACCACTATGCCTTTGGATGCGTGGATGCATGGGTTTTCGCAAATGTCGCCGGGATTCGGCCATTGGAACCCGGTTTCCGGCGAATTGAAATCTGCCCGGAGCCGGACACGCTTCCGCTGGAGCATTGCCGCAGGCGTTTTCAATGCGAATATGGAAATATTCTCGTTTCCTGGAACACACAAACCCTGAAAGTTTCCATTCCCTGCGGTGTTTCCGCAGTCGTGCGATGGAGGGGACAGGAATTCTGCGTAGGGAGTGGTGACTATGTGTTTGGAGAAGAACACGGAAAGGAGTTTCAAAATGAAGGAACGCGATAACATCCATTTTTTTGATACATCCACTTTGACGGAAACTGCCGGAATCCGGCAGCGCTGCAATCAGGCGTATGTGCAAAAGGCATTGTCAGAAAGACTACCTGGGGAGAAGTTTAGAGTCACTTCCGTGACCGTTAATGAAACCGGGAGCTATAAGGCAAAACTCAACTGGCTGGTCAAGCTGCTGTGGAACAATGGAGAAGTGACCGGGCTGCCTCCGTACTGCGAAGTGCTGATCGAACACTGTACCGGAACAGAATGGGAGAACATCATCGTGTGGTCTCCGCTGGCTTGGAATGACCGTTTTGCGGGCACCGCAGGCGGCGGCACCTGCACCGGTGGTGTCAGCCAGATTACTCAGCCCAATAACGGGCAGCGGGGGTGGACGCTTCCTTTCGCGGTCATCAATGGTTTCACCGCTGCGACCTGTGACGCTGGCAATGAAAAGTATGGCTCAAACTGGGCTGTAGATCAAAACGGCCAGGTGGTCATGGAGCGCATTGAAAACTGGCGCGCCAATGCCACCCATAACATGACTTTGTTCGGTAAGGCAGTTGCAGAAATCCTTCATGAGCGCCCGGTCAAATTCTCCTATATGAACGGCGGCTCCGGCGGCGGCCGGCAGAGCATGGTGGAAGCCCAGGAATTCCCGGAGGATTATGACGGCATCTGGGCAAGCTGTCCTGCAATCAACTGGACAAAGTTCCTGATTGCCGGATTTTGGCCTATGGCAACGGCGAACGAGCACAAAGCACCGCTGAAATATCACAAGCTGACCGCCTTTGCCAAAGCGGTTCAGGAGAGTGTGGGCGGCAGCGAGAAATACTATCAGCTCAATGAACGGGTAGAGATCGACCCCTTTGCCCTTGTTGGGCAAGAAACAAAGCAGGGTGTGATCACGGAGGCCGATGCTGCTGTCATTCAGGATATGTGGGACGGCCCGCACCGAACAAACGGCGAACGACTTTGGTATGGGTTCCGTCCCGGTTCCATCCATTGGTGTACGGGTCTGCCCATTTTCTCCATTTCGTTTATCCTGCCGTTCCTACGGGCAAAACCTTTCGCCCTGTGTACAACTTACGCCCGGTGGGTCTTGGGTGATCCGAAAGCCGATTTTCGGAATATCGACATTGGGGGCTTCGAAAAACTTTTTGACCGCAGCTTGGCGGCATTCCCCAAGGCCACGGCAGACAATGCCGATTTGAGTGCCTTTGCCGCCCACGGCGGCAAGCTGATGATCGACCACGGGTTGGACGATCCCCTGATTCCGGTTGACGGTACGATCGACTATTATGAAAGAATGAAGGCGATCATGGGCGAGGATGCCGTAAAACAATTCTGCCGTGTGTATCTGGGACCGGGCGACAACCATGGCAACTGCATCGGCAACGGCCCTGGCATCTCGGAATCTGACGGAATGCGCGCCATGATGAACTGGGTGGAAAAAGGAATTGCTCCCGACACCATTCGGGTAGTTCAGATCAACCGAAAGACCGGCGAAACAATCTGCGAACGAACCCGTGAACCAGCTTGAACCAGAAAGGAGCTGTCCTATGAAGCATTACTTAGCAATCGACATTGGAGCTTCTTCCGGCAGGCATATCGTCGGTTGGCAGGAGGACGGCGAAATACGAACAAAGGAAGTCTACCGATTCCCCAACGGTGTTCAGGAGGAAAAGGGGCATCTGACCTGGAATGTTCGGAAGCTGTTTATCCAGGTGGTTTCGGGAATTCTGGAGGCGTTCCGCGAATTTCCCGAAATCGAGAGCTTGTCAATCGACACCTGGGGCGTGGATTATGTGCTGATCCAGGGTGACGAGGAAGTGCTTCCGGTTTACGCCTACCGGGACAACCGCACCGAGACGGTTATCCCGAAGGTGCATGAAAAAATGCCTTTTTCGGAGTTGTACCGCCGCACCGGCTGTCAGTTCCAGCCCTTTAATTCCATTTATCAGCTTTATGCGGATAAGCTGGCGGGACGGCTGGAGGGCGTGACCGATCTGTTGATGATGCCGGAATACCTGCTCTGGAAGCTCTGCGGCGTAAAAGCAAGGGAGTACACCAACGCCACCACCATGGGCATGGTTAGTGCCAAGGGCGGAGAGTTTGACAGGGAGATCATCGAAAGGCTGGGATATCCCTCCCATCTGTTCCCCACGCTCAGACAGGCGGGGACAGTGCTGGGCATCCTGCGTCCCGAAATTGCGGAGGCAGCGGGCGGTAACTGCAAGGTCATCCTCTGCGCCACCCATGACACCGGCTCCGCCGTGGAGGGCATCCCTATGGAGGGCAATCAGCCCTACATCTCCTCCGGCACATGGAGCCTGTTGGGTGTGAAAACGCCGAAACCCATAACGGAAAAAGCAAGCGAAGAAGCTAACTACTCCAATGAGGGTGGCGTGGGCTACAACCGCTATCAGAAAAACATCATGGGTATGTGGCTGGTGAATGAACTGAAACGGGATTTGTGCCCGGATATAACCTTCCCGGAGATCGTGAAAGCGGCGGAAGAAAGCACCTGCGGCATCCTGGTGGATGCCAACGCCCTGGATTTTCTGGCACCAAAAAGTATGAAAGCCGCCTTTGATAAGGACACCGGTGGCAAGCTGAAAACAATAGGCGATTATTTCCGCTGTGCCTACCGCTCTCTGGCCATTAGCTACCGGGAGGCGCTGGACGAACTGGAGCGCAACACCGGAAAGCACTATGAAAAGCTGTACATCGTGGGCGGCGGTGCGAAGAACACCTTCCTGAACCGCCTGACGGAAGAAGCCACCGGCAAACAAGTCATTGCACTGCCCATTGAGGCAACCGCACTGGGCAATCTGAAAATTCAAATGGAGGCAGACATATGAGCTACATAGATGCGAAAGCAAAATACGCCGCTCTGGGCATTGACACTGACGCGGCTATCGCAAAACTGAAGACCGTTCCCGTTGCCCTGCACTGCTGGCAGGGTGACGATGTGCGAGGCTTTGACACCGACCCCACCAAGCCCCTCACCGGAGGCATCCAGACCACCGGCAACTACCCCGGCAGGGCCAGAACCCCCGAGGAACTGATGGCCGATCTGGATATGGTGCTGAAGCTGTGCCCCGGCACCAAGAAGATGAACCTCCATGCCAGCTATGCCATCTTTGAGGACGACGAGTGGGCCGACCGGGATAAGCTGGAGCCAAAGCATTTCAAAAAGTGGGTAGATTTCTGCAAGGAGCGGGGCCTGGGCTGTGACTTTAACCCCACCTTCTTCTCCCATCCCAAAGCCAATGGCCTGACCCTATCCTCTCCGGACGAAGAAATCCGCCGGTTCTGGATCGAACACGGAAAGGCATGCATCCGCATCTCCAACTATCTGGCAGAAGAGCTGGGCCAGCCCTGTGTTATGAACATCTGGACCGGCGATGGTTTCAAGGACATCCCCGCCGACCGGATGGGGCCCCGTGTGCGCTACCGGGAGAGCATCGATGAAATCCTGTCTGAGCCCTACGACTTCACCAAGGTCAAGCCCTGCATCGAAAGCAAGGTGTTCGGCATCGGTGTGGAAGCGTATACCGTGGGCAGCGCTGAGTTTGCCCTGAGCTACGCTGCCATGAACAAGAAAAAATGCATTCCGCTGATGGACAACGGCCACTATCATCCCACAGAAGTGGTGTCCGATAAGATTCCCGCGTTGCTGGCCTTTTTTCCGGAGATCGCCCTGCACATCACCCGCCCCATTCGCTGGGATTCCGACCATGTGGTGCTGCTGGATGATGAAACAAAAGAAATCTGCAAGGAAATCGTTCGCTGCGGCGGCTTGGAGGGCCGGGTCAATATGGCTCTTGACTACTTCGATGCCTCCATCAACCGGATTTCTGCCTGGACCGTGGGCTTCCGCAATGTCCAGAAGGCCCTGCTGATGGCCCTCTGCACCCCTGATCTCACCTCTATGCAGAACGAAAACAACTGGACGGAGCTGATGGTTCTGCAGGAGGAACTGAAAACCATGCCCTTTGGGGAAGTATGGGAACAGTATTGCCGGGAGTGCGGCGCGCCCGCCGATGGCGAGTGGTTTACACAGGTTCGTAAGTACGAGGACGAAGTCCTTTCAAAAAGAAACTAATTACATAGGAGGAATTTATCATGGCTGTTAATCGTTTTGTTCTGAACGCTATTTCCTATCACGGAAAGGGCGCTATAAAGGAAATCCCCGGCCTGGTGGCCGCTAAAGGCTGCAAGAAGGCTTTCGTCGCCTCTGACCCTGATCTGGTGAAGTTCGGCGTCACAAAGAAGGTCACCGATCTGCTGGACGAGGCTGGCATGGCCTATGAAGTCTACTCCGACATTAAGCCCAATC
>CAZVDH010000050.1:0-14147 GCA_964625595.1 uncultured Oscillospiraceae bacterium | reverse complement strand
GGCCCGCCAATTTACAATTTCACGATCAGCTTATTAAAGCCGATAGCCTGAATCCGGAATACTGTATGTATTGCGGAATTTTCAAAACGCATCGTGAGGGCAAAAGATCCGCCCAAAACCCAAAAGGGTAGTTTTTAGAGGTGCCCAAATAATTACAAAGGAGCGATTCATTATGAGCAAATTCCCGAAAGGCTTTCTCGTCGGCGCCGCCACCGCTGCCCATCAGGTGGAGGGAAATAACACAAACTCCGACTGCTGGGCCCAGGAGCAGATGCCCCATTCCACCTATAAGGAAAAAAGCGGCATTGCCTGCGACCACTACAACCGTTATGCCGAAGATATCCGGCTGATGCGGGAAGCCGGTCTGAATGCCTATCGCTTCTCCATTGAGTGGGCAAGGATCCAGCCCGAGGACGGCGTATTCGACGACAAGCAGATTGAACACTATCGGAACGTTATCCGCTGCTGCCGGGAAAACGGCATTGAGCCTATTGTAACATTGTTCCACTTCTCCAGCCCTGTCTGGATCATCCGCAAGGGCGGGTGGGAAGCCGAGACCGTGGTGGAGGACTTTGAGAAATATGTCTCCTACGTCATCCGGGCTCTGGGCAAGGAGCTTAAGTATGTCTGCACCATCAACGAGGCCAACATGGGCTTGCAGGTTGCCGCCATTTCCCGGCGATATACCATGATGGCCAAAAGGGCCGCTGAGGCTGCCGCGAAGAACGGAGGCGGCGAGGTTCAGATGGGCCTGAACATGCAGGCCATGATGGAGAACATGAAGTTCCAGGCCATGGAGAACGCGGAACTCTTCGGTACCCCCCAGCCCCACTGCTTCAACTTAGGCGGCAGTGAGCACAGCGACCAATTGACTATGAAATGTCATCAGGCCGCAAAGAAAGTCATTAAGGCTCTGTACCCCGACATTCAGGTGGGTCTGACCCTGAGCCTTCACGATTTACAGCCGGCGGAGGGCGGCGAAGCCAGAGCGGAGGAAACCTGGACTGAGGAATTTACCCATTATCTTCCCTGCATTCAGGGCGATGACTTCCTGGGCGTTCAGAACTACACCCGCACCATTGTAGGCGCTGAGGAGGACCTGCCCGTCCCCGATGGTGCCGAGCGTACGCAGATGGGCTACGAGTACTATCCGGAAGCCCTTGAGCATGTCATCCGCTCTGTTGCCAAAGATTTCAAGGGAAATCTGATGGTGACTGAGAACGGCGTTTCCTGCGATGATGATTCCCGGCGTGTGAATTTCATTAACATCGCCACGGACGGTGTCGCAAATTGCATTGCCGACGGCATTCCCGTAAAGGGCTACTTCTACTGGAGCCTGATGGACAACTTCGAGTGGCAGATGGGCTACCGGATGCGCTTCGGCCTTGTAAGCGTTGACCGTGCCACCATGGAGCGCAAGCCCAAGGAAAGCCTGTATCATCTGGGCAGACTGTAATTGCGGAAAAAATAGCATTCTTGAGGAAACCAGGATTCCCACCTGACCTGTGAGGAAACCGTATACTGCGCCGCCTATGTGATCGATACCCCATGGCGTATGAAACAAAAGGAAACCAGATGTAAATAAAGGAGTGCATTGGACTTCTATCTCTGTGGCGGCCTTATCCCCGATGCCCGCCTGATGCGTTTCCTGTTCGTCAGGCTAAGGGTTTGCCTACAGCTTCCTCAAGATTCCACCTCACGATATACACCCTTGCTGTTCGGCTATGCGCTTCCCACCACCGGGCGCGCTCGGGACTTTCACCCGTTAGATTTCGCCCATGCCGGGCGCACCACAACCAGCCCGGATCCATTTTGTTTCGGATCCGGGCTGAAATATATTGGGGGGTATTTCGCTTTTATTCTACCATAATGCCTATCATCGAGTCTTTTCAGCCTTCGCAGCTGACCGCAACAGTGACTTTACCGGCTGCAGTGCCGGAGCGAAGAACAGGCTGTCCCTGCCAAAGTGTATTCGGCTCTAAATGTTTTAGAATTTTCGATTTCTGCTGCGGATATTGATTAAATCAACCAAAATAGTATTGTACAGGATTATTTCAGGAGAGTTTAGGATATACGGCAAATGCCGCATGATATGATCTCCGTTTCTTACGGAAACGGAGATCATTGTAAAAAGCCTGACTTGTCAGAAAGACAAATCAGGCTTTTTACATGGAGCGGGTGACGAGGCTCGAACTCGCTACCTCCACCTTGGCAAGGTGGCGCTCTACCGGATGAGCTACACCCGCATGGACAAGGCATATTATAGCGTTTTTTTCCGATTTGTCAAGAGTATTTTCACAAAAAAGCGCCTTGCTTTTTCAGGGAACATCCATCTGATCCTGCTCCGTACCGCTCATAGGTTCCCGCGCCGCATCTTCCCTTTCATCCGAAACCGCTTGGTCCGAAAAAGTTTCCGTATCAGCCTGCGGCGAACGGACGGACTCCGGATAGGCAGAATAATCCCATACATACCCCTGCATTTCATCATCTGTCCGCTCCCGGTAGGCACCCGCGGCATTGCAGGCCAGAAGATCCACATGATAGGGATTCCCATTGTCCCATACCAGGTTCCAGGTCCAGGGCTCCCCCTGCCGGGTTCCCGTAACAATACGGCATTCCAGACCGGCCATGCGGCACATCGCCGCGTACACCGTGGCAAAGGCGCGGCTATCTCCCACACCGTGGCGCAGCAGGCTGTAGGCCGGCGTGATGGAGGTTTCCAGTTTATACTCAAACCGCTCCATGAGGAACGCGTAAAGCTGGCCGAACTTCTGACTGTCGGCACCCTCGCCGCTGACATACAGCGCTGCGGAATCAAACACCGGACGGACCTGAGCCTGCATCTGCCGCAGATCATCCCGGCTGTTTTCATAAGTAAAACTCAGCTCCACCACACGGGAGCTGCCCTGCCCGTAGACAGTCTCCACAGTCTGCGGCGTTTCCATTACCGTCTCCGGATAGCTCAGTGCCAAATTCAGGACAAGCTGGTCAAAATCTGTCTGACGGTACTGTTCAATCAGCATTACCAGTCTGGAATCGCAGTTTTGAAGCGCTTTCTGAACCGCAGGCTGCGCCGCGTCAACATCCTTCAGCCGGAGAATCCTTTGTATTTCCGCAGACGTATGCCGGTAGGTAATGGATACCGCGACAGCCGGTTTGCCGCTGCTGGCTCCCTGCTCAAAGGAAATATCCTCCACCGCATAGGCACCGACGGGATCCGTCACACGAATATAATCCCCTGCCATTTTCAGTCCCCGGTTCATTGCGTCACTGTCAAAATCTCCCGTATAGATCACGCCGCCATCCTTTCCCGCAGCCACCATATCTTTCAGAATGGCAAGCAGCTCAGAATAGTTCCCGGCAGACAGAGACTCCCCCTGGTTTTCCCCGCCGCCTGCCTGATGGGGCGTAACATGGACGTAGCTGCCATCCAGCCAGGCGCAGCCGCTCAGGAGCATCGACAGCATCAGAACAAGGGCAAAAAGCTTTCGATTCATAGTCTACCTCTACAAAGAATTTCTGGTATACTTTGAAAAACCGTCTCCCAGTACCTGGTGCGCTTCCAGAACGATCACAAACGCTGCCGGATCAATCCCCATAATCAGTTCTTTCAACTCGGCAAGCTGGCGTTTTTTTACAACCGCCAGGACCACCTTGGTGCTTTTGTGACTGTAGGAACCCTCCCCCTGGAGAAATGTGGCGCCCCGTTCCAGCTTATCTCCAACAGCCTGGGCAATCGACTCATACTGTTCCGTGACGATCAAAGCAACCTTGGAATAGTCGAAGCGATACACTACAAGATCCACTGCTTGCCCGCAGATGAAAGCCGCAAGGCCGCTGTACAACGCTCTGGACATATCCCGGAAAACGATACCGGTCAGCACGACAACTGTCGCATCGAATGCCATTGAGATTTGTCCGATGGGTACATTCCGGTATTTCAGCTGCAGCAGGCGAATCAAAATATCCGAACCGCCGGTAGAAGTTCCCGCCGCAAATACAATGCCGACACCGACACCGCAGAGCACACCTCCGTAGAGCGTGCTGACCATGGGGTCCGGTGTAGTAAAGGGGGTCAGGGCAAAAACGTCGATCAGAACGGAGCTGACAAGCATTCCAAGCAGAGATCCGAAAAAGAACCGCCTGCCGATTTTTTTTGCGCCAAGAATGAAAAGCGGCAGATTGATAAGAACGGTAAGCGTACCCACACTGCCAAATCCCGTCAGCTGCACAATGACCATGGCAAGGCCGGAGATGCCGCCGGAGTTGATCTCATTGGATTGGAGGAACAGGGAAAAGCCAAGAGAAAACAGAGCGCTGCCCATAATTGTAGCAGGAATCCACATCCATTCTTTCCATTTCTTCTCCATGTTCTTCCTCCTGTTGTTTAAAAAATATCTTGCCAAAAGACGTACTTTTATACATCAAACCGTTCTTGTTTCTGCCTGGAATCTTCATCCTTCAGCACAGCGCCGGCGGCGGGGATAGTCTTACAGCGGTAGCGGCTCACATTCTCAATTCCGCTGTCGGAAAGCATCAGAGCGTCGGAAAGCACCGCTTTTTTCCGCAGAGACAGCACCGCCACGCCCTGGGTATTCCGGGTCGTCTTGGGAAGCAGCATTGCGGTGGAGATCACCGCCGCTCTTCCGTCGCTGGAATAGACCGCAGTCTGTGTATCCTCTGTATAAGCCAGGACTTTAACGAGCGGGCTCTTGTCGCTGTATGCGCCGGTAAGCTTTTTCCGGTTGGTCTTCGTCTCGTAGGCGCTGAGCGGTACTTTCGCGGCCTTGCCGTTCTCGAAGAAGAACAGGACAAAGCCCTTATAATCCCCCGTCAGAACCACGGCACGGACGGTTTCTCCCGATTCCATACCCAGCTTCTGGGGCAGGTAGTCACCCAGCTGGGAGGCTTTTCCGTCATCAAAATCACTGAGCCGCGCCTTATAGCACTGGAACCGGTCCGTAAACACGAGCAGCTCATCCCGGTTGGTCGTCTCCGTAGAGAAAGACAGTTCGTCTCCCTCCTTGAATTTCTGTTCGCCGCTGAGCCGGAGAGACTGGGCCGTAATTTTTTTCAGATAGCCCTCCCGGGATACAAACACGGTAACGGGATAATCCGGCACATCCTCCTGGGTCTCCTCCGAACCCGCATCCTGGGCATCATAGATGATTTCCGTTTTTCTGGGCTGGCCGTATTTCTGCGATACCTGCTGCAGCTCCCGGATGATCACATTCTGAAGCTTTTTGTGGCTGTTCAGCGTATCCCGCAGGTCAGCAATTTCCTTTTCCAAATCGCTGATGGCTTTTGTCTGCTTCAGAATGTACTCTTTATTGATATTGCGAAGCTTGATCTCGGCGACGAAATTGGCCTGCACCTCGTCAATGCCGAAACCGATCATCAGGTTGGGGATTACCTCGCTGTCCAGCTCGGTATTGCGGATGATGGATACGGCCTTGTCAATATCCAGCAGGATCCGCTCCAAGCCTTTCAGCAGATGGAGCCTTTCCTCTTTCTTCTGAACCTGGAAGAAGATCCGGCGCTTTACGCAGTCGGTACGCCAGGCAGTCCACTCCTGGAGAATCTCTCCCACACCCATGACCCGAGGCATGCCGGCAATCAGAATATTGAAATTGCAGGGAAAGCTGTCCTGCAGGGGGGTCAGCCGGAAAAGCTTCTGCATGAGCTTGTCCGGATCCACGCCCCGCTTCAGGTCGATGGTCAGCTTCAGGCCGGAAAGGTCGGTCTCGTCCCGCATATCGGAGATCTCCCGGATCTTTCCCGCTTTAATCAGCTCCGCCACCTTATCCATTATGACCTCGGAGGCCGTGGAATACGGGATCTCGGTGATCTCGATGAGATTTCCCTCTTTGACATACCGCCACTTTGCCCGGAGCTTGAAGCTGCCCCGCCCCGAGGCATATACTTCCCGGGTTGCCGCCTCGTCAAAGAGAAGCTGTGCACCGGTGGAAAAATCCGGTCCGGGAAGCGTCTCCAGAATATCGTGGTCCGGATTTTTCATCAGGGCAATGGTAGTTTCGCAGATCTCCCGCAGGTTAAAGGAGCAGATGTTGCTGGCCATGCCGACGGCAATACCCTGGTTCGCCGAAACCAGAACATTGGGGAAAGAGGTGGGCAGCAGGCTGGGCTCTTTCATGGTGGCATCGTAGTTATCCACCATATCCACGGTGTCGCTGTCAATGTCCCGGAAGAGCTCGGCGCAGATGGGATCCAGCTTGGCCTCGGTATACCGGGCGGCAGCGTAGGCCATGTCCCGGGAGTAGACCTTACCAAAGTTACCCTTGGAATCCACAAAGGGATGCAGAAGCGTCTCGTTGCCCCGGGCAAGACGGACCATGGTTTCATAGATTGCCGCGTCGCCGTGGGGGTTTAAGCGCATGGTCTGGCCCACGATATTGGCGGATTTTGTCCTGCCGCCGGTGAGAAGCCCCATTTTATACATGGTGTACAGCAGCTTACGGTGGGAGGGCTTAAAGCCGTCGATCTCCGGGATGGCCCGGGAGACGATGACGGACATTGCGTAGGGCATATAGTTGACTTCCAGCGTCTCAGAGATCGGCTGCTCCGTGGTGGAGCCGTGAAGTCCCATGATCCCGTCGGTATTGATTTTTTTCTTTTCCGGTTCCTGTTTCTTCTTTGCCATGCTTGGCTCCTTTTCTTACGAAATATCTGCCAGTTCCAGGTACTTGGCCCCGTTCTCGGCAATGAAGTTTTTCCGTTCGTTGAGGCTGTCCCCCAGAAGAATATTGAAATAGTAGGCGGTTCTTTCCGCGTCCTCCGGCATGACCTTGATGAGCCGCCGGGTCTCGGGGTTCATGGTGGTCATCCACATCATCTCCGGGTCGTTTTCACCCAGTCCCTTGGACCGCTGAATGGTTACCTTTTTCCCCTCCAGCTCCTTGAGAATCTTTACTTTTTCCTGCTCATTATAGGCAAACCAAGTCTTGTCCTTGCAGGTGATCTCAAACAGCGGAGACTCGGCAATAAATACATATCCGTCCCGGATAAGGGTGGGACACAGACGGTAGATCATTGTCAGGATCAGGGTGCGGATCTGAAAGCCGTCATAATCGGCATCGGTACAGATCACAACCTTATTCCAGCGAAGCCCGTCCAGATCGAAGCTGCTGAGCTCCTTTGCCTTTTTTCCCTGTACCTCCACGCCGCAGCCAAGGACCTTCATCAGGTCTGTGATGATGGGGGAAGCGAAAATTTTATTATAGTCCGCTTTCAGGCAGTTCAGGATCTTGCCGCGGACAGGCATGATACCCTGAAACTCCGCGTCCCGGCTCAGCTTGACGCTGCCCAAAGCAGAATCGCCCTCCACGATATACAGCTCCCGGCGGGAAACATCCCGACTGCGGCAGTCCACAAACTTCTGCACCCGGTTGGAAATGTCAATGCTGCCGGAAAGCTTCTTCTTGACGCTGGTCTTGGTCTTTTCCGCCGACTCTCTGGCCCGTTTGTTGACCAGAATCTGTTCCGCCGCCCGGTCCGCCTCCTGCTTGTTCTCAATAAACCATACCTGAAGCTGTTCTTTCAGAAATGCCGTCATGGCCTCCTGCGTAAAGCGGGAGTTTACGGATTTCTTGGTCTGATTCTCAAAGCAGCCGATGGTGGAAAAGCAGTTTGTCACCAGCACCAGGCTGTCCTGGATGTCCTGGAACAGGATCTTGTTTTCTCCCTTGGCGTATTTGCCCGTATCTTTCAGGTATTTATCGAAAGCCGCGGTAAAAGCGGAGCGCACCGCCTTGTCCGGGCTTCCGCCGTATTCCAGCCAGGAGGAGTTGTGGTAAAACTCAATGTGGTTAAGCTGCTTGGAGAAGCAGAAAGAAGCGGTAATGCGCAGCTTCATTTCCGGGCGGTTATCCGCGTCCCGGCCCCGGCGCTCCGCTTCCCAGAACACCGGCATGGTGAAAGCATTGTCCCCCACCATTTCCTCAACATACTGACGGATGCCGCCGGGATAGCAGAATTCCTCCGTCTCAAATTTTCCGCCCACCTGATTCCGGAAGCGGAACAAAATGCCCTGGTTTACCACCGCCTGCCGGCGCAGCACATCCCGGTAGTATTCCACAGGAATATTGATGTCCGTAAAAACCGCCCTGTCCGGACGCCAGCGGAAGCAGGAGCCGGTCTTTTTCCGGTCCGCGGGCTGTTTTTTCAGTCCGCCGATATTCCGACCCTTTTCAAAATGCAGGTCATAGCGGAAGCCGTCCCGGCGGATCACCGCGTCAAAGTATTCCGAAGCGTACTGAGTGGCGCAGGAGCCCAGGCCGTTAAGCCCCAGGGAATATTCATAGTTTTCTCCGTTCTCGCCGTACTTGCCGCCGGCGTACATCTCACAGAACACCAGTTCCCAGTTGTAGCGCTTTTCTTTTTCGTTATAGTCCACGGGGCAGCCCCGTCCGAAGTCTTCCACCTCCACGCTCAGATCCTCATACCGGGTGACCAGGATCGTATCTCCATATCCCTCCCGGGCTTCATCAATGGCGTTGGAAAGGATCTCAAAAACCGCGTGCTTGCACCCCTCCAGATCATCGGATCCAAAAATCACTGCGGGACGCTTACGGACCCGGTCCTCCCCTTTCAGCATGGAAATGCTGGAATTGCCGTATTGCTCTTGCTTTTTTGCCATAGTATCCTACCTGTATTTCAAAGATTTCTTTTCGTATTATAACTTTTTTCCCCGGCAAAGTCAACCGTCCCCGGAATCAGACCCTTTTGTGGAGGGCATACTATTTTGAATCCTTTTCATTTCC
Source organism: uncultured Oscillospiraceae bacterium (assembly GCA_964625595.1). GTDB lineage: Bacteria > Bacillota > Clostridia > Oscillospirales > Oscillospiraceae > Faecousia. The sequence goes on along the minus strand of CAZVDH010000050.1, from coordinate 5,367 downwards.
TGTTTTGTTCTGTGAAAGGAGTACCATCATGGAATCGATCTGGCTGGATACGGAGCTGCCCCACTTTCCCCCCCTGTGGGGGGAAATCCATACGGACGTAATGGTCATCGGAGGCGGCATGGCCGGACTGTGCTGCGCCCACACCCTGCAGGAGGCGGGGATCAACTGTGTCGTGGTCGAAAAAAGCCGGCTGGCAGGAGGAAACACCCGCAATACTACCGCAAAAATCACAGCTCAGCATGGGCTTTGCTTTGACAAGCTTCTCAGAAAATTCGGAACCGAGCTTGCCCAGGCCTACCTACAGGCTAATCTTTCCGCAATTTCCGCTTTTGCATCCCTGGCAAGAGAAATTGACTGTGATTTTTCCCGGACAGACCACACGGTTTATGCACGTTCAGGCGTACAGCAGCTGGAAACGGAGCTTGCCGCACTTGACAAGCTGGGGTATCCCGCGGTTTTCCGGGAGTCGCTTCCCCTGCCCTTTCCCACCGCAGGCGGTATCTGCTTTCCGGATCAGGCCCAGTTTCATCCGCTGAAATTTCTGTCCGGCCTGACCGCCGATCTGACCATCTATGAAAACACCCCGGTCCTGCAGCTTATGCCCCATCTCGCCATTACCGAAAAAGGGGAAATCCATTTTTCCAAGGCAATTGTGGCAACCCATTTCCCGCTTCTCAATAAGTATGGTCTGTTCTTTCTCAAGCTTTACCAGCAGCGTTCCTATGCAATCAGCCTGGATGGACTTACACCCCTGGACGGTATGTACCTGGAAGAAAACGGCCTATCCCTGCGAAGATCCGGGGATGCACAGATTCTGGGCGGCGGCGGTCACCGGACCGGCAAGCGGGGCGGCGGATGGCAGACCCTGGAAGCCGCAGCCCAACGTTACTTCCCTGAGGGTGCCATCTGTCAGCGGTGGGCTGCCCAGGACTGCATGACGCTGGACGGGCTTCCCTATGTGGGACAGTACAGCAAGCGTACCCCCTGGCTCTATGTCGCCACCGGCTTTAACAAATGGGGAATGACAAATTCTATGGTTGCCGCCCAGCTTCTGACCAGTCTGATCCTGGAAAAGCCCCACCCCTGCAAGATGCTTCTGTCCCCCCAGCGGCGTATGCTCCGGCCCCAGCTTGCCGTAAACGGTTGGGAATCCGCAGTGAATTTTTTAACCCCCGGGCTTCGCCGCTGCACCCATATGGGCTGCCGCCTGGTTTGGAATTCCCAGGAACACAGCTGGGACTGCCCCTGCCACGGTTCCCGGTATACCCAGTCCGGTCAGGTGCTGGACAATCCGGCAGTCAAGCCGCTTCCCGCTTTCTGGCGACGGGAGCTTCGGGAAAAGAAGTGAGCGCTAAGCATTGTTCTTTTTTCTGTCCGATTTATGTGAAAGTCCTACAAAATCTTCCCTTCCCCCTTGTTTTTTTCCAAACGCCCGGTTATAATAGGGGCACAAATGAAACTTAGGAGGACACCAATCATGGCTGTGAAAATCGAAAAGGACACCATTATCGGAGATATTCTGGATGTCGCGCCCCAGAGCGCGCCCCTGTTCTTCGCCATCGGCATGCATTGCCTGGGCTGCCCCTCTTCCCGGGGTGAGACCGTAGAGGAAGCCTGCATGGTCCACGGCATCGAGTGCGAGCCTTTCCTCGCCCAGCTCAACCGCTTCCTGGAAGCCTATGATGCCAACGAGGAGCAGGCCTGACCGCTGCTCCACCAAATGCCATCCCGCTTCACTCCGGGATGGCATTTTTATAGGAGGATCCATATGAATCTATCCAATCGGCTTTTGGCCTGCTGCAGCTTTGTTAGCCCCGGAGACCGGGTTGCGGATATTGGCTGCGACCACGGCTATCTGGGCATTCATCTGCTGCTCACCGGGAACGCACGATCTGTCATTGCTTCTGACATTCATTCCGGCCCCCTGGAATGCGCCCGGAAAAACGCCGAAAAATACGGTGTCAAAAGCAAAATGTCCTTTTACTTATCCGACGGGCTGCAGGGTCTTCCCCGGGATTTTAACTGTGTCATCTGCGCCGGAATGGGCGCGGATACGATCATTTCCATTTTGGAGCGCGCGCCCTGGCTGAAAACGGGAAACTACCGTCTGATCCTCCAATGTCAAAGCAAGCGACCGCAGCTCAGAAGCTACCTCAGCCGCAATGGGTACACCATTTCCCGGGAAACCCTGGCAAAGGACGGGCGCTTTCTGTACCCGGTCATGGAGGTTCTGTGCGTTCCCTCCCAGCCCTTGTCCTTGGAGGAATGCTTCCTCTCCCCCGCTCTGCGGAAAAGCGGCTCTCCCCTGCTGCCGGAATTCCGGGACCGTGTTCTTTCGGGTCTTGGCAAAACCGTCGCCGGTCTTTCCTCGGCAGGCGGAGAAAAATACGAAACCTATCTGGCCCTGCGAAACAAGGTCGCGGCCCTGCCGGTTCCTGAGAAAGAAGGAAATCCATGATTACCGTTGGAATGATCACTGCATGCCTGAATAACCATTTCCCTCCCCAGCGAAAAGAAAGCTGGGACCGGGTGGGCCTCAACTGCGGGCATCTGAATGCTCCCGTCACCAAAGTTCTTGTCGCACTGGATCCCTTTGGGGATGTCTGCCGGGAGGCAAAGGACTGGGGTGCCGAAATGATCGTTACCCATCACACGCTCCTATGGGATACCGGATTTGTTACGGACGAGACGGAGCAGGGACGGAACGCTTTGTTCCTGATTGAAAACGGTATTGCGTGCTACAATGCCCACACCAACCTGGACTTGGCTCCCGACGGTGTAAACGATGTCCTGGCGAGAACCCTTGGATTATCCGAAATCCGTATTATCGCCCCAACCGGGACGGATGGGGACGGACGGGAATGGGGCCTTCTTCGAAGCGGCTTTGTTCCGGAGCAGTCGTTGGAAGTCTTTCTCCCCTATGTCAAAGAAACGCTGGGATGCCCGGGTCTGCGGTATGTCAGCGGCGGAAAACCGGTTCATAAGGTAGCCGTCGGCGGCGGTGCCTGCGCCGACGAAATGGGGACCGCCGTGAAAGCCGGGTGCGATACACTGGTTACATCGGATATAAAATACAACGACTTCTGGGACGCAAAGGCCCTGGGGCTTTCCCTCATTGACGCCGGGCATTTCTATACGGAAAACCCGGTATGCGCCCTGTTGGCAGATACCTTACGCAGTCAGTTCCCCTCTTTGGAGGTCAAAATCTCCGGACGGCACCGCGACTGTATGGCATTTTATTGAATCAGGCTCCAACCGCCGGGAAAATTTTTCCCGGCGATTTTTATTTTCCTATTGACAACCATATCCCTATGTGCTATTGTATTAATACACTAATACAGTAATACAGAGGAGGTGCCTATGAACTGGAAATTTACCGGTGAACGGCCGGTGTATCAACAGATTGTTGCCACCATTCGGGCCGCGATCCTGACGGGGGAATATCCCCCGGGGATGAAAGTCCCGTCCGTCCGTGACCTTGCCGCCCAAGCCCAGGTAAACCCCAATACCATGCAGCGGGCGCTCACGGAGCTGGAACGGGAGGGGCTGCTTCTTGGCGGCGGAACCAGCGGCCGAACCGTCACGGCACAGGAGGAAGTCCTTTCCGCAGCAAGGGATATGGCGCTCAATGAGCTTGCTAAGGAATGCGCGGAAAAATTCATGGTCTTCGGCCTTTCGCCGAAGCAGGCAGCAGAGCTTCTGAAAGCTCTTGAAGAATAAGAAGGAGGATCAAATTGGAAACTGTACTCAGCACAGTGGGACTGACCATGCGCTACACGAATAAGCTTGCTCTGGATAAGCTTACGCTGGATCTGCCCCAGGGAAAAATCGTCGGTCTGTTGGGACCCAACGGAAGCGGAAAAACCACCTTTATCAAGCTGGCGGCGGGGCTTCTTACCCCTACGGAGGGCACCATCACCATCTGCGGTCAGAGCATCGGCCCTGCCACAAAAGCCATCGTATCGTATCTTCCCGACAGGCCCTATTTCAGCCGGCAGATGACTATCGCCCAACAACTGGATTTCTTTCAGGATTTTTATGCCGACTTTGACCGCAGCCGGGCGGAAACCATGCTGGAAGCCTTGGGCATCCGGTTGGACGCCAAATTCCGCACTCTATCCAAAGGCACCCAGGAAAAGGTGCAGCTTGTGCTGGTCATGTCCCGCAGGGCGAAGCTGTATCTGCTGGATGAGCCCATCGGCGGTGTGGACCCGGCTGCCCGTGACTACATTCTAAATACCATCATCAGCAACTATGACCCCAGCGCGACCATTCTTATTTCCACCCACCTCATCTCCGATGTGGAACGGGTGCTTGACGAATTTATTTTCCTGTACCAGGGCAATGTGGTTCGTTCCGGCAACGCCGACGAGACCCGGGAGGAAACCGGCAAGTCCCTGGATGAACTGTTCCGGGAGGTATTCAGATGTTTGCCAAACTGCTGAAACATGAATTTAAAGCCACCGCCGGGCTGCTGGGCATTCTTTGCGCCGCCTGCCTCGGATGCGGACTCCTGGGCGGCGGTGCCATCCGGTATCTTACCTGGGCAGAGGAAGCCGGCCCCCGCACCGATGATACGCTTCTGACGGTTTTATCCGCGCTGGTCTGCGTGTCTGCCATCATCGTGATCGCCGCCTGCTCCATCGTTATGCTGCTTCTGCTGGTTAACCGCTTCTATAAAAGCAGGTTCACCGATGAGGGCTACCTGACCTTCACCCTGCCGGTAAACGGCCATCAGATCCTGCTGACCTCCGTTATCACCAGCGTGGTGGAGATGATCGCAATTTGTCTTACGGTGGTTGTGTCCGTTCTTTTCATGGCCTTTATCGGCGTATCCGGTGTAGAAGGCTTCTGGGAAGAATTTCCCGATGCTGCCGCAAGGTTCTTTCAGATGCTTCAGGAAGCCATTGGCTTCCGTGCAGTCGGCTATGTGCTGCTGGGTATTCTGGTCATACTCAGCGGGCTGGTGGGAGAATGCTGCGTGATTATGCTCGCTGTTTCCCTGGGCGCTCTCGTTGCAAAGAAGCACAAAATCCTGCTGGCGCTCCTGTTCTACTATCTGATTCACATGGCAATTTCCGTTCTGAGTGTGGGCGGTTTAGCAAGTCTGTCCTTTGGCGTATACCTGGAAACCATGAGCTATTCTATGGGATTGGTGATTACTGCTATCGGCTGGCTGGCAATCGGTGCCGCGTGTTACTTCCCTACCCACTACCTGATCACCCATCGGCTGAATCTGCCGTAAAATATGCGATCCCGGAGCACTGGTTGCTCCGGGATCTTTTATAAAATGCATGTCGATTTTATGCGGCAAACAGATAAATTGGAATTTAGGTTATCGGCTTAAAACAGCAAATAGGAAACCTG
>CAZVDH010000049.1:0-14216 GCA_964625595.1 uncultured Oscillospiraceae bacterium | reverse complement strand
GTCGGCGTCTGCCCCACCAAGGCAATCACCATGGTTCCCCAGGAGTCTCAGCTGGATCAGCAGCCCGTGTGGAACTACATGGTCTCCAAGGTCTCCGAGAAGAAGGATATGCAGGACAATTCCGTGAAGGGCAGCCAGTTCAAGCAGCCCCTGCTGGAGTTCTCCGGCTCCTGCGCAGGCTGCGCTGAGACCAGCTACGCCCGTCTCGTGACCCAGCTCTTCGGCGACCGTATGTACATTTCCAACGCCACCGGCTGCTCCTCCATCTGGGGCGGTCCCGCTGCTACCGCTCCCTACACCGTCAACAAGGAAGGCAGAGGTCCCGCCTGGGCCAACTCCCTGTTTGAGGACAACGCGGAGCACGGCCTCGGCATGTACACCGCTCAGGCGGTCATCCGTGAGTCCCTGGCAAACAAGGTCCGCGCCCTGATGGAACGGACTGTCTATGACGAGCGCAGAGCTGTCTGCAAGGAATGGCTGGACACCTACGACGACGGCGAGGCCAACAAGGCTGCCACCAAGGCGCTGATCGCCAACCTGGAGGCCAACATCTGCTGCGATGATGTCCAGGACATTGTGAACAAGAAGGAATACCTGTCCAAGAAGTCCGTGTGGATCTTCGGCGGCGACGGCTGGGCCTACGATATCGGCTTCGGCGGTGTTGACCACGTTCTGGCACAGAACAAGGATGTCAATATCTTCGTCTTCGATACCGAGGTTTACTCCAACACCGGCGGACAGGCCTCCAAGGCTTCCAACATCGGCCAGGTGGCACAGTTTGCCGCTGCCGGTAAGGAGACCAAGAAGAAGTCCCTGGCTGAGATCGCTATGAGCTACGGCTATGTGTATGTTGCCCAGATCGCTATGGGTGCCAACCCCGCCCAGACCATCAAGGCCATCACCGAGGCCGAGGCCTACCACGGTCCCTCCCTGATCATCGGCTACGCTCCCTGCGAGATGCACTCCATCAAGGGCGGCATGACCAACTGCCAGGCCGAGATGAAGAAAGCCGTTGAGTGCGGCTACTGGAACCTGTTCCGGTTCGATCCCTCCAAGGAAACCGGCAAGTTCACCCTGGATTCCAAGGCGCCCAAGGACGGCTACCAGGACTTCCTGATGAACGAAGCCCGTTACGCCCGGCTGACCCGGGAGTTCCCCGAGCGCGCCACCGACCTGTTCGCCAAGAACGAGGCCGCTGCCAAGGAGCGTTGGGAGCACCTGAACAAGCTGGTGGAGATGTACAAGGACTAATCCGCCCCTTTGCTTCCTGAATAAACAAATCGCCTCTCCCTGCTTCTGTAGGGAGAGGCATTTTATTCTTCATTTTCGGTCCGTCTCCAGTACCATTATGTGGAAAATGATAGCCGGGACACAGGTGCCCCGGCTATCATTATTGATTAAGAATTTGGGAAGCTCTGATTAATTCGACAAGCGTTGGCAACGAGAGATTTTTCTCCAGTCGAAAGTTCGAAAAGCGTTGGAATACTGTATGTATTTTCCGCTTTTTAAACCGCACGGATAAAGGAAATATCCGTTGCCCAGTCGCAGACGAGTTATTCAGAGTTTCCTTAGTTCTTTGGTTCCTCTCCGTTTTCCAATGCTGTAATCGCTTCCGCAAAGTTGGGAAGCCATTCCTTTTCTGCCACCAGCAGCTCATTGAGGGCAGCTTTCGCCTTGTAGTAGCTGTTTACCAGAGGATTGGCTACCAACGCCTCCAGTGCGGCGTGATAGCTTCCGGTTACGGCTGCTTCAACAGCCAGCTTCTCATACTCCTTGGCAGCATAGATCTTGGACATCATATGGCCGGGCAGCTTGGGGAAGCAGATGGGATGGATACCGAAACCGTTAACAAGGCTGGTGGTCGTGCAGACGCACTTGGGATCAAATTCCTGCATACAGCCCATACTGGCTACATCGGGACTTAAAACCTCATTGGTATTGTTCCAGATCGCATTAATCAGCGTGATACCAGCCTCGCCGTATCCCTTTCCGCCACGGGTATTGCAGGCCAGCTTGTAAGCTCTGGGATCCATTTTATCATAAAGCTCGAAGGTACGCTTCTCGATAATCTTCACGCATTCGGCCCGGGTTGCCTGCTCGGGCATCTGCAAATCATCGCAGACATCACCGACATTCTTCTGTACGTGCTTCAGCATGGATTCCCAGTGGTTTCCGGAATAATTCTGCAGATCTTTGAAGTTGGTGTCAAAGTCATAATAGAACTCCAGATAGGGGCCCATGGGAATATAGCCAATGAATTTTTCCAGGGCTGGTTCAACAAACTCACGGCGGAGCGCGGGAATGTTATCAGCAGACCAATCCAGCAGCCGCTCAAAGGCATCATCCGTGACATCCTTTCCTTTCACAAAAACCTTGCACCAAATCAGGTGATTCAGTCCGATAACTTCCACAAAGACATCCTCAGGATTGTCCTGACCGTAGATTGCCTCCATTGCTTTACGGATAACCGTAGGCCCATTGCACAGGCAGCCATACTTGACATTTGAGTGGCGCTCCAGCGCTTCCGCAATCATTCCGGAAGGATTGGCCAGATTGATAAGATAGCAATCCGGCTTTGCGACACGCTCGATAACATGGGCAACTTCCAGAATTGCAGGTATCGTCTTAAAGCCCATCAGCATTCCGCCGGGAGCCGTCGTTTCCTGTCCAATCAGGCCGTGCTTGAAGGGAATAGTCTCGTCCAGGTTTCTTGCGTCAGACATACCGGGGCGAATCGTAGTAATGACGAAATCCGCGTCCCGGACCGCCTCTTCCAGATCGGAAGTCAATGTAACTACGGTAGGCATTCCGGCTTCGGCAAACATCTTTTGCACATACTTTCCGGTACAGTTCAGGCGGTACGCATCAATATCCATCAAACGCCACTGCGCGATCTGCATAGTTTCCCGGCGTTCAATCAGCATTTCCGCGATATCGGGAAGATAGGAAGAACCGGAGCCAATACTGGCCAAAATCATTTTATTCTCATTCATTTCATACAAAATCCTTTCAATTTCAGTCAGCTTTTTCTGCTTTGTAAGTCAGTAGCATTGCAACAAACGGCACAATAAACGCTACGGCAGCCGTAATGCATCCAAACAGGAAGTTGTTGCTGTTTTCCGTTGATACAAAACCAAGTACACTCAGAATGTTGCTGGGGCCAAACTGATAATAACCGACGTGCAGAAGGCCGCACAGAAGACCGGCCGCAGCGCCGCCAATAATCGTGGGCAGGTAGGTCTTCTTATCCGGAATCAGAATGCCAAACAGGGTGGGTTCCGATACACCGCCAAGAGCACATGCCGCAAGGCAGGTCGCGCCCAGCTTCTTTTTATCCGCATTGGGCGCCTTAATCATATAACCGGCAGCAATGCCCATAGCCAGGAAATTATTCAGAACCATCGCAATGGGCATATACGCAAATTCAGATCCGGTGGAAAGCAGCACGCCAAGGCACGCGAAGAAAACCGGACGGCCAAAACCAAAAGCGGTCAAGAAAGGAATAAACGCACATACCAGCATAGTCTCCACCGGCCCTGCAACCTGATACAGTCCAAGGACTACCCCAGTCAAAAGCGCACCGATCCGTGCACCGGCAGGACCGAGAACCAAAAATTCCAGAGGCATCATAATTACGATGGTGCCAAATGCAACCAGCAGAACCTTCAGCGTACCGGGAACATATTTATTCAGCACCTTCTCTACATAGCTCTGGATCCAAACAACCAGCAGGATGGGGATGATCTGACCACTGTATGTTGCATTGGGTGCGAGAATCCCATAAACGGAATATCCACTCTCTGAAGCAAGCATCTCTGAAATAGTCGGAAACAGCATCAGACAGGCCAGAGTAACCGACACAAAGGTATTGGTCTTAAAATAGCGGGATGCCGTAATCGCCACAAGGACAGGAAGAAAATAGATAATCGCCTGACCGGCCTGGTAGAAATTATTGTACAGGTCGGACTCAGCAGAAACCAGTTTCAGCAGTGTCGGTCCAATCAATGCGGCAACAATATTCAGCATACCAAGCGCAACAAACAATGGAACCAGAGGCTCCATGCTGTTGGAGAAAGTCGTAACGATCCTTCCAGGAATGCTCTTCACGGAAAACTTTTTCTTCGGAGCCTCAGTCAAATCCTGATCCAGATTTTCCTGAATGGCTTCCTGGACAGTCAGCCCGCTGACTGCCACGAGTTCTCTGTAAACATCATCCACCGCCGGCCCAATAATGACCTGCAGTGTATTTTGCGCATACTGGGCTCCCAAAACGCCGGGGATCTTCTTCAGCTCGTCCAGAGACACTACGTTTGTGTCGTTCAATTTAAAGCGAAGGCGGGTCATGCAATGAAATACATTTTCAACGTTATTTGCGCCGCCAACCTGATCAAGGATTCGCTCTGCCAGCTGTCTGTTTTTTTCCACGTTGTTTTCTCCTTTCTATTTTGGGGAATTCAGTTTGTGCACAACTGTTTCTGGAATCATTATATCAGAAATCCTTTCCTAATAAATTCATTTTTAATTCCTTTTTGTAGGAAAATTTCTTGTGTATTTCTTTGTACATATGGTATAATAACGTTACGAGACTTGATGCAGTTCGTACAATTTCTGATATCAACCAACCGCCGGGGGAAAACATTATGAAACAGGACAAAAAAACGCTTCTGTCTTCCTGGCTTGCCAATGCCGGTGATTATGTGTCCGGCGAGGAGCTTGCCACCCTGCTGCACACCACTACACGGACGATCCGTAACTATATCCGCGAAATCAACGCAGCTTCAGAAAGCACCCCCTTGATCCTCGCCTCCCGAAAGGGATACCGCTGGAACATTCCCGAGGGCAGCATGCAGATTCTTCCCGCAAAAAAGAATTCCCTGCCCCTTACGCCGAGTGAACGAACCTCCTATATTCTCCGGCAGATCCTGTACCGGAAGAACATTCAATATGATACCCTGCTGGACAAACTGATGGTCAGCACCTATACGCTGGACGGAGATCTGCTAAATGTTAAAGGCATCCTGCGCCCATTCCAAATGACTTTACACCGCCGGGGTTCCCTGCTTTATCTGGAGGGAAAACAGATAGAACGACGCCGTCTGATTGTGAACACAATCCTGCGGAGAAGATCCGTTTCCGTTCTCACTCTGGAATATCTTGACACGGTATTTTCCGGCATTTCTGCCACAGAGATATCTTACATCCTTCAAAAACGCCTGCCTGAATACGCTCTGTCAGGCAGCGGAGAACGATACTATGAGCTGGTTCTTCACATAATGGTTCAACTTGAGCAGATCATGGAGGGCAATATTATCTTTCGCCGGGAATTTTTGTTAAGTGATCTTGAAGTTTACCCGGATTACGCCTGTGCTCTGAACATTGCGAAGAACCTTGAAATTCTTGCCGGACGTCCTTATTCCCAGCCGGAAAAGGAGCATCTTGCTCTGCTGTTGATTGCAATGGACGAGGACAATTATCCCATTGCCCATGCAATCCCACAGGCAGCACTGAACCTGCAGGGCGCGGCGGGAGCTATGATTTCCCAATTAGAAATACACCTTCACACCGATTTTTCCGAGGATACCTTTTCTGCCAGCCTTTCCATGTACCTGCAGCGAATGATCATTCGGCAAAAGCTGCACCTGTCCCGCCCCAGTCAACTTCGTTCCATAATGCGAAGCACATATCCCACTCTGTACAAATTGACTGCAAATTTCCTGTTTTCTTTCTCAGAGGCAGCGGGACAGTCGATTAGTTCCGATGAGATTTGCTGGTTCGCGATTAAACTTGCCTCTTATGTCCAGGACAGCTGTGTTTTTGAAGCACCGGTTCCCACCTGCCTAATTCTTCCGGTGGACCATACACTGGCAAACCATATTCAAATCCAGCTTTCTGAACGAATGGGTGCCTTGCTGGATGTCCGTCAGTGTCTTCTTCAAACAGATATCGGAGAAATATCTCAGGATGCCAAATTGGTTCTGTCCCTGATTCCCATGCCCCATTATCCCCATTGCATTCAGATCTCTCCATTTCCCAAATCTCTAGATTTTCGAAAAATCTACCGAGAAATCCTCCATATCAAAGCAGAAGAACATATACTCCGCCTGAAGGAGTATTTAAGCAAATACTTAAAAGATTCCTTATTTATCCATACATCAGAATTGAAAACCAAAAACGGCATTATCCATTGTGTATGCGATGAACTTATAGAAGAGGGTATCATTTCTTCAGAATATGAAAAACATCTGATTGAAGCTGAAGATTTTGAGTCCAGCGGATTTGATGATCTTGTTGCCGTACCCTTTACCACCCACTCCTGTATCAAACAGAATTGTGTTTTTGTTGTTACCACAAAAGAGCCGATTCCCTGGTTATCCGGAAAAATTAATTTATTTTTCTTCCTGATCTGCAAGGATCCGGACAGTTCTGATTTCCTCACTCTATATGACCTTTTGATTAAAGTCTTTTGTCAACCTCAAAATGTCAAAAAAGTCGCTGGAAGCAGAACCATTCAGGAGTTTTATGCCGCTCTTACGGAAATCCAGGAGAATGCATAATCATTCTGAATACCGCCATCCGATCAATAGCCATAGAGAGTTCCAGTAATTCCTGAACAAGAGACGGTTTAATCAGCAGCCAGCAAAGACTGTACGCAGTCTCGGGCGGATCAGACCTGAAGCGCTGCGCTGTTTTAATGCGGTAACCCTATAACGCCTCCTGAAAAATATGCGTGCGGGTTTTTAACAGCCTGGGCCAGCGGTTTTCTGATACGCGCCACTGCGGTGCGCTCTCATTGGAGGATCTGCCTGTAAAAAAGCCGATCAGTACAGGCGTTTGCGCCTGCATTCTGATCAGCTTCATCCACGGATAGTATAATTCAAAATACCGCTTCTGTTTCCCTACCGTTCCGTCAGACAAATTGTGCCAAATTTTTACCACGGTACATAGAATGGGCTGTGCCGGCAGGAACAAATCTGGAAGAAAGGACGATTCTTCTATGGACGCTATTCAGTCTGCACCGCCCCGTCCCGAGGAAAACAGCCGCTGCAAAGCCATCACCAAGCTCATTGAGGCCGTCGCCGAACAGCAGGAGGCTCTGGCCCGTATTTTGGAGGCGGAGCACAAAAAAATCGAAAAGGTGACCCAGCTTTACGGCACCAGAGTGGACGATCTGGAAGATATTGACGAAAGCGTAGAGCGGATTCTCGCCGCTGTAACCCGGCTGGAACTGGCGATCCAGCTGAAACTGGATCTGTTCAGCGAATGCCTCTGCCCGGATTCGCCCTGCATGGGCGGGCGTACTCCCTGCACGAAGTAACATCCACCTGGAACCGGGGCTTTGCCCCGGTTCCTCAGTGTGTCAAAGGTCAGCAGAATTCCGCAGAGAAGATGCTCGTACGCTCTTCGGAACGACTGGTTTATGCTTTCCGCTTTTCTCGGAAAGCAGAAAAATTGGAATTTAATTGACAATTGACAATGAACAATTGACAATTAAGGAATCCCTTCGGGATGATTTAAAATAAAAAGAATTTGGATGAAAAACAATAGAAATTATTTCTAAATTGTCCCGTAGGGACACAATAATTGTCAACTGTCAATTGTCAATTCGGCGAAGCCGGCAAATTCCTATTTTCCTATCTGCGGTTTATGAGCCGATAGCCTGATGACCGGTTTGGGGGCACCATGAGCCAGTGCCTTTCGGCAGCAGCTCAACAGTTACTTTTTTGCGTGGCAAGCACCGCTCATGCCGCATCCAGCGCAGTCACAGCCGCAGGAGCAGGCACACTTGCCCTTTTTCCGGCTGCGGACTTGAAAGAGAATAATGGAACCGATCAACAGGATCACAACGACCCCCGCAATCAAAGTTGGTACGTTCATACTGTTTGCTCCTTTCGTTTTCTTATTTTGCTGAAGAAGTCTTTACCCGCAGGGTCTCCTCCCGGTAAGGATTCTTCCGCACGAGCAAATAGATCATGGCAGCCAGCACCGCGATGGCGACCACCGTCCAGACGCTGAAAGCCCCGGAAAGCAGCATTCCGAGCTGATACACAATCATGGAAACAACATAAGCAAACACGCACATATAGCCGATGGCGAAAGCCGTCCACTTGCCGTTATTCATCTCCCGCTTGATGGCGCCCATGGCAGCAAAGCAGGGAGCGCACAGCAGGTTAAAGATCATGAAAGAATAGGCAGAAAGCTGGGTGTAATCCCGGGCCACCAGCCCCCAGATCTCGTCGCCGTTCTCCGCTAGTTCTCCGGCGTAGTTATACAGGATGCCGAAAGTGGCAACCACATTTTCCTTGGCGATCAGGCCGGTGATGGTGGCCACAGCGGCTTTCCAGTTGCCGAAGCCCAGGGGAACGAAGATGTATGCGACGGCGCCGCCAATGGCAGCCAGCACGGAGTTATTCATATCCTCCACCATACCGAAGCCGCCGTCCTCCCAGCCGAAGCCCTGGAGGAACCACAGAACCACGGAGGAAAGCAGGATGATGGTGCCGGCTTTCTTGATAAAGGACCAGCCCCGCTCCCAGGTGGAGCGCAGGACATTGCCGGCGGTGGGAGCGTGATAGGCGGGCAGCTCCATGACAAAGGGCGCCGGGTCGCCGGAGAAGGGCTTGGTCTTCTTCAGGATGATACCGGAGATGATAATGGCCGCCACGCCGATAAAGTAGGCGGACACAGCCACCAGGCCGCTGCCGCCGAACAGAGCGCCGGCAATCAGGCCGATGATGGGCATTTTCGCGCCGCAGGGGATAAAGCAGGTGGTCATAATGGTCATGCGCCGGTCCCGCTCATTTTCAATGGTACGGCTGGCCATGACGCCGGGAACACCGCAGCCGGTGCCGATGAGCATGGGGATAAAGCTCTTGCCGCTCAGGCCGAACTTGCGGAAAATGCGGTCCAAAATGAACGCGATCCGGGCCATGTATCCGCAGTCCTCCAGCAGGGCCAGCAGGAAGAACAGCACCAGCATCTGGGGCACGAAGCCCAGGACGGCGCCCGCGCCTGCGAGAATACCGTCGCAGATCAGGCCAACCAGAATACCGTTGACACCCCAGCCCTCCAGGGCCGCCCGGGGAATCTCTACCAGCCATTCGGTACCAAGCACATCGTTGGTCCAGTCCGTCAGGAAGGTGCCGAAGGGGCCCATGGCGATCCAGTATACCGCGAACATGACCACCGCGAAAATCGGCAGGGCCAGGAACCGGTTCGTCACCACCCGGTCGATCTTGTCGGAGTTTGTCAGCTTTCCGGCGGATTTCTTATGATAGCACCGCTTCATGAGCTTCCCGATGTACACATAACGCTCATTGGTGATGATGGACTCGGCATCGTCGTCCAGCTCCGTTTCCGCCGCCTGAATGTCCGACTCGATGTGGGCCAGGGTCTGCTGCTTCAGCCCCAGCTGGGAGAGCACCTTTTCATCCCGTTCAAAAATTTTAATCGCGTACCAGCGCTGCTGTTCCTCCGGAAGCCCATGAACCGCCGCTTCCTCGATGTGGGCGATGGCATGCTCCACAGCGCCGGAGAAAGTATGCATCGGCACGGTCTTTCCGTTTTTCGCGGCGTCAATAGCCGCTTCCGCCGCGTCCAGGACGCCGTCGCCTTTCAACGCGGACAGCTCCACAACCTTACAGCCCAGAGCCTTGCTCAGCTCGGGAATGTTGATCTTGTCGCCGTTCTTCCGAACCACATCCATCATATTGATGGCTACCACTACAGGGATACCCAGTTCCGTCAGCTGGGTGGTCAGGTACAGGTTCCGTTCCAAATTGGTGCCGTCCACAATGTTTAAGATCCCGTCGGGCCGCTCCCCGATCAGGTAATTCCGGGCCACCACTTCCTCCAGGGTGTAGGGTGACAGGGAGTAAATACCGGGCAGGTCCGTGATTGTCACATCCGGGTGCTTTTTCAGCTTGCCCTCTTTCTTCTCCACCGTAACACCGGGCCAGTTACCCACATACTGGTTGGCGCCGGTGAGGGCGTTGAACAGGGTTGTTTTGCCGCAGTTAGGGTTTCCCGCCAGGGCAATACGCAATTCCATACAAGATTCCTCTCTTTCCGTTAGCAAATGCTAACCATTGATGAAAATAAAGCGGACAGCAGGTTATTCAACCTCAATCATTTCCGCGTCGGCCTTGCGCAGGGACAGCTCATAGCCCCGGACATTTACTTCCACGGGATCCCCCAGAGGGGCCACTTTCCGGACAAAAACTTCCACCCCTTTGGTAATGCCCATGTCCATAATACGCCGCTTCACAGCCCCTTCTCCGTGGAGCTTTACGACCTTGACCGTATCCCCGATTTTTGCATCCCGAAGTGTTTTCATAAACACATCCTCCCTCTTTTTTATTCACCGGCACAGGGATCACACCATGATCTTCTGCGCCATTTCCTGACTGATCGCGACCCGGGCTTCTTTCACCTTAACGATGACGTTACCTGCGATGGTATTGATCACCGACACATTGGACCCAACCACAAAGCCCAGATTTTCCAAATACTTTCTGACTTCCGGCCTCCCGCCGATCCGCTTAATGACGAAGCTTTCTCCGGTATCCGCAAATGTTAACGGCATACAGCTGCACCTTCTTTGCATGTCTTTGACGATTAGCCTCCGCTAACCGTTGGGTTTTAAATTAGTTAGCTTTCGCTAACCTCCTATATAATAGTCATTCAAAGCGGATTTGTCAAGGGGTTTTGGTGCTTTTTTCATTTTTGTCCTACTTCACAAAGCGGACGTTATATTCCTCTTGAAATCCGTGGATAATTATGATATGCTTACATCAAATACGCAGAAAGGTGGACTCCGTGTGAATCTGCAGGAATCCGGCGAGATGTATCTGGAGACGATTTACATTCTGTCCCGGAAGCGCAGCGCTGTCCGGGCTATTGATGTGAGTGAATATATGGGCTATTCCAAGCCCAGCGTCAGCCGCGCTATGGGCCTGTTGAAGCAAGCCGGCTATGTCACAGCGGACGCGGACGGCTATCTGACCCTGACCCAATCCGGTCTGGAGGTCGCTTCCAAAATTTATGAGCGTCACACGGTTCTGCAAAACCTGCTGATGCGCCTGGGGGTTGATGAGCAAACCGCCGCTGCGGATGCCTGCCGCATGGAGCACATTATCAGCGACCAAACCTTTCAGGCAATTCGCCGCCATGTGGAAAAATGACGCGGCAGCGCCGGGCGCTCCCCCCTGTCCCATCCGCTATTTCAAAAGCAGCAGATTCCTAACAGGATCCGCTGCTTGTTTTCGTACCCGCTATCAATGCCCCATGGTCCTGCCGCAGAACAAAGGAGGAACCGAAAATGAATGCTTACACGCTGCCAACCAGCAATCCCAGAAATCAGGACGATATCGGTCCGAACGAGCTGCTGGTCGTCAGCGTCGGTACCACCTATCCGGACAAATGCCGCCTGACGATCGGCGCCATTGAGGAAGCCATGGAAAAGGCATTTCCAGAATACGCTGTACGCCGCGGCTTTACCGGTCAAAAGATCATAGACCGCATAAAACACCGGGACGGAATCTTCATTGACAATGCCGGCGAGGCGCTGGCCCGGGCGGCAGCCAACGGGGTCAAAAACCTGGTCATTCAGCCCACGCATATGATGGATGGGTTGGAATATCAAAAAATAATCAGGGAAGCCGAAAAATATCAGAAATCTTTCACTTCTCTTTCCGTTGGCGCTTCGCTTCTGTCCTCTGACGAGGACTTCCGGACCGTTGCCGGCGCCATGGTTTCCTCCACCGCTGCCTATAACGACGGGGAAACTGCCATCTGCTTTATGGGCCACGGCACGGAAGCCGCCTCCAACGAAGTATATGCCAGGATGCAGAAGCTTCTGCACGACAGCGGCTGGGCGCATTATTTCATCGGCACCATGGAGGCTGCACCCACCGCGGAAGAAGTTCTTGCCATGGTGAAAACCGGAAATTACCGCCGTGTACTTTTGCGGCCCATGATGATCGTTGCCGGAGGCCACGTCAATCAACATATGGCAGGAGAGCGTTCAGACTCCTGGAAGCAACTCTTTCAAAGCGCCGGGTATGAAGTCATATGCGAAGTACGCGGTCTTGGAGAACTGGAAGCGATCCAAAATCTGCTGATTGGCCACGCCCGGGCCGCCATGGAGAAATTGAAGAAGCCGTAAATCATCTCCTTTCGCGCGCCCTCTGAACCCTATGCCATACTGCAAGCGCAATGCTTTCCCCTTTCCGGGAACGCATTGCGTTTTTTTCTTGCTTCCCAGCCCCGCGATTGATTAGGCAATTTCCCCAGATTCTCCCGGACGCGAGAAACGGATTCTGGCAGTCCTTCCAAATTGTCATTGTATTGCTATATTCCGGGTTTTTGGGGGTTGACTTTTCCCGAATTTGCCGTATTATATCAGTAGTATTTTATCGGTATATTTCTATCGGTAAATTTCTACTCAGAAAGGTGAATGCATATGGAGAAGAACTATACGCCTGTAACAAACACCCAGGAACTGACCGAAGCGCTGAACCGCTGCCGGGCTGCCCAAACCCGGTTTGCTTCTTATACCCAGGAGCAGGTGGATCGGATTTTCCTGGCTGCGGCAACCGCCGCCAACAAGATGCGCATTCCCCTGGCCAAGCAAGCCGTCGCGGAAACCGGAATGGGCGTGGTGGAAGACAAGGTCATCAAAAACCATTACGCCGCCGAGTACATTTACAATGCCTACAAGGATGCCAAGACCTGCGGTGTCATTGAAGAAGACACTGCTTACGGCATTCAGAAGATCGCGGAGCCCATCGGCGTTGTCGCCGCAGTGATTCCTACCACCAATCCCACCTCCACCGCGATTTTCAAAACCCTGATCGCGCTGAAGACCCGCAACGGCATTATCATCAGCCCCCATCCCCGGGCCAAGGGCTGCACCATTGCCGCCGCGAAAGTGGTATTGGAGGCAGCCGTTGCCGCAGGCGCTCCCGAGGGTATCATCGGCTGGATCGATGTTCCCAGTCTGGAGCTGACCAACCAGCTCATGCAGGAGGCCGATATTATCCTGGCCACCGGCGGCCCCGGTATGGTGAAAGCGGCCTATTCCTCCGGAAAACCCGCCCTGGGTGTAGGCCCAGGCAATACCCCCGCTGTGATCGATGAATCCGCCGACATTCTACTGGCAGTTTCCTCCGTCATCCACTCCAAAACCTTTGACAACGGCATGATCTGTGCCTCGGAGCAGAGCGTTGTGGTGCTGAGCAGCATTTACGACCAAGTGAAAGCCGAGTTTGTCAACCGGGGCTGCTATATTCTGAACGAAGAAGAAGCCGACAAGGTTCGCGCCACCATCCTCATTAACGGCGCTCTGAACGCCAAAATCGTCGGCCAGTCCGCCCACACCATCGCGGCACTTGCAGGGGTGACGGTACCGGAAAATACCAAGATCCTGATTGGAGAAGTTTCTTCTACCGACCTGAGCGAGGCCTTTGCCCACGAAAAGCTCTCCCCCGTTCTTGCCATGTACCGGGCCGATGATTTTGAAGACGCCCTGAACAAGGCCGACACCCTGGTTAAAGACGGCGGCTATGGTCACACCGCTTCCGTTTACCTGGACCCCGTTAACGCCAGGGATAAGCTGGACGCTTTCGCCGCCCGGATGAAAGCCTGCCGTATCCTTGTGAACACCCCCTCCGCCCAGGGCGGTATCGGCGACCTGTACAACTTCAAGCTGGCCCCCTCCCTCACCCTTGGCTGCGGAAGCTGGGGCGGCAACTCCGTGTCCGAGAACGTGGGCATCAAGCATCTGCTGAACATCAAAACCGTCGCCGTCAGGAGGGAAAATATGCTCTGGTTCCGCGCGCCTGAAAAGGTCTATTTCAAGAAAGGCTGCCTGCCCGTCGCCCTGTCCGAGCTGAAAGGACATAAAAAGGCATTCATCGTCACAGACAGCTTCCTGTACAATAACGGCTACACAAAGCCCATCGAAAACAAGCTGGATGAAATGGGCATCACCCATACCACTTTCTACAATGTGGCTCCCGATCCTACCCTTGCCTGTGCCCGGGAGGGTGCGGCCCAGATGACGGCTTTCCAGCCCGACCTGATTCTCGCCATCGGCGGCGGCTCGGCAATGGATGCCGGCAAGATCATGTGGGTGCTCTACGAGCATCCCGAGGCGGACTTCATGGATATGGCCATGCGGTTTGTGGACATCCGCAAGCGGGTCTACACCTTCCCCA
>CAZVDH010000048.1:0-14288 GCA_964625595.1 uncultured Oscillospiraceae bacterium | reverse complement strand
GACAGCGGTCCCATAAAACGGTATTAAACCGTTTTATGAAAAACTAGTATCAATCCAATTCCAGCCGCATGAGGATAAGCTCCTGCCAGCCTGTAAACCGGGAGCGGAACCCTCTGGGATTCCGGCCATACTCCCGAAAGCCTACGCTTTCGTACAGGGAAACCGCCCGGCTGTTGTCCGCCACCACATCCAGCTCCACCTGGGAGAAGCCTGCCTTTTTCGCGCATTCGATGCAGGCAAGAGTCAACTCCCTGCCGATGCCCAGCCCCCAGTAAGCCTTTTCCACACTGATCCCGAATTCCGCCCGGTGGCGGATTTTTTCTTTGCTTCCTACGGCATCTATCCCCGCAAAGCCAGCCAGGCGGCCGTCCAGGAAAGCGCAAATCTCAATTGCCCGGTCACTTTGTTCCTTTTCTTCCAGAAACTGCCGTTCACTTTCCTCGGTCATGCCGCTTTCCTCGGGATAGGAAAGAAGAAAGTCCGTCTCCTGATGGGTCTTCCGGAAAATGTCGCAGACCGCTTTCGCGTCACCGCCTCCGGCGGCACGCAGAAGACAGCTTTTCCCATTCTTCAATGTAACCGTTTTTTCGTATTGCAAAGCAAGTCCCCCCTCTTTGTTTTCTGGTTACAGTATAGAAAATTCCGGGAAGCTTGTCAACGGAAAAATGCGGTGCGGTTTCTTGCCCGGCCATTTCCCGGGAAACGGTTTGCCCGTTTCCCGGGTTTTTTCTTTTCTTTTTCCCGATTTATCCTTTTTTCGGAGGGAACACCGGGAAATCTGTCACATTTTTCTACAGTAAAATTTCAGTGCCCTCCTTGTTGTCGACAAAAAGGCAGTGTCCAAAATGCTATACTCTCCCTGTTCAAGCGGAGCGCTGGCGGCGAAAGCCCATCAGCGGATCGGTTTGCCTTGGCAAAATGCTGACGCGTGCGGAAAAGGCGTTTCACGGATAGCGCTTCCCAGGTGATCCGGCATGTCCCTGTCCTGACAGAGCTTGTAAGCAACCGTTAAAAAGGTGGTTTTATGAAAGATCTTTTCTGTGTATCCCTGAAATTCGGTAAGGCAGGGCGGACCAGACGCCGGTTCTTTACGGGTCTTGGCTGCGTTCTTGCCCTGGTTGCTGCCTTGCGTATCGTCTGGCAGCTTCCTTTGACCGGATATACGCAAGCTGTACAGCCCTTATGCGGAAAGGAAGAACATGTACATAGTGATGCCTGCGGGGTTTCCCAGGTATTGGTCTGCGGCATGCAGGAAGCAGGAACCCTAAGCTGCCCCCTGGAAATCCACCGTCACAGCGATCTGTGCCGTGACCGGGACGGAAATCTTGTCTGCGGGTATGCCGGTTTTGTTATCCATCACCATGATGATCTCTGCTTTGACAGCGGCGGGAACCTGGTCTGCTCCCTGCCGGAGATTTTCCCCCACACCCACAGTGAAAGCTGCTACAAAACGGAAGCCGCTCTGATCTGCGGTTATGGGGAGGGTGAAAGCCAAACCTCCCATGTACACGGAGAGGACTGTTACACGGAAGAGCAGGGATATATCTGCGGTTACGAAGAGGGCCAGCTTGTTGCCGTTCACACCCATGACGAAACCTGCTATACCACACAGAAAGAACTGACCTGCACCCTCCCCGAGGACGAAAGCCACACCCACGGTGACGGCTGCTATTCTAAAGAAAAGGCTCTCGTGTGCGGTCTTCCCACGGAAAGCGCGCATGTTCACAACGAAAGCTGCATGGGCTCCAAGCGGGTGCTGGTCTGCACGGAGCCGGAGACCCAGCCCCATGTCCATACCGAAGACTGTTATGGAGATGCCGTCCAAATCCTCATCTGCGGGAAAGCGGAAATCATTCCCCATATCCACAGCGCGGACTGCTTTTCCCGGCAGCTGGTATGTTCCCTGGAACACACCCACGGGGAAAGCTGCTACGCCCTCCTGCCGGTCTGCGGCAGGGTAGAAATCCGCCAGCACCAGCACTCCCAGGACTGCCTCCTGCCGGATTCGGGACACACCCACACCGATGCCTGCTACGAAACGGTGTATGCCTGCGGTCTGGAAGAGCACGCTCACACAGCAGCGTGCTTCCCCGACGAAAGCGCGGACCTGGAAACGCCGGAAGATTGGGAAGATACACTTCCTGACAGTCTTACCGGAAACCGGGCGGAGGATCTCGTCCGGATTGCCCAGTCCCAGCTTGGCTATACCGAGAGCACACGAAATATCCGTCTGGATGCGGATGGGACGGTTCGGGGGATCACCCGCTACGGCCAGTGGTGCGGCGACCCCTACGGTCCCTGGAACGCCCCCTTTGTCTGCTTCTGCCTGCACTATGCCGGGATCGGAGAGGATATGCTTCCTTATGCTTCCGAAAGCTTTGCATGGGCAGCCTTGCTCCGGGAAAAAGGGCTGTATGTCCCCGCGGAGGAAGCCCTGGAACCTCCCGCTGCCGGGGATCTTATTTTTCTGGACGAGGACGGGGACGGCAATGCCGACCGGGTGGGCATTGCTGCAAAATCTGAGAACGGTATCCTCACCCTGATTCAGGGGGATTGGGAGGATTCCGTGGCGGAAACCCGGCTTTCCGCAGACGATTCCGCTATCACCGGCTTCTGCCCCCTGCCGGAGCAGGAGGAAGACACGCCGGAAATAACGGAACCGGTCCCAATCACGGGAGAATATGACCTGGAATACGAAACCGATACCCTGGTCCTGCGGGTCCATCTGTCTATCCCCGCTTCCCCGGAGGACACCGAGCCGGCACTGCCGGAAGCACCCCCGGAGAAAAGAGCGTTGTTTTCCCTGTCCCGGGACAATGGGAATGCTTCCGCAGAAGAAACCGCTGAAAGCACATCCCAGGCTCCCTCCGGAGAGGAAAACACGGAACTGTCCATGACCGTCACGCCCTTGGAAGAAGCCAGCGCGGACTATATCCGGCTGGAAGACTATGTCCGGGAGAACCTGACGGCGGATACGTTTAGTCTGGAGGCCCTGCACATTCAGTTTTTTGCCGGTGAGCAGGTCATGGAAACGGCAAACTGGACGGTGACCGCCCAGATCAGCCCGAAAACGGTTCTTTTGGATGCCGGTCTGGAACAGGTACAGGGCGAGAACCCTGCGCAGGAAGCTGACCTGGGTGTGGCTTTTACCGTCCTGCAGGTCCAGGATACCGACATCACCGCCGGAGAAGACGCGGTTATGCTGGCCCAGGATGCCCAGGCTCCCACCCTCACAGCCAATCTAAGCGCCGACGGTATTGTCGCTCTGGCTGCCGTCACCGCAAATCCCCATTTCACCGTCCAGTATTACGCGTACATTGATACCGTAAACACCTCCGGAAGTGTGGGACTGCCCATTATTGATACGGACAACGGCGGCACCTGCCAGGGCGGCATTCTTCCCACAAACGGCACCACGCCCAAAACCCGGAAGCTGTATCTGGAAAATATATCCGGCTCCGTCTTTCAGGTGGCAACCAATAAGGATACCGTCACACCGGTATACCAGGCATGTGACTACGAATATATCCACGCGCCGAATCTGACCTACTTTAACCGTCTGTATGAAAACGGAAACTACACGCTTTCCGAGGTTTGGGTACTGAATCCCGGAAGCAGTCCGCACAGCACTGATAAGTCCGATTGGACCGTGTACACCGATCCCGCGAGCCTCCACTTTACAAACCGTTCCCAGAGTGCCCAGGAGGACAGCATGGTTCTCATTGAAAACGACGCTGTGATCCGGCTGGTATTCGGCACCACCACCAGTCCCTATACAAACGCCGCCGCCTTTTACGATTACGACATCACGGACGGCAGGTTTTACCAATCCGCCAGCACTTCCGGGGGAACCTATGACACCCAGTCCGCTGCCGGGAGCAATCCTGTCTATGCCTATACGGACCGGCAGGGCATCAACAGCAGCGGAAACTTCTCCGGAAGCGGCGCGAAGCTGGCTTACGGCAACAGCAACACCGGAAGTGGCCTGGAGAACGAAACCTGGGGCGGGAACAAGCTGAACCAGTTCAATACCGGCTCCTACAAGGGCTGCACCTTTGGCATTGCCACTGGCCTGGACGGAAACGGCAATATCCGCTATGCCGCCGGCATTGACGCTCCCAGTCTGTTCAACGAATCCACCGCAACAGGAAAAACGGCATATACGGGAATGGGCCTGACCTTTCAGCGGGACGGCGACACCTACACCCTGTCCCGGGTCAACGGCAGCGCGGATAATCTGAACCGGTTTACCCACGTTACCAGCTACGCCTCCGGCCTGTCCTGCGACATCTATACCAATTTCTTCTGGCCCATGGATTCTGTTTCCTCTTTTGGAAGTCCGGGCCATGACCTGAAATTCGGAAGATACGCCCTTCGGGATCAGCGTAAATTCTTTGGCGCCAGCAAAGGATCTTTTCCCACCGTGGATGAAAATATCACAAATGACCGGGATCACAACTGCTATTTCGGCATGCAGTACATGGTTCAGTTCGAGCTGACCCAGGACTATATCGGGCCCCTGGAATACTACTTTTTCGGCGATGACGACATGTGGGTATTCCTGGACGGCAGGCTTGTCTGCGACATTGGCGGCGTTCACAGCTCCGTGGGAGAGTATGTAAACCTCTGGGACTGGCTGGAAAAGGGCAGCGACGCAGGCTCCCACACCCTCAGCTTCTATTATACGGAGCGGGGCGCCTCCGGTTCCTCCTGCTACATGCGCTTTACCCTGCCCTCCGTATCCTCCGTTACCCCGGAGCAGAATACGGGTACTCTGCGGGTGGAAAAGGAAGTCATGGGCCCCACCAAGGAAGCCGATCAGGATGCGGAATTTAACTTCCGGATTTTCTTTACCGACGCTGCCGGGAACAAGCTGAAAGACGACTATTCCTACACCCGGTATGACCGGGAGGGAAACATTATCAAAAAGGATCTTATCATCTATGACGGCGGCTCTTTCCAGCTCAGGGACGGAGAGTACATCATTGTAAAGTATCTCCCCCTGGGAGCCAGATACTATGTCAGCGAGGATGAAACGGACTACATTACCAGCGTCAGCATCAACGCGGGCGAAGCCGTTTCTTCCCGGGACGCCTCCGGAACCATCACGAAGACAAAAGAAGACCGGATCCACTATATTAACGAACTGGAATATCTGCTTCCCCAGACCGGCGGGGCCGGCACACGCCTGTTTTTCCTCCTGGGCACGCTGCTGACGGCACTTCCTGCCGCAGCGGAATGCACACGGCGCAGACGGGAAAGGAGGGTCAGCTAACGCCTCCACGCCTTACAGGCCTTTAAATTATATCTGAGACTTCTGAAAGTGAAAGGATGATACCGAATGCACAAACTTAAAAAAGCTTTTGCGATTCTTCTGGCACTTGCCCTGGTCTTCTCCCTGGGTATCACTGCCTATGCGGCAGAACAGAAAGGGAGTATCACCATCCATGAAGCGGGCGGTGTCAGTGTTGCCGGCAAGACTTTCCGGGCCTACAAGGTTCTGGATCTGAACCTTGTAGGCAATGACGGGTATGTCTATACCGTACCGGCAGAACTAAAAAGCTTCTACGCAGACTATTTTGAACTGAGCGAAGATCTGGGAGACTTTGATTACCAGGTGACCCAGAAAATCTCCGCCCTGACCGGGGATGATCTGTTTGCCTTTGCTGCCGATGTGCTCGCCGCCGCCAAGGAAGCAAACATCACTCCCGCCTCCGTGACAGGACAGGAGGGAGACACCTCCGTTAAGTTTACCGATCTGCCCCTGGGCTACTATGTGGTAGAGGACACCGCCGAGACCACCCCCGTCTCCGCCCTGGTGCTGACCTCCACCAAGCCCAATGTGGAGGTCAATATCAAGGCCGAGCTGCCCGTGGTGGATAAAAAGATCGTCGAGGGACAGGACAAAGTGGAGACCAACAACGCATCTGTCGGCGATGTGGTTTCCTATGAAATCACCTCCAAGGTCCCCGATATGACCGGCTACACCAAGTATTACTTTGTTTTGAAAGATACCATGTCCCCGGGGCTGACTTTCAGCCAGGATGTGGCCATCACGATTGGAAATCAGACGCTTACAAAGGATACCGACTTCACCGTGACTGCCAAAACATCAGGCAGCGGCACCGAAATTGAGATCGTGTTCAAAGACTTCATAGGCTATAAAGATCAAAAAGGCGATGCCATCACCGTTACTTACTCCGCCACCATCAACGAAAACGCCGTCATCGGCGCGGCAGGAAACCCAAACTATGTAAAGCTGCAGTACTCCAATAATCCCAATAAAGAGGTGGGAGGTGACCCGGATAACCCGGATAAGCCCGCGGAGCCCGTGGGAGAAACCCCGGAGGAGGAAGTACGCACCTACGTTACCGGCCTGAAACTCATCAAGGTGGACCCGGAGGGAAACCGGCTCACCGGCGCGGAATTCACCATCACCGGAAATAAGCTTAACAAAGTCCTCGTCCGAAAAGATGTGTACACCCAGGATGAAAACGGCAGCTACTGGCGCCTGACGGACGGAACCTATACCACCCAGGATCCCCTGACCGAGGGCGTAGACCAGAGCAAGTATGAAAGCGTCACCGTAAAATACGCCAAGGAATCCGTTACCGAGGTGAAAGAAACCCAGGAAAATGTGGAAGCCACGGCAGTGGTCGGGGACGACGGCGTTCTCCGGTTTGACGGACTTTCCGCCGGAGACTACGAAATCACCGAGATTCGGTCTCCCGCAGGCTACAACCTGCTGGAGAAGCCTTTCAAGATCACCATTGGCTGGACCGCTCCCGAAAATGCTTCGGACCCCTGCACATGGACGGTTTCCGACACGGAAGCCGGGGACGGCTACGCTTCCTCCCTGGAAAGCGGCGCGCAGATTGTTGACGGCTGCATCCAGATCCAGGTTGAAAACAACTCCGGCACGCAGCTGCCGGAGACCGGCGGCATGGGCACCACCCTGTTCTACATCGTCGGCGGGCTGTTAATGACCACAGCGGTCGTGCTGCTGATCACCAAGAAGAAACTGGCAATGTAATGCTCCGCCCTGCCCCCGGAAAGGGATCTCCGGGGGCAGGGATGGCACGGCGCATTTCCGGGAGAAATCGTGACTGTGTGGAAAGCAGGATACCTTCTGTCCCGTTTTCCAAGCCGCCATGGCTTCCCCATTTCAAAAAGGACACCAACATGAAAAAACATGTCTCAACCCTTGTCATCACCTTGGTTTTCTTCCTTGGCATGGGGATCTTACTCTACCCTGCCCTTTCTGGTGCCTGGAACCGGCACACCCAGTCCCGGGCAATCGTAGACTACAACACCGCCCTGTATGAACTGACGGCACAAGACGATTCCGCCTGTTTCCGGGCTGCGGAAGATTACAACGCCGCCATCTGCCGTGTGGAGAAACCCTTTCTGAACTGTGAACAGGTTCCCGGCTATGAAGAGCTTCTGAATATCGGCGGCCGGGGGATCATGGGCTATGTGACCGTGGAAAAAATCGGCGTGGAGCTTCCCATCTACCACGGCACCTCCCAGGCGGTGCTCAGCGTCGCCGCGGGGCATGTCCAGGGCAGTTCCCTGCCCACAGGCGGCAGCGGCACCCACTGCGTCATCTGCGCCCACAGCGGGCTGTCCAGCGCCAGTCTGTTTACCGGCCTGGACCAGCTGGAGCCCGGCGACACCTTTACGCTGACGGTTCTCAGCCGGGTCCTAACCTATCAGGTAGATCAGATCCGGATCGTGGAGCCCCGGGACACCGGGGAGCTTACCGTGATCCCCGGGGAAGATCACTGCACCCTGATGACCTGCACACCCTACGGTGTCAACTCCCACCGTCTGCTGGTTCGGGGCACCCGGGTATCGGAAACCCTGGAAATCAAAGCGGAAAGTGAGCCCCAATGAAACGACATTTCGTTAACCTGCTTCTGGTTCTGACGATGCTCGCAGGTCTGTGCGTCTTCCTCTATCCCGCCGCAGCCGATGCCTGGAACCAGCGCACCCAGTCCCGCGCCATCACCGGCTTTCAAGAAGCTCTGGACGCCCTCCCCAAGGAGGATCTGGAACCCATGTGGGAAGACGCGCTGGACTACAACCGCCGGCTCCGGCAGAATACCTTTTCCGGCGATGCCTTTGCGGACGGAGATACCGACGGCGACGGCAGCCTGTACCGCTCTCTCCTGGACCCTCAGGGCAGCGGGATCATGGGATACCTGTCCATTCCCAAAATCGGTCAGCAGATCCCTCTTTACCACGGTGTGTCCCAGGGGGTTCTGCAGGTCGCAGCCGGACACATGAGCGGCACCAGTCTGCCCGTAGGCGGCAGCGGCACCCACTGTGTCATTGCCGCCCACCGGGGACTTCCCAGCGCCAGGCTCTTTACCGACCTGGACCGGCTGGAACCGGGGGATCCCTTTTATCTGCACATTCTGGACCGGGTGCTTGCCTACCGGGTGGATCAGATTCTTCCCATGGTGGCAAAAAACGACTATGCCGCTCTGAAAGAAGCCATGCAGATCATTCCCGGCGAGGATCATGTGACCTTATTCACCTGCACCCCCTACGGCATCAATTCCCACCGTCTGCTGGTGCGGGGCATTCGGACGGAATACCGTGGTGAGGAAGATCCCGCCCAGGAGGTTCCTGCCGAATCCATGGCGCGGTTTGTCCCGGCGGAAACTGCCGATTCTCTTCTGCTTCTTTCCGTACTGAGCCTGGCCGGGATACCGCTTGCCGGGATGCTGCGGGCAAAGCGCCGGAAGCGTTCCTGACCGGAAAATCCCTGCCAAAACGAAAAAAGGAGATGGCCTATGAAAGCAATACGCACCTGTTTACTGCTTGGGGCAGTGATCCTGCTGGTGATAGGCGTGGGGCCGGGGCACACCTACGCCGCAGGAGCGATCGATTTGTCCCGGCCATGCAGCCTGACGCTGTACACCCGGTCCTCCCCCGAAAGCGGGGAAACCGGGGAATACGCCGATCTATGCTCCATCCCCCGGATCGGCGGGAAGCTGTACCGGGTAGCGGATGTATCCATCACCGGGGCGTACCGCTCCCGCGCCCCCTTTGAAGAACTGAATATTCCCGCGCTTTCCGCCCCGGACAGGGAAGCCTGGGCTGCCCTGTGGGAAGAAACCGCGGATAAAGCCGCCGCCATTGTGGCGGAGAACCCCGCTTTTCTTCCCGACGCCGCCGTGAACCTGACTCCCCTGGAAGATGGTTCCGGTATCCTCGGAATCGCCCGGGAGCTTCTCCCCGGTATGTATCTTGTGATGATCGAGGACGCGCAAAGCCCGGTATTTTCCTACCACTTCCGCCCCTTTCTCGCCGCTGTGCCCGGGAATCTCTACTGGGAAACCCAGGATGAAACCATGGATACATGGATCTATGATGTATCCGCCGCGCTGAAGCCGGAGTGGGAACGAAGAACCGGCAAGCTCATCATCCGGAAGACCGTGGAACGGTACGCCGATATGGACGGCGACGCGGATTTTGTTTTTCTGGCGGAAAGCCGGGACGAAGACGGAAAGCTCCTATACAGCAATGTCGTTGCCATCCGCCATCAGGATGCCGGAACCCAGGAGGCAGTGCTTACGGATGTCCCCGCCGGGCTTACCGTCACGGTGACTGAAATTTACAGCGGCGCATCCTACACTCTGGTCTCGGAACCCTCCCAGTCCGTCACCGTCACCACCCAGGATACCGGCCAGGACCCGGCTGCGGTGGAGTTTGTGAATACCTGGAACGGCAAGCTCACCCAAGATACCGCTGCCGTAAACCGCTTCTCCTATGCCCAGGACGAACAGGCGTGGGGTTGGGAGGCCCGGGCTGACAACAATTCGCCATCCTGAGGGAGGACCGTGAAATGCGTGTATTCAGAAAAGAAGCCCTGCTTCTGACCGCGCTCGCGCTGCTGCTGACAGCCGGGCCGGGGATTCAAAGCGCCGTCAGCTATTTTACCACCTACGTTACGGCCCGGGGGGAATATCCCATCTTTCTGAACCGTCAGACGGAGATCCGGGAAGAGGTGTCCGACTGGACCAAGCACGTGGTGATCGAAAATACCGGAGAGGCGGACTGCTTTGTCCGGGTACGGGCGTTCTGCGGCAGCCAATACGCCCTCGTTTTCACCGCCGGGGAGGGTTGGAAGCCGGGTGACGACGGCTGGTGGTACTATCAGGCTGTTCTTGCCCCCGGACAGCAGACCTCTCAGCTTCAGATTGCCATTACCGGCGTTCCGGCCGGGGATACCGACCCCCAGGATTTTCAGATCGTCGTGGTTCAGGAGCACACCGCCGTTCTGTACACGCCCGACGGCAGCGCCTACCCGGACTGGGATCTGACGGCGAATCTCCCGCCGAAAAGGGAATAAGGGGGTACAGCCATGAAAAAAGCGAAAAAAAGCCCATGGAAAAAGCCGAAACGGCCCTTTCCTCTGACACTTGTTTTGATCGTATGCGCGTCCTGCCTGCTGCTTCTCGGCACCGTCAGCGGCATCCGGGCCACCCTCACCTATTTCAGTGAATACTACACCGCCCAAATAGAAACAGCGGACATCGGCGTGACCCTGGTGGAAAACGGGACGGATCTGTCCTTCCGCAATTACAGCGGGCGGGATAACCGGTGGAATACCCGCACAGGCACATTGGCAGCAGCCCTCCCGGACCAATCCGGTGGGAAAATACAGCTTGGACGGCTCTACCGGGAAGAATTGTCCGTGCGAAACAGCGGGAAGATCGATCAGTATGTCCGGGTCCGGGTCTTCCGAAGCTGGGTGGACGAAGCGGGCGAGAAAATTACCACCCTTTCCCCGGAGCTCATTGACATCCATTTCCTGACGGACACCTGGCTTCTGGACGAAAGCGCCTCCACCGCCGAGCGGACGGTGCTCTACTATCCCTATATCCTGGCCCCGGGGCAGGAAACGCCTCTGTTTGCCGATACCCTGTGTCTGAACAGCGCCATCGCTTCCAGCGTCCGGGAGGAAACCCAGATCCGGGAGGACGGCACCACGGTCATCCGGGCAATCTACGCTTATGGCGGGATGCGCTTGCGCCTGGAAGCCGAAGTGGATGCCCTGCAAACCCATAACGCGGAGGACGCGATTCGAAGCGCCTGGGGCGTGGATGCTTCCGTATCCGGCGGCATCCTGCGTCTGGGCTAATACTAATATGCGATTAAAATCAGGCAGTCTTTCCGGTCTGAATCGCGCTAAAATGCGTTCTCGTCCTTGATGGGCGGAAAGCCCATCTGCGTCCTCGGCCTTTTTTATCACGATTCATTCGCGGAAATCCAAGTCTACTTTCAATCGCATATTAGTATAAGGAGGAAACCTTTATGAAAAGAATTCTTGCCCTGCTGATTGGCGGGCTGTTCCTGTGGAGAATGTTCCCCCTCCCCGCCGGAGCGGAGACCTTTTACGGAGATGACAGCTGGAACGTCACCTTTAACGGAAGCAAAATGGTCAGCTCTTTCCAGTCCTCGGACATAGACGATGTGATCTATCAGATGGAACCGGGAGATGCCGCCATCATCCATGTCACCCTGAAAAATACCTCCCGACAGACCACCCACTGGTATATGACCAATGAGATCCTCCGCTCCCTGGAGGACAGCCAGACGATAGCAGAGGGAGGCGCCTACGGTTATACGCTGACCTACGCCGGGCCGTCGGGGGAAATGCGGGCTTTCTTTGACAGCGACGCGGTGGGCGGAGAAGGGATCACCGGCACCGATGAGGGACTTCACCAGCTTCCCGACGCGCTGAATGACTATTTCTATGTAGGGGAGCTTCGGTCTAACCAGTCGGGAACCATCACCCTGGGGGTGCGGCTGGACGGTGAGACCCAGGGCAACGCTTATCAGGACACCCTGGCAAAGCTTCAAATGCGGTTCGCGGTGGAGGAAAACACCGCCATATCCACCATTCCCAAAACGGGGGACCCCAGCCGGATCCTGCTTTTTGCCGGGGTCATGCTGGTGTCCGGTCTCTTCCTCCTGGGCATTGCCATTGCCCGTTGGCGTAAAAAGGGGGAAGCTGCATGAAAAGACGCTGCCGGCAGCTCCTTTCCGCTCTTCTTGCCGCAATGCTGGTTTGCTTTTCCGGTATTTCCCGGGGGTACGCCCAGATGACGGAAGGCTATACCTACACCGTTGTTTTCTACCCGGGAAATCAGGGCCGTTTCGCCTCCGCGGAACCGCTGACCGTTCAAAGCGATACTGCCGTGGTCAGCTTTTCCGGCAGCCGGATCCGGATCACGGGACTGCGCTACGGGGACCGGGTAGGATATGACGCCGCCAGGGACAGCGGGATTCTCCTAAATGACGGAAGTAAATACTATGTCAAGGGTGTCCGGGAAAGCGGAAAGGACAACAGCACCGCAGGCGCTTCCTCTTTTGCCGTGACCGGGGACCGGGAATATGTGGTCGCCTACGGTATCCGGGGCAGCATGGTTTCCTACCGCATAAACTACCGGGATATGAAAGGAAAAGACCTGCTTCCCAGCCGCACCTGCTACGGCAATATCGGCGATCGGCCGGTAGCAGCCTGGGCGTATGTGGACGGGTATCTGCCCCAAGCCTACAACCTGACCCGGACCCTCCGGGCGGACCCGAAAAAAAACGAATTCACGTTCATCTACACTCCCACATCCGTTTCCGAAACAGGGAACCAATCCCGCATCAGCAGCGCTGCCCGCCTGGAAGCAGCGCCCTTGCAGCAGGAAGCTGCCGGTATCCGAATACCTTCCCAGGCAAATCCGGCTCCCATAATAAGGACCAGTGCCCCGATTTATCCTCAGGAAATCATGGACCTGGACGCAGGGGAAGCGCCGCCTGACGAGGCGGAAAGTAACCGGCAAAGGCACGGAAATCCCGCTTTCGTCGTAGCAGGGGCCGTCTGTGCCGCGGCAGGGCTTGTTGCTCTGGGCGGGATTTATCTCCTGCTGAGAAAACAGTGGAAAGCAAAGGATACAAAAGAACATGCAGGAAAAGAAGAATAAGGGAACCTCCGCCGCCGGATTCTGCGCCGGGCTGGGTACATTTCTCCTGCTGCTGGTCATTGCCGCCTGTATTCCCTTTACGCTCCCACGGCTGCTGGGATACCAGGTCTACGCCGTCATCAGCGGAAGCATGGAGCCGGCCATTTCCGTCGGCGATCTCGTCTATGTCCGGCAGACGGTTCCGGAAGCTGTAGAAGAAAACGATGTGATCGCTTTCTCCGGTACGGAATCTTCCGGCGCCATCATCCTGCACCGGGTGGTGGAAAACCGGACTGTGGACGGTACATTTATTACCAAGGGAGATGCCAACGCACAGCCCGATCTCTCTCCGGTCAGTTATGACCGGCTCCTGGGGACAGCGGAAAGGACGGCCCCCTATCTTGGTCGGCTGGCGCTGATCCTCTCCGGAACCTGGGGAAAGCTTGCTGCAGTATGCCTGGTTCTGTCGGCAGTCCTGCTCCACGCTGTCAGCACCGCGCTGCGGGCAAAACAGGAAAGCTCCCAAAACCAGTGAGAATATAAAACCGGCGGGCCAGAAGCCCGGATCGAAAACGATCCGATGGCTTTCCGGCCCGCCGAACCCATGTAGTTTTTTACAGCTCTTTCACCGTCTCGGAAAGGGGCTTGCGCTTGCCGTGATTGGCAAGCGGCCCGGCCCCCTCGGCGGCATAGCCTAGGTCCAGAAGCATGAGTACCCGCTCATTTTCCGGAAGACCGAATACCTTTGCCGCCTTGTCCGGGTCAAAGCAGTTCAGCCAGCAGCTGTTGACGCCCAAAGCCTGGGCTGCCAGCAGCATGTGGGTGGCCACAATGGCAGCGTCCTCCGCGCCGGAATCGTAGACCCCGCCGGGGTAGGTATAGACCGTGTCCTTGTCAAAGGCCACCATAAGCACCACCGGTGCGCCGTAGCGGCAGGGGGTGACGGCATCGACCTTTTCAAGACTTTCCGCCGAGCGGATGACATAGATCTTCTGCTCCTGCAGATTCTTCGCCGTGGGGGCGAGCCGACCCGCTTCCAGAATCTGGGTGAGGACCTCCTCCGGCACGGGCCGGGAGTCGTAACGCTTGCAGGAATACCGCTGGGCAACCAAAGACATATAATCCATTCAGGATACCTCCTTGTTTTTGTTTTATCATATCACTTTTTTGAAAAAAAAGCAATGCTTCTTCCGCGCAGGCCTTCGGCAGGCAAAAACAGCGCCCTCATTACGGCCCATTTCCCATGTAAATTCTTCTTGCAGTAAATGATCGTTTAGCGCACTTGCCCCAAATGGTGTGCGGGTGGTTAGACGCCTT
>CAZVDH010000047.1:0-14338 GCA_964625595.1 uncultured Oscillospiraceae bacterium | reverse complement strand
AATTTACAATTTCACGATCAGCTTATTAAAGCCGATAACCTTAATTGGAATTTGTCGGCAGGGCCGACAGCCAAGTCGTGACGAACGTGGTCTGTAATCGCTCCCAACCTGACCCGCTCGGTATCGTTCCGTAGTGCTGTAAATTGGAATTTGTAGGGAAAGCCAGGGCATCGAACAACACTGTCATTCCGAACCAGTTCGCTTTCCTGGTGTGGGAATCTCCATCGAATTCCGGGCAGCCTATCGTCATCCATTCGTAGGGGCGGTCATTGACCGCCCGCAAAAACGTACCGAATTCCAGCATTAATTCATGTAAAATGGAACCTTTTCGCCGAAAGAAATACGAATGTCGAAACTTTCCTTGCCGGGCGCTCAATGAGCGCCCCTACGGAGTGTGGCGTCTGTGATTCGGAAATTTGAGGGGGATTGCCACGCCAGTGTGCGCTACTTTATCGCAATGACCGGAAATTCGATAACTCGCCAAATTCCAATTTGTGTACTTGCTGACTAAAACCGATAAGCACATTATAATATATATTTTCTCTTGTTTCAACTTTGCCTTTTATAAAGAATTCTTGTTAATATAAAAAGCCGGACAGCACCTGATTCCAGATGCTGCCCGCCGTCGTTCAGTGGTCCAAACCTTTGTCTCTCTTCCGTGCGGTACAGAAAATCATTTCTACACGATCCGATCTTCCCGGCGGGTCAGAAGCAGGGCTGCCGCCACCGCGGCAACGCCCCCTGCCAGCTTGCCCGCGATCATGGCCGGTAAGATCTCCGGGGCAAAGCCCGCCGCGTAGCCCAGGTGGTCCCCGAACACGAAGGCCGCGGAAACGGAAAAGGCAATGCACACCACTTTTCCCCGGCTGTTCATGTCCTTTACCATTTCAAAGGCGGCAATAGAGTTGGCAAGACACGCTACCAGCCCAGCCGCCGCGGCACTGTTGATGCCCAGGAGCTTTCCCACTGCCATAAGGGGCTTTCGCAGCAGCTTTGTCACCGTGTACACCAGGGGAAACGCTCCCGCCAAAACGATGGCAATGGCCCCCACGGTCTGAAAGCCCTCGGAGATGGGGGCCATACCGGGGATCAGGACAAAGCCCGTCAGTTCCTCCACGATGGAGGCGGCGAGGCCCGCCGTGATCACCGCCACAACGATCTTGCCGAAAACCGCGAACCCCCGGATCATGGCTTCCTCTGCCCGCCACAGTCCCAGGGCGATCAGGGCCCCGATAACGAGGATGGGGGTAAGGTTTCTCAGCACCATCATGAAAGGATACCCGGCGGCAAGGCCACCCACCAGCACCCCCACCGGTATGGTGACCACGCCGCATAGGATCCCCTTTGCCATGGCAGGCCGGTCCTCCGGCCGGAGGATGCCCATTGCAACGGGGATCGTAAATACAACGGTAGCGCCCAGCATGGAGCCGGTGATGACACCCCCCAGCAGGGCGGCACGGGGATCTTCGGTCATCTCCTGGGCCAGGGAGCCGCCGCCCATGTCGCAGGCCAGGATAGTCCCGGCAAACATGGCAGGGTCCGCCCCCAGGAAGCGGTACAACGGCACCACAACGGGCCGCAGCCAGCTTGCCAGCACCGGGGCCAGGCTGACGATTCCCACCATGGCCAACGCCAGGGAGCCCATGGCAAGAATTCCGTTTTCAAATTCCGGGCCAAGGCCCAGATGGTTCCCCAGGATCCGGTCCGCCGCCCCCAGCACCGCAAAAACCGCCATGACGGCAATGAGAATCTGATCGCCGGACATTGGCATTCCTCCTTGTCAGCTCTCCCGCTCTTTCACATCTACAATGGCGACCACCGCCGCGTCCACCGGGGCATCCATGCAGTACCGGGAAGCCACGGTGCCCGTGGCCAGCAGCACCCGGTCCCCGGGGCCCGCCCCCACCTGGTCCGCCGCCACCAGTTCCTCGTCCCCTGAACGGACCACCAGAAAGGTCTGTCCCTGCAGGCAGGCCGCTTTCCGGGTAGCCCACACGGAGCCTGTTACCGTACCGATCTTCATTTCGTTCCCTCCAATATTTCCTTGGCCAGGGGGGTCAGCACCGCTCCCGGGCCGGGACTTTGCCCACTGGCCCGGAGCTGCTTTGCTTCCTCCGCGGTAATCAGCCGCTTTCGACCCCCGTCCGTAAACAGCACGCCCCAGTTTTTCAGCTCCCGCTGGGCAGCTGACAGGCTCCCGGAAAGGGCCCGGTTCTTGGGGCTTTCCGGCAGGCCCGGGGTGTAGAGATACACGGTCTTTCCCTCCGCCAGGGCCGCCAGCACCCGTTCCTCCCGGAACCGCAGCAGCTCCCCCAGGGCCAGGGACCCGATCACCACCGCGTCATAGGGCGGCTCCCGGACATAGGAAAACCCCAGTGGGATAAGCGGCTCCTGTCCAATGAGCAGCGCTTTTGTCATGGCAGAATTCTCCCCAGATCCCCGGGGCGGAAGCCGCAGGCGTTGGCCTCGTCATAGTCAAGATGGACATAGGGGGCAAAGTCTTCGCTCACCCGCACCGCCACATGATGAAAGGTCAGAGGGCGGGCGGTAAAGGTGCGCAGGCTGACCTCCTGGCCTCCCCGCACGCCGAAGCGCTCCGCCGCCTCCGGGGTCAGGTGGATATGCCGCCGGGCGGCAATGACCCCGGAGGGCAACACGATCTTGCCCTTTGGCCCTATGAGGGTTGCCCCCGGGGTGCCCGCTGTGTCCCCGGACAGCCGGACGGGTACATCGATCCCCAGTGTTCTCGCATCCGTCAGGGACACCTCCACCTGGGCCTCTTTCCGCTCCGGCCCCAGCACCGCCACCTCCCGGAACTCCCCTTTGGGTCCTTCCACGGTGACCCGCTCGTTTGCCAGGTACTGCCCCGGCTGGGACAGGGGGCGTTTCGGTGTCAGCCGGTGGCCGAACAGGGCTTCCGCCTGTTCTTTCGTTACATGCACATGCCGTCCGGAGGCTTCCAGCTCCACAAACAGCCGCCGGGTGATCTCATCGGTAATTTGCTTGATCGGATCCATATTCGCCCTCCCGGTCATAAATCAGATAGTCAGGTGCGTACATCCAGCTGCTCCAGAATCTTCTGGGTCAGCATTTCCACCAGCGCGGCATTCACGCCTGCCGGCTTTTCTTTTTCCGGCTTCTTTCCGGTGTCCCAGGCCACCCTGCGGATGTTGATAAGGTCAAGGGGGGAAATGTTATTGGAGGAAGAGCTTCCGCCCACGGCGCCGCAGCCCAGTGTCAGCGCCGGGAACAGGGCCGTGGTAGCCCCGATGCCCCCCAGAGCCGCCGGGGTATTCACCAGGAACCGGGACACCGGAATTCTAAGGGCAAACCGGCGGATGACCGCCTCGTCTGTGCAATGGATGGCAAAGGTATGGCCGCTTCCCTCGTGGCTCAGAACCTCCACCGCCTTTTGGAGCACCGCTTCCTCACTGTCCATGACAAAAAAGGCCAGCACCGGGCAGAGCTTTTCCATGGAGTAAGGACGGGTGGGCCCCGCCTCCTGCTCCCGGGCAACCAGGATCTTTGTCCCCGCAGGAACGGAAAAGCCCGCTTTCTTTGCCAGTTCTTCGGCGCATCTTCCCACGATTTCCGGGTTCAGGGTCCCGTTGGGGCGAAACAGGAGCCCTGCCAAGAGCCCCGCCTCCTGGGTATTCATAAAGTAGAAGCCCTGCTTTGCCGCCTCCCGGCGCACCCTGTCCTCCATGTCCTTTTCCACAATGATGCTCTGCTCCGAGGCGCAGACCGTGCCATAGTCAAAGGATTTGGACCGGGCTATCGCCGCCAGAGCCGCCGGCACATCCGCCGAATGGTGAATGTAGGCCGGGCCGTTTCCCGCTCCCACGCCGATGGCGGGCTTTCCCGAGGAATAGGCCGCTTTCACCATGGCGGGGCCGCCGGTAGCGAGAATGAGACGGACCTCCGGCGCACCCATCAGCTCCCGGCACCCGTCCATGGAGGGGATACCCAGGCAGGCAACGCTTCCCTCCGGCGCGCCTGCCGCCTCCGCCGCTTTGGCTACGATCCGGGCAGCCCGAAAGGTGCAGTTGGATGCCTTGGGGTGGGGAGAAAACACAATGGCGTTGCCGGATTTCAGAGCGATCATGGCTTTGTAGCACACCGTGGAGGTGGGGTTGGTGCTGGGCACAATGGCGGCGATGACCCCCACGGGGACGCCGACCTCCCAAAGCCCCGGCTTTTCCTTTAAGATCCCCACGGTTTTCATATCCTTTACCGCTTCCCACACATCTTTGGACGCAAACAGGTTCTTTGTTTCCTTGTCATGGGCGTTTCCGAAGCCCGTTTCCTTTACCGCCAGCTCAGCAAGGTCCTTTGCCTCCGCCGCGAATGCCTCCGCCACGGCCTTTACAATGGCATCCAGCTTATCCTGGGGCATCCGGGCAAGCACGTTCTGGGCGCTCTCCGCTTTTTTTGCCAGGGACCGGGCCTCCTGCCGCGCCAGCAGATCTTTATCCATTTCCATTGCTTCTCACCTCTAAAACAGCAGGCTGGAACCGTCTCCGGCCTTTTTCGTCAGATGCCCGTTTTCCACAAAGCCCATTTTTTCCAGCCACCGCTGGAACTCGGGGATGGCGGTTTTTCCCGTGATCTCCCGCAGGGCCGCCGTTTCCCGGAACCCGGTGGTCTGATAGTTCAGCATAATATCGTCCCCGTGGGGGATGCCCATGAAGTAGTTGCACCCGGCCAGGGTCAGAAGACTTGCCAGGTTTTCAATGTCGTTCTGGTCCGCCTTCATGTGGTTGGTGTAGCAGCAGTCGCAGCCCATGGAGACCCCGGTGAGCTTTCCCATGAAGTGGTCCTCCAGCCCCGCCCGGGTGACCTGCCGGGCATCGTAAAGGTACTCCGGACCAATAAAGCCCACCACGGTATTCACCAGGAAAGGCTGGAACCGCTTTGCAAAGCCGTAGCACCGGGCCTCCATGGTCACCTGGTCGGCACCGAAGTGGGCATCGGAGGACAGCTCCGAGCCCTGGCCCGTCTCAAAATACATGACATTGGGGCCCTCCGCCGTACCCTGGTGCAGAAGCAGCTGCCGGGCTTCCTCCAGGGTAGCCGCGGAAAAGCCGAAGGCTGCGTTTCCCTTTTCACTTCCGGCAATGGACTGGAAGATCAGGTCGCAGGGCGCTCCCGCACGCACCGCTTTCATCTGGGCGGTGACATGGGCCAGGACGCAGATCTGGGTGGGGATGGCCCAGTGCTCCCGGATCTCCTGGAACCGGCGCAGGACTCTTCCCACCTGCTCGGGAGAATCGGTCACCGGGTTCAGGCCGATCACCGCGTCTCCCGCACCGAAGCTCAGGCCCTCCAATGTGGACGCGGTGATGCCGTCGGGGTCGTCTGTGGTGTGGTTCGGCTGCAGGCGGCAGCTTAAGGTCCCCGGCAGGCCGATGGTGGTATTGCAGTGGGCGGTGACGGTGATCTTATTTGCGGCGTAAATCAGGTCCAGATTGCCCATAAGCTTGCACACCGCCGCCACCATTTCCGAGGTCAGCCCCCGGCTCAGGCGCTTAATGTCCGCCCCGGTGGTGTTCTCCGAGAGGATCCACTCCCGCAGATCGGACACCGTCCAGCCCTTGATTTTCTCATATTCCGGTTCGTTTACATCGTCCTGAATGATCCTAGTGACCTCGTCCTCTTCATAGGGCACAACGGGATTCTCCCGCAGCTCCCGCAGGGTCACGGCAGAGAGCACCACCTTGGCGGCGATCCGCTCCTGGGCGTTTTCCGCCGCCAGGCCCGCCAGCTTATCCCCGGATTTTTCCTCGTTGGCCTTGGCAAGCACCTGCTTTAAGTCCCGGAATGTGTAGGTTTTTCCCAAAAGGGTGGTTTTCAGTATCATTGGCCCGACTTCCTTCCTGATTGTGGTTCTCCCCCTGCTTTCTCCCGGATCATCAGAAGATACAGAGCGCTGCTCAGCCGGTTCATGGCCCGCAGCAGATCCCCCCGGGTGGGGGCTCCCTCCCGGTCCGTAAAGGCCTCCGCCGCTGAAAGCTCAGCCTCCCGGGCGGCGCACCGGCACCGGTTCAGCCGGAGGACCACCGGACCGTCTTTCACAGAGGGCATAAAGTGGGGCTGGCCGTAGTAGTCCTGGGGAAAGTGGCTCCTTTTGCGGATCTCCGCCTCCGTCATACCCAGCAGGGGCTCGTCCCCGATGGGTTCGGCCAGTACCTCACGGCGCAGCAGCTCCCGGACAAAGCCCAGAACCTCCCCCACCTCTTTTTCATACCGGGGGCATTCCTGCTGGCACAGAAGCAGCTCCGCTTCCAAGGTATCCAGCTTCCCCCGGAACCGGATCCGGGGGTGGGTCTTTGGCACCAGGGTATCCCCGTTCAGATGGGTCATGTGCTCCGGCTTTTCTTCCAGCCAGCCGCCCCCCGGCAGGCGGTATTTTTCCGGTTTTGCCTCCGATGCCGGAAGAATATCGATCCGCTGGCGCAGGAGGAAATCCCTGGCCCCGCTCGTCAGGGAGTCCCCCTTGCCCAGGTAAAACACCCGTTTCCCATCCCGGTTGCGCAGGTTCTCCCGGACGGCTTCCAGGGTATAGAGCATCAGCCCTTACCCTGGGTAGGCGCGGTGCGGGGCTTGGGGAGAATGTTGTCCACCTCCACATGGGGCCGGGCAATCACATGAACGGAGATCAGCTCCCCCACCTTTTCCGCCGCGGCCGCCCCGGCATCGGTTGCCGCCTTGACCGCGCCCACGTCTCCACGGACCATCACGGTGACGAGACCGCCGCCTACCTGTTCCTTGCCCACAAGCTGGACATTGGCGGATTTCACCATGGCGTCCGCCGCTTCAATGGCCCCCACGAGGCCCTTGGTTTCGATCATTCCCAGAGAATTGGTATCCATTTTTATACTTCCTTTCAAATAATTGATGATTTCAAGATAAACGCAGCAAATTGGATTTTGCAGGGCAGTTAAGGTATGCGGGCGGTTAGATGCCTTGCCCCCCGCGTTTACGAGGGGGGTGCCCCAGTGCGCACACTGGGGCGGGGGGAGTACGAATTTCCGGGAGCAGAGCGTAAATCAAAATCATCTTTCTGTTTTTGCCGTCCTTATTCCTCATTCTTTTGTGAAAGATATACGGGTGACGGACTCCCCCCGGTACCAGTCTGCGGACTGGTACCACCCCCCTCACAAGTGCGGGGGGCAAGGACGCGTACCGCATCTATCCGCTTACCATTCACCAAACAGCTCGTCGAATTCCAATTTGTCTGCCTGCCGTTTTATTATCCCCGGGGGGACCGGGCGACCTCCGCCACCGCCTCCCGGAAAGCGGCGCAGGCGGCATCGCAGGCCGACTGGGTGCCGCTGAGGAGGCCCCCTCCAAAATTCGTCTCGCTGGGCGGGGCGTAGAGCTTCGCAAGGCGCACATCCGCCGCCTTTAGCGCCGCGTCCAGTGCGTACATGCTTTCCAGCGGCGGGGCAATCAGGTAGGCAAGGGCGGTGCCCAGGGGCACGTTTGCCTCCTTTGCCAGAAATGACCCCACACTGCTTACCGTGCAGCTTAAACAGGGCACACCGGAAAGGTCCTCAAAACCCACCCGGGTCAAAGCCGCCAGTGCCGCCTCCATGCCGCTGCGCACCGCTCCGGGGGTCTGCCCCGCCAGGATCCCGATAACTTCCCCGGCGTTGGGAGTGGAGGCATTCCCGGCTCCGGCGTAGAAGCTTCTTCCGTAGGCCACCTCCACCTCCGCCGCTTTGGTGGCGGCGTCCAGGGCAATATAGGTGGCGTCGTCACAGTCCGTGGTGATGAGCCCCAGGGAGGGAAACCCCTCCGGCGCGCCCAGCGCGGAACACAGGGCCGGGGAGGCATTTGCCAGATACCGCACCGCCAGAACACGAACCGGGATCATGCTCCCGCCTCCAAATGCAGGCCCACGCCGGAAACCTTTTTCTCCAAAATGGTTCCGATCAGCCCGGCAATATGGGCTCCCGCCTCCACCGCCGGGGTGCCCTGAGCGTGAATGTTGCTCACCACGGTGCGGCTGGATTCCAGCACCCCGGTATGGGGCTTGTAGGTGATATAGGCGGACATGCTTTTATCGGTGACCAGACCCGGCCGCTCCCCCACCAGCACGCACACCACCTCACAGCCGGTGACATCTCCCACCGCGTCACCCGCGCCCACCCGGCAGTAGCGGACGAAAACCGGGGTTCCTGAATCGATTCCCCGCAGCTTCAGTCCCTCCCGGATGGCTTCCAGGCAGTCCATGGCATTGGCGGTGATGGCGGCGGAGGACAGGCCATCCCCCACCACGATCTGCACCCTGGGCGTACCGGGGACAGCGGCGCGCAGCTTCTTCTTGTTTTCTTCATCAAAGGTTCTGCCCAGGTCCGGGCGGGTCAGATATTCGTCCTTACTCCGGCACCGGGTCTGCAGCTCCACCATCCCGTTGCGGGAGGCGAAATCCTCGGCTACCTGGGAAAACACCGTGTCCTGGGCAGCCGCATGGTCCGCCCGGAAGCGAAGCATGGTCAGGGTTTTGTATCTGGCTCCCGCCTTGCCGCAGCCCAGTCGGGCCGGGGTCCGTTCCTTGAGACGGCGGAACCGGTCCGGGTCGGCTGCTTTCTCCGTGAGGTACAGCTTTCGCAGATCCAGCGCCGTGACATCCGGCACGAAGTCCCCCTCCCGGTACCCCGTATCCCCGGGTTCCGGCCCGGGCACCGTGGGGCGGTAGTCCCCGCCCTTTACCATAGGCTCCTGTCCCATTTCCGACAGCAGCCGCGCCACCATGGCGGATAATTCCTGTTTGTTCATTGTGAACTCCTTCTCCATAAGCGCTTATCCCTGGGTGCTGAGGACCAGCGTCTTGACTACCACCGGGATGGCGGGGCCCACGGGGGCGGCAACATCCAGATAGGCCCCCTGGGTCAGCTTCACCCGGTCCAGGCACAGAATGGGCCGCTGGGGGCCCAAGCGGGCGGCCAAACTCTGTCCCAGGGCCTGGGCCATATCCGCCTCCAGGCACACATACACCGGCCCCTCCGGTATCCCAACGGCAATTTCCTCCGCGAGAGCCGTGACCTCATGGTAGCCGGGGCTTTGGATACCGGGCAGGGCCAGCACCCCGGGCCCATCCTGCATGGTAAGCGCCCTTTGAATCCGCTGGCCCAGTCCCGGTTCCCGGTCCAAAAGGGGCACCGCCGGTATGTTTTTCAGGGGGAAAGCAATATTCTGACTATACACCGTGCTGCCGGAAAGCTGGGCGCTGTGACACCCGGCGCCGATGACCGTAGCGCGGATGGTCTCCGTTCCCACACGGTACACCCCACGGCACAGCCGGCTTTCCAGGATACATTCTCCCAAAGTCGGTCCCAGGTCCCCGAATTCCAGCCATGGCTTTTCCCCTGCGATACAGTCTGCAACGCCCCCGGAAAAGGAGAGGGTCACCTTTTCCTCCCCGGTTCCCGGCAGGGGCAGTGCCGCGGTGCCCCCGGTGGTGAGGGCCGCCAGCAGCGTATCCGGCTCCCGCAGCCCCGCCGCCATTTCCAGCGCCCGGGTCAGCATCTGGCATAATTCCCTTGCCCGTTCCCGGGTAAGGTGTTCCCCCAGCCGGAGGTCCGTCAGGCCGCTCAGTACGGGAGAAACATAGGTTATTTCCCCCGTCTTCGTCAGCTTCACCAGCCGTCCGCCCACATTCAGGCACCCGGTCGCGGTGATCTTCCCCTCCCGGATCAGGGCCAGATTGCTGGTTCCCCCGCCGATGTCCATGTGGAGCACCGTTTTCCCGGTTTGGGCGCTGTATCTTTCCGCCCCGGCGCCCTTGGCGGCCAGGACGCTTTCCAGATCCGGCCCCGCCGCCGCCACTACAAAGTCTCCTGCCAGGTCCGCGATTTCCCCCAGCACCGCCCGGGCATTCTCTTTTCGGCTGGTCTCCCCGGTGATGATGACGGCGCCGGTATCCACATCCTCCCGCCGCAGTCCCGCTTTTTCGTATTCCTCTCGGATGAGTTTTCCCAAAGCCGTGGCATCCATCCGGTGCGCGTCCAGCAGGGGCGTGAAATGCACCGGACTGCGGTACAGGATCTTCCGGTCGGCAATGGCCAGCTCCGGCACAGCAAAGCTGGATGCCTGATTCTCAATGGTCAGCTCCGACACGATCATCTGGGTGGAGGTGGTGCCGATGTCCAGCCCCACGCTTGTCAGCTTTTCAGCCACGGCCCGCCGCCTCCTCCAGGATCCGCCGGATGAGAAAGTCCTCGGCGGGCATGGGATTGGTTTTGCAGCAGGGGTCTTCCAGAGCCGCCGACACGATCCCCGGCATTTTGCTCCACAGCTCCCGGGGGGAGATCCCCGCCTCGGCCAGGGTCTGGGGCAGCTCCAATTCCTTTCGCAGCCGGATAAGACCGTTTTTCAGGTTCCGCACCGCCACCTGGTCGGCGCTGCCCCCCAGCCCCGCCGCCCGGGCCAGCTCCGCGTATTTGCGCTGGGCGGCGTGGGCGTTGCAGCTGATGACCGACGGCAGCAGGATGGCGTTCAGCCGCCCGTGGGGCACATGAAAGAGCCCGCCCAGGCTGTGGGAAATGGCATGGCAAAGGCCCAGCCCGGCGTGGGTAAAGGAAAGCCCCGCCATGGTGGAGGCCAGATGGATCTTGAGGCGCACCGCTTTCTGCCCGGCGTAGGACGCGGGGAGGGCTGCGTAGGCACTGGCAAAGGACTCCCGGGCCAGAAGATCCGAAAAGGCCCCGGCATTCACCGCCACATAGCTTTCCAGGGCGTGGGAAAGCACATCAAAGCCCGCGTCGGCAATCAGGGACTTGGGAAGGCTTTCCAGCAGGTCGCTGTCCAGGATCGCCATGCTGGGCCGCAGCCGCCGGTCAACCAAGGGGTGTTTCACCCCGTCGTGGGTAAGAATGGCAAAATCCGTCACCTCGGAGCCGGAGCCGGAGGTGGTGGGGATCGCCGCCAGGGGAAATGTCCCC
This sequence comes from uncultured Oscillospiraceae bacterium, assembly GCA_964625595.1. Taxonomy (GTDB): domain Bacteria; phylum Bacillota; class Clostridia; order Oscillospirales; family Oscillospiraceae; genus Faecousia. Next base: position 3,389 of record CAZVDH010000047.1, on the reverse strand, counting down.
TGGGAAAAATAGGCCATGGCCTTGGCGCAGTCCATGGCGCTGCCCCCGCCCAGGGCCACCAGCAGATCCGGGGCAAAGGCCTTGAGCTTCGCCGTTCCCTCCGCCGCCAGGGCGACACTGGGGTCCGGCTTCACACCGTCAAAAATCTCCACCGTTTCCCCGCCGGCAGCCTCCGCCACCCGCTGGGCGGTCCCATTCTTCGCAAAGAATGGGTCCGTTACGAGGAACACCCGCTTTGCCCCGAATTCCTTCAGCGCAGCCACTGCCCCGGGCCCGGATACGATCCGGGTCTCACAGGAGAAAGTTTTCATTTCGTCCACCGCCTTTTCACGCCTAGTATTTCCCAGCCCCGCCAATCCATGCGCCCGGGTTCCGTTTTTTTCAAAATTGGGGTAGGAAAATGAAAACAAATGTGTTATGATAAAAGGCGAGGTGAAAAAAATGCGGATATTGGGGATCGACCCCGGATACGGAATCACAGGCTTCGGCCTCATTGATGCCCAGCGGTCCGAAATGCGGCTGCTTCGCTGCGGCGCCATCACCACACCCCCCAATACGGACTTTCCCTGGCGGCTGGAAGTGATCTACCGGGATATGACCGAGCTTATGCAGGTTGCAAAGCCTGACGCGGTTGCCATTGAGGAACTGTTCTTCGGTCATAACGTGACCACCGGCATCAATGTGGCCCAGAGCCGGGGGATCATTCTCCTTGCCGTCCGGCAGGCGGGCGTTCCCATTTTTGAATACAAGCCCATGCAGGTCAAGCAGGCGGTAGTGGGCTACGGCAACGCCAGCAAGCATCAGGTCATGGATATGACCAAGCGGCTCCTGCATCTGGAAGCCCTCCCAAAGCCCGACGACGCCGCCGATGCCATTGCCATTGCCCTGTGCCACGCCCGGTCCAGCACCTCCCTGCTCGCCCGGGCAAACGTGCAAAATAAGAGAACCCTGTAACGGAGGAAAAACCATGCTGTATTACGTTTCCGGAACGGTGACCATCTTGGAGCCGGGGCTTGCCGTCATTGACTGCGGCGGCGTGGGCTACGGCTGCCGGGTCACCGCCTATACCGCAGGCCAGCTGAAGCTCAACCAGCCCGCCCGGCTGTATATTACCGAGTCGATCCGGGAGGATGCCTTTGACCTGTACGGCTTTTCCAGCCGGGAGGAGCAGCGGTGCTACGAGCTGCTGACCTCCGTGAACGGTGTGGGCCCCAAGGCCGCCATGGCCATTCTTTCCTCCGGCGGCCCCCAGAACTTCACCCTGGCCGTGATGACCGGGGATGAAAAAATGCTCACCGCCGCCCAGGGCATTGGCAAGAAGATCGCTCAGCGGATCATTCTGGAGCTGAAGGATAAGATCGGCGGCGGCTCTCAGGAGCTGGACTTCTCCGCCGGTGTCTCCGTTCCCGCCCCCCAGCAGGGAGGCTCCGCCGCTTTGGCCCGGGCCGCCCTCCAGGAGCTGGGCTATTCCCCGGCGGAAATTGCCGCCGCTCTCAAAGGCGCCGACCCCAACGCTTCCACGGAGGAGCTGGTGCGCTATGCCCTCAGAGCCATGGTCATAAAAGGGTAGATACAAGTGAGATATAAGATATAAGATATGAGATATAAGATACGGCATATCTCATATCTTATTTCTCCCGCAGTCATCACAGGAGGTATACTATGAGCCTTGAATTTTCCCAGGAGCTGGACGCCCCCATTGTGTCCCCCACCTTTGCCCCCCAGGACGCGGGGGAGATCGGTCTGCGGCCGAAGCTTCTGTCCGACTACACCGGCCAGGAAAAGGCCAAGGGCAATCTTTCCGTCTATATTGAAGCCGCCCGGCGGCGAAATGAGCCCTTAGATCATACCCTCCTTTACGGCCCTCCCGGGCTGGGCAAAACTACCCTGGCCGGCGTCATTGCCAACGAGATGGGGGTCAATATCCGAATCACCTCCGGCCCGGCCATTGAAAAGCCCGGGGATCTGGCGGCGCTGCTCACCAACCTGAACCCCGGGGATATTCTCTTTATTGATGAAATTCACCGCCTGAACCGGGTGGTGGAGGAAATTCTCTACCCCGCCATGGAGGACTTTGCCATCGACATTATCGTGGGCAAGGGTCCCAGCGCCAACTCCATCCGGCTGGATCTGCCGAAATTCACCCTGGTGGGCGCTACCACCCGGGCAGGGCAGCTCTCCGCCCCCCTGCGGGACCGGTTCGGCGTGTCTCTTCGGCTGGAGCTGTACACCCCGGAGGAGCTTGCCAAAATCGTCACCCGCTCCGCCGCCATTCTGGGCATGGAGATCGATCCCATGGGCGCCATGGAGATTGCCTCCCGGAGCCGGGGCACCCCCCGGATCGCCAACCGGTTCCTCCGCCGGGTCCGGGACTTTGCCCAGGTAATGGGAGACGGGGTCATCACCCGGGAGGCTGCCGACCTGGCCCTGAAGCGGCTGGAGGTGGACCAGCTGGGCCTGGATAACATTGACCGGCGGATGCTCACCGCCATCATTCAGAATTACGGCGGCGGTCCCGTGGGTCTGGAAACCCTGGCCGCTACCATCGGCGAGGAAGCGGTGACCCTGGAGGATGTGTATGAGCCCTACCTTATGCAGCTGGGCTTCCTCACCCGGACCCCCCGGGGCCGGTGCGTCACCTCCCTGGCCTACGACCACCTGCACATTCCATTCCAGGGCCAGACCCAGTTCAGCATCTAGAAAAGCACGGATTTGTCTATTCGCCGGGGACGTTTGTATCCGTCTCGTAATTGTGCATAAAAGCTTAAATTCCGTAAGAAAAAAATTTATAAGGCATTGACAAAATACACGTCTTTGTGTATAATCAGTTTCGTGGCGTCATGCCGCCACCATTCTGATTCACCCTGCGTTCTACCTTTTTGGGACATCACGGGGCAAATAACCGAGGAGAGGTTTATTCATGTACGAAGACAAGACTTTGAAATGCAAAGATTGCGGCAAAGAGTTCGTGTTCACCGCCGGTGAGCAGGAGTTCTACGCAGAGCGCGGATTCCAGAACGAGCCCCAGCGCTGCAAGGCCTGCCGTGATGCCCGCAAGAACAGCGCCCGTGGTCCCCGTGAGTTCTTCACTGCCACCTGCGCCCGCTGCGGCGGTGAGGCCAGAGTGCCCTTCCAGCCCAAGTCCGACCGTCCTGTGTACTGCAGCGAGTGCTTCGCGCAGATGCGGGCCAACGGCTAAGCGGAAACTGCTTGCAAAAAAATCGCGAGAGGAATTTTCCTCTCGCATTTTTTGTTTGCTGTGTACTTTTTTATTATGTATATCGGGTTAACGCAGGAAGTATACAAATTGGAATTTGGCGCGCAGTTAATGCGCGCGGGTGGTTAGACGCCTTGCCCCCCGCACTTGTGAGGGGGGTGTCCCTGCGCTA
>CAZVDH010000046.1:0-14748 GCA_964625595.1 uncultured Oscillospiraceae bacterium | reverse complement strand
CCACTTTCCACTGTCAACTGTCAACTTACAGCGAAGCGACAAATTCCAATTTAGGTTATCGGCTTTATGCAGCAAACAAAAAAATGCACTTTGGTGTACTGGTGCGGCAGCACCATCGCTTCCCCCGGGGGGAAGCTGTCGAGCGCAGCGAGACTGATGAGGAACGGCGATACAGACCGATTTCTTATTCGGTTCGTAAAAAGGTACTGCTTGAAACGCTGTATGTTCTTATTTACCGGTGTCCCATATCAGAAAGTGTCGCCATTCCTCATCCGCCCCTGCGGGGCACCTTCCCCCCGGGGGAAGGTATTGGACTGCCAAATCACAGGTTTCCTATTTGCTGTTTTAAGCCGATAGCCTAAATTCCAATTTATCTCCCCTCCGGCGCCACGGTGTACGATGCCAGAGGGGCCTGCGGGGAAATGAAGCTCCATCCCGAGCTGCAGGTGATCGTGGATAAAACGGAATACACAGCCCTGATGCGCTATCTGCAAAGGACGGATCCCCGCGCCTTTGTCACCGTGTACAAGGTCAAGGAAATGGCCTATATCTCCAAAAAGAAGTGATTTCCGGCAAAACGACGAATCCATAAATCCGAATTCTTTGTTGTTGATTTCTTTTCACGAATGGTGTATACTGGGAACGGGAAAAAGGGATCACATAAATTCCCAAAATAACCGTCTTTTGACGGAACAAAAATCAGGAGGAAAAACAACATGAACATGAAGAAAATTGTTGCTCTGCTGCTGGCTGTCGTCATGGTTCTGGGCCTGGCTGCCTGCGGCGGCAAGGAAACTGCTTCCGGCTCCAAGCTGAAGATCGGCATGGTCACCGACGTGGGCGGTGTCAACGACCAGTCCTTTAACCAGGGCGCCTGGGAAGGCCTGCAGAGACTTGCCGAGGAAGACTCCACTTTCGAAGTCAATTACCTGGAGAGCAAGACCGACGCTGACTACGCTTCCAACATCCAGACCTTCATCGACGAGAAGTACGACCTCATCATCTGCGTCGGCTTCATGCTGGCCGGTGCTACCCGTGAAGCCGCTGAGGCTAACCCCAATCAGAAGTTCGCCATCATCGATGACGACTCCAACCAGGATCTTGCCAACGTGGCCTGCCTGATGTTCGCTCAGGAGCAGTGCTCCTACCTGGTGGGCGTCATCGCCGGCACCATGACCAAGACGGGCACCGTGGGCTATGTCCAGGGCATGGTTTCCGACTCCATGAACCTGTTCGGCATCGGCTTCGTTTCCGGTGTTCTGGCTGCTAACCCCAACGCTACCGTCCTGCAGTACAATGCCAACTCCTTCGGTGATGCCGCTGTTGGCTCCGCTGCCGCTACCGACATGTTCACCAAGGGCGCCGACATCATCTACCACGCTGCCGGCGGCACCGGCAACGGCGTTATCAACGCCTGCGCGGATAACGGCATCTATGCCATCGGTGTTGACTACGACCAGAGCTTCATCGCTCCCGAGACCGTCATCTCCTCCGCTATGAAGCGGGTGGACAACGGCGTGCAGGATATCTGCAAGGCCCTGAAGGACGGCAAGTTCGCCGGCGGCGTGCACAAGTACAGCCTGACCGACGGCGGCGTGGACATCGCTCCCACCACCACTCTGCTGACCCCCGAGGCTCTGGCTGCTGTTGAGCAGGCCAAGAAGGACATCCTGGACGGCAAGGTCACTGTGCCCACCACTCTGGATGCCTGCCCCGCTTTCACCCTGGCTGGCTGATATAATCCTTACTTAGGTAACCTCTGAATAAATCGGCTGCGGCTGAGCGGCGGGTCTTTTGGCCCATCCGTTCCGTAATGAAATTGGGAAATACACAAAGTATTCCCTCAATTTCATTACTTTCGGCTGAGTCAAAATCCCTCGCCGTCAGCTCTTGCCGATTTAATCAGAGGTTCCTTAGCACCCCGATCTCCCGCCCGAATGGGCGGGAGATTTTTTTGTGAAGTTCCCATAAGAATCCGAAAAATATTGTGGAATTTTTGAAGAAGCTGTGATAGAATATAAAAATGGAATGATTGTACTCTGGTAAAGGAGGTTCTTTTATGAAACGTGTATTGACCCCGGAAATGATGGAATCCATGCGTTCGGAAATTTATGACACCCTGACGGACGCTACCACCACCCATGAGCAGAAGGTTACCTACCTTGCCCGTAAGGCGGAGAACTTTCTGACGGTTCTGGATGAGCCGGAGGGGCTGGACGAGCTGATGCGCTGCGATATTGATACCCGGTGCATCTGCAACCTGTTTGAGGGAGACGCTCCCTACCGCCCCCGGTACATCTGCATCGACTTCCCCAAATTCCTGAGGGAGGGCAGCGCCTTTTTGCAGCTGGGCCCTGCCCGGGATTTCTCCGAAGCACTGACAAACCTGATGATCATGTACCACAACATCCCCAGTATTACCAATTATCCCGTCTTCATCGGTGATCTGGATGTGCTGCTGGACCCCTATATTCAGGACCTTTCCGACGACGAGGTGAAAAAGGCTCTGCGGCTGTGGATGACTACCATTGACCGCACCATTCTGGATTCTTTCTGCCACGCCAACATCGGCCCCAAGGCTACCCGGCTGGGTTACCTGCTGCTGGAGGTGGAGGGAGAGCTGGAAAACGCCGTGCCCAACCTGACTATGCGGGTGGCCAAGGACACCCCCGACGAATTTGTACTTGCCGGTATCAAGTGCGCCCTGAAATCCGCCAAGCCCAGCTTTGCCAATGATGAAATGTTCCGCGGGGAACTGGGGGACGATTACTGCATCGCCAGCTGCTACAATGGCCTCTATGAGGGCGGCGGCTCCTACACCCTGTCCCGGCTGATCCTTTCCAACATCGCCAAGCGGGCAAAGAATATTGAAGACTTTGAAAAGAACGTTCTGCCCTGGGTCATGGACGTGATGGCCCGGTACATGGATGAGCGTATCCGTTTCCTGGTGGAGGAAAGCGGCTGGTTTACCTCCAGCTTCCTGGCAAAGGAGGGCTTTGTCCGGCGGGATAAGTTCTCCGCTATGTTCGGTCTCGTGGGCCTTGCGGAGTGCGTCAACACGCTTCTGGAAAAAGAGGGCTGCCGCGAGCGCTTCGGCCACAGCGAGAAAGCCAACCGGCTGGGCGTCGAGATCATGGACATCATCGAAGATTTCAACAATCACCACTATAACCCCTACTGTGAGGCCACCGGGAACCACTTCCTGCTCCACGCCCAGGTGGGCATCGACTCCGACCACGACTGCTCCCCCGGCACCCGGATCCCCATCGGCGAGGAACCGGATGAGCTGGTGGACCACCTGAAGGTCATTAACCTGTTCCACAAGTACTTCCCCTCCGGCACCGGCGACATCTTCCCCGTGGACCTGACGGTGCATCAGAATCCCCAGTACGTTCTGGACATCATCCGGGGCAGCCTGGGCATGGATATCCGGTATCTGTCTTTCTATTCCAGCGACAGCGACGTGATCCGGGTCACCGGGTACCTGGTCAAGCGCAGTGAGATGGAAAAGCTGGACGCCGGTCAGAACGTGCTCCAGAATACCACCGGCCTGGGTCTGGGCGCCGCGAAGAACTGCAAGATCCTGGACCGCAGGGTAAGGTGATATGGTAACCGCCACAGTCAACAAGATCATCCCTTTCAGCTGTGTGGACGGCCCCGGAAACCGCACCGCCATTTTCCTGCAGGGCTGCAATTTTGACTGCAAGTACTGCCACAACCCGGAGACCATCGCCTCCTGCGTACACTGCGGCGCCTGCGTTCCTTACTGCAAGCCCCAGGCTCTCCGTCTGGAAAACGGAAAAGTCCGCTATGACATAGAAAAGTGCGTTCTGTGCGACGAATGCTTCCACCACTGCCCCCACGGCTCCTCTCCCCGCACCCGGGAGCTGACCGCCCAGCAGGTGATGGACCAGGTCCGCAAGAATATGCCCTTTATCCGTGGCATCACCGTTTCCGGTGGAGAGTGCACCCGGTGGCGGGACTTTCTCCTGGAGCTTCTTACCCTTGCCAAGGGCGATGGGCTCACGACCTTGCTGGACTCCAACGGAAGCTACGACTTTTCCGCGGACCCGGAACTCATGGCCGTCACCGACGGCGTGATGCTGGACATCAAAGCCTGGTCAAAGGAAGACCACCTGGCGGTGACCGGACGGGATAACGAAACCGTTCTTCGCAATCTTTGCTGGCTTGCGGAAAACGGGAAGCTTACCGAGGTGCGCACCGTGATCGTCCCGGGCCTATACGACTGCGAACAGACCGTGGAGAATGTCAGCCGCCTGCTTGCCGGGACCCACAGCACCGCCACCCGTTATAAGATCATCCGCTTCCGGCCCATGGGGGTGCGGGAAGCGTACAAAAGCCTTACGGCTCCCAACGGCGAACAGCTCAGCCGTCTTCGCGACCTGGCACTAAGCTATGGTCTGACAGACGTTGTCACTGTTTAAGAACCGCAGCGATTCCGCAGCCACCATTTTCAGTTGCGAAAAGCTTGAGAAATAGTCTGAAAAACCGGGAGATTGCCACACCGGTGTGCGCTACTCTTCGCAATGACACGAGCAACTGAACAGATACCAAGAATCTAACAAGAGGGGTGATATGCTTGGCAAAAGAGCATATAGATTACGGCGTCAAGGTTGTCGAAATGCGCAATATCGTGAAGAAATTCGGCGACTTTACCGCCAATGACGGCATTAACCTGACCGTCCACAAGGGAGAGATCCACGCGATCCTGGGTGAAAACGGCGCGGGAAAATCCACGCTTATGAACCAGCTTTACGGCCTGTACAAGCCCACCTCCGGCGACATCATCATTAATGGAAAGAAGCTGGACATGAGTACGCCCCGTGACGCCATCGCGGCGGGCATCGGCATGGTGCACCAGCACTTCATGCTGATCCAGCCCTTTACGGTGACGGAAAACATCGTCCTGGGCACGGAGCCCCGAAAGGGCATTGTGCTGGACATGGCCACCGCCCGGAAAAACGTGGTGGAGATCTCCCAGCGCTACGGTCTTGCCATCGATCCCGACGCGAAGATCGAGGATATTTCCGTGGGCATGCAGCAGCGTGTGGAGATCCTCAAGGCCCTGTACCGGGGCGCCGATGTGCTGATCCTGGACGAGCCCACCGCGTCGCTCACCCCCCAGGAGATCGTGGAGCTCATTGACATCATGCACAACCTGACTGCCGACGGCAAGAGCATCATCCTCATTACCCATAAGCTCAAGGAGATCAAGGCCTCCGCCGACTACTGCACCATCATCCGCCTGGGCAAGTATATTGACACCGTGGATGTGGAAGCGGTGACCGAGGACCAACTTGCCAGCATGATGGTGGGCCGCCAGGTGACCTTCACGGTGGATAAGCCGGAGCAGACGCCCGGCGATGTGGTCCTGGAAGTGAAGGACCTGCACGGTGTGGACTACCGGGGCGTGGAGATCCTCCGGGGCCTGAACCTTACCGTGCGTAAAGGTGAGATCGTGGGCATTGCCGGTATCGACGGCAACGGCCAGACCGAGCTGGTGGAGATCATCACGGGCCTGAAAAAAGCCACAAAGGGCCAGATCACCATGAACGGTGTGGATATTTTCAACAAGCCGCCCCGTTTCGGCTTCGTCCACGGCGTATCCAGCATTCCCGCGGACCGGCAGAAGCACGGCCTGGTGCTGGACTTCTCTGTAGAGGAAAATCTGGTGCTCCAGAATTACCGGGAACCCCGGTTCTCCAAAAAGGGTCTGCTGAACCGGGAGGCCATCCATGCCTTTGCCCAGGACTGCGTCGGGAAATATGACATCCGTCCCGGCGGCAGCGAGACCCGTCCGGCGGGAACCCTCTCCGGCGGCAACCAGCAAAAGGTCATCATCGCCCGGGAAGTGGAAAACAACAAGGATTTGCTCATCGCCGTGAACCCCACCCGGGGTCTGGACGTGGGCGCCATCGAATACGTCCACAAGTACATTGTGGAGCAGCGGAACAAGGGCAATGCCGTGCTGCTGGTCTCCTTTGAACTGGACGAGATCATGAGCCTTTCCGACCGGATCGATGTGATCTACGCCGGTCAGATCGTCAGCGAAGTGGCGGGCAGGGACGCGGATGAAAATGAACTCGGCCTGATGATGGCGGGAGGTGAAAAGAATGGATAAGAAAAAAACACCTCTGGAGATGCTGGCAAGCAGCAAATTTGTACACACCCTGCTGTCCATTATCATTGGCTTTGCCGTTGGCGCTCTGTTCCTGGTCATTATGGGTCTTTCCGTGGGTCAGGCCTACGGGAAGCTTTTCCAGAGCATCTTCTCCAGCATAAAGTCTATTTCCTACTGCATCGTCTATGCCACCCCCTATATTGCGACCGGCCTGTCGGTGGCATTCTCCTTTAAGACCGGCGTGTTTAACATCGGCGCGGAGGGCCAGTTCGTGGTCGGCTCCATGTCCGCCTGTGTGGTGGGCATTCTCCTGGGGAGCCTCCCTCCCTATGTTCTCATCCCCCTGTGCTTCCTGGCGGCGGCGCTGGCAGGCGCCCTGTGGGGCACCATTGTGGGCATCCTCAAAACAAAGTGGGGCATCAATGAAGTGCTGTCCATGATTATGTTCAACTGGATCGCCTTTTTCCTGTCCAACTACATTGCGGGCTTCCCTGCCATCCACAGCGAGGGCAACGCGGAAGCTACCCGCAATATCTCCGAAAACGCCCGGATCATCTTTTCCAAGGACTTCATCAACCGGCTGAGCCTGTGTCCCACCGCGAACTGGGGCATTCTGCTGGCCATTGTGCTGACGGTGGTGGTATACTTCATTATTGAGAAGACCACTCTGGGCTATGAGCTGAAAGCCGTTGGCTTCAACAAGAGCGCAGCGGAATACGGCGGTATCAATGTCAACCGCTCCATTCTCACCTCTCTGGCCATCTCCGGCGCCCTGGCTGGCATCGGCGGCGCGCTGCTGCTGCTGGGTATGGGCGGACGGATCAGCGTCTTCTCCAGCCAGGAGGGCTACGGCTTTGCCGGCATTGTGGTGGCGCTGATCGGTGTGACCAATCCCTTTGGCGTATTTGCTGCCGGCCTTTTCTACGGCGCCATGACCTACGGCGGCAGTAAGCTGAACCTGGTGGGCGCTCCCACCCAGGTGGTCAACATCATCATGGGCACCATCGTGTTCTTTATCGCCATTTCCTCCATCTTCTCTTATCTGAAAAACCTGAAAAAAGACAAGCCGGTGACCCCGGTGAAGAACATGGACGCGGGAAAGGAGGACGATCCGGAATGAATGATTTTATCAATGAACTGGGTGTAATTATTTACGCTACCCTGCTGTTCACGCCCCCGCTGCTGTTTGCCGCCCTGGGCTCCTGCTTCTCCGAGGTGTCCGGCGTTGTGAACATCGGCATTGAGGGCATGATGACTGCCGGCGCTTTCTCCGGCTGCGTGGTAGCCCACTATACCGGAAATCCCTGGATCGGCTTCCTCTGCGGCGGTCTGGCAGGCGCGCTGTTCGGCGCTCTCCATGCCACCGCCACTGTCCGCCTGGGCGCCGACCAGACCATCGCCGGTACCGCCATCAACCTGCTGGCACCGGGTATCGCCATTATGATGGCCTACTCCCTGTTTAACTCCACGGATACCGTTCCCCTGACCGCCAGTGCCAAGATTCCCCTGCTGTTCTCCGGCAGCTTTGATACCACCACGGTCTGGGGCAAGTTCATGAAAAACGTCTTTACCAACTATGCCACCACCTATATCGTGTTTATCGCCGTGGTCGTGGTGTGGTTTATCTTCTACAAGACCCGGTTTGGGCTTCGGATGCGGGCCTGCGGCGAGCATCCCCAGGCCTGTGAGACCCTGGGCATCAACGTCCTCAGAACCCGGTTTGTGTGCGTGTGCATTTCCGGCTTCCTGTCCGGTTTGGGTGGCGCCTGCATGACCATGGCCATTACCAACCAGTTCCGTCCCATTTCCATCGTGGGCCAGGGCTTTATCGCCATCGCGGCGGTGATCTTTGGAAAATTCAAGCCCCAGGGCGCCATGCTGGGCTGCCTGCTCTTCGGCCTGTGCACGGGTCTGAAGGTGGTTCTCGGCTCCGCCGCCGTGTCCGCCCAGCTCATTTCCATGATCCCCTATGTGGTGACCGTCATCGTACTGATCCTTTTCGTCGGCAAGTCCCATGTTCCCGCCGCCAGCGGCAAGCCCTTTATCAAGGCAAGATAACTTTTTCCCAAAATTACAGCGGCCCCGGATTTCCGGGGCCGCTGTTTTTCGTTGACAGTGAAACTGTTTCCGCAACGATTCAAATAAAAGGTGGTTGCCAGATCGATGCATTATACTATTCGTCAAAAAATCCCATAGATTTGTGAGGATAATTGGCGAAAAATAAGGCGGTGTGCAGCTGGGGCTGACACCTAGCAAAGATTGCACTTTTAGTTTGGCATCAGTCAGATACACAGAACGAGGTTAAATGCCTTTATTCTGTGACAATAACCACTTTAGCTCCACATTTGCGGCAGAACTTAGCGCCGTCCACCAGTTTCGAACCACATTTACTACAGAATTGTGCTGCATTGTATGTTTCTGCTTCTACAGGTATGCGTTTATCGGAAATGACCGGTTGGACGACAACACTGGAGGAAGTTTCTTTTTTCTTCGTTTCCTCTATTGGCGTTGTTTCCTTTTTCGCAACCTTATTCTGCTGATGCTCATCCCACTTCTCACATAATTTCCGTGCTAAATAATACTCTCCAATATAAAGAAGGACGGCACCGGCACGTATTCCAATAGCATAGCCAAGAAGTGTATTTAGAATAGTGCCGAAGAAAAATGTTAGAATCCAAATAAGTACTTTCATTGTATATTTACTCCTTAATAATTTTTGTGCCACATTTATAGCAGAACTCGCTACCAGTGGGAAGCTTCACTCCACACATATGGCAAAAGCAAATCTCTTCCGGTGATTCACAGGGCTCCTGCACAGTTGGTAAGCTAAAAGATGATGGTTGAGAAATTGTTTTGCCTGTGTTCTGAACTTTTTCAGTATGTTCAACTTTTTTTCTCTTTGAATATATTAATAAAAGAACAGCAGTAACAATAGCAATGGCAAAACCTACAAAGGCCATCACGGGGATGTCCAATGAAGTTCCTCCTGTAGGATAACTAACCTCGCCAACCATCTTTTCAAACTCAGAATATTGAACAGATCTTTCATCTCCGCAGAATCCGAACAGGAACATCCAGCCATTTTCAATTCGTATCATTTGAATCATTTTTAACTTGAGAGGCACTCCGAAAACTTCTGTGGTGGATTCTGTTTCCATATAGAAATATTCTTTCCGGCCAAGTTTAATTGTACTTATGTAATTATAATTTTCGCCGACTAATTCTGCAATCTCCTCAGTAGAAAATGATTCATTGTTGAAAGTTGAACGGCTATACCCCTTCCGATTTGAAGTAGGCAGCTGAGACCAAATATCAGTACTTCCATATAAAATAGATATTCCGGGATTGACATCTGATGTGAATTTCGCTTTGATAATTTCTCTTTCTTCTGAAAGAGGTTCCTGTTTCCATCCATCAGGGACGGTAAACTGCACTCCTGATTCTTTGTCAGCAAATTCGAACGCAGGCGATAAAATGACCATATCAGATGTCCCTGTATTAAAAAACTTTGCGCTGTTTACAACTGAACGTATTGCCTGATCTTGATTGCTGTTTATTGTACCTTGGTAAGAGTGGAGGACTATATTGATTGCCTTGGAATTAACTATTGTGTAATACTGAACAACGTAATCTGTTTTTGCGGAATCATGATAATACATACAAACATATTTTTCTTGGTTATGTTTATATGTACTACAACTGGTAACTACAAGCCCATTGTCACCCATCTCCTTGGAAAGCATGTCGGAAAGAGATTCGATAAAAGCATCAGGAAGATCAATCATGTTGGAAAAATCACTATCTACCATGGTTATTACAATCTCTTCTTCACGAACTCTCGAGAGAGCATCTAAATAAATGTTTGCAGCCACCATTTGATTCATGAGAGTTTTCTCGTCGAAATTGTATTTTTTCAAAAGAGGATCAGATGCAGATATATCTCTAGTAAATACATCGTAGTCTGTAGAAATTAGAATATTCAGCCCGAGTTCAGGCAAGTCATAGTACTGTCCTGCTGCACAGACGGGGAAAACCATTAAAAAAAGAATAACGAAGCAAACAACAAATAAAGCAAATCTTCTCATATGCATCTCTTCCTACCTCTTCAAAATTAAGCCGATAATTTTGGGGCAAAACAATATACTATAATGGAACAACTCTATCTGCTTCTCCTTTTGCAGCATTATTATATCATAATTTTCTAAAATGATATACACTTTTTTGTGGTTTACACGTGTTTTCCTTTTTTCAAAATAGAAAAGGTAGAAAAATACATAAAAAGAAAGAAAAGAAATAGGAAAAGAAGAGTATAATGATCAATTTGTTATCAATTGTATCAGAAAAGCCCTATCAACATTTCACTGCATTTACTAATTAGCATACCGGGACTATGCTGTAGTGTCACCAAAGAAAAACTATGCAAACTGTTTTTAAAAGGCAGCAATATGCTCGAGTGCATCAGAAAATTTAATCGTTCTAATTCTTGAAAATCTGTCTGCCCCGCACAAGTGCGGGGGCAAGGCGTTTAACCATCTGAGCAGAAGAGAACGATACCGAGCGGGTTAGCAAATCAGCACTGGGTCATGATCTGAATGATTTCCTCGTCGGTCTCCCGCATGCCCACGGAGCCCAGGCGGCTGACGTTGCGGATGGTGTTTTCCACGCCCTTGGACAGGATCCCGTCGCCGCCCCGGAACTGCTGGCCCCGGCAGAACATCTCGTAGCCCAGAATGCCCGCGTCCACAGCGGAAGCGATCTTTGCCGCGCAGGATGCCTTGGCGCCGTCGCAGATGATGCCGGAATCGATGGCCAGGGCGTTGACCAGGGTATGAGCGATGCACCGGGTGTCGCCGCCCTGGAGGTAGGCGATGCCGCAGCCCGCGCCGCAGCCCGCGCTGACGGCGCCGCAGTAGGCGGAGAGCCTTCCGATACCGGTTTTCAAGTGGATGGTAATGAGATTGGAAACCAGCAGGGCCCGTAGCGTCTTTTCCTGGCTGGCCCCCAGCTCCCGGGCATAGGTGATCACCGGAACGGAGGCGGTGATGCCCTGGTTTCCGCTGCCGGAATTGATGATCACGGGCATTTCACAGCCGTTCATTCTGGCATCGGAACCGGCTGCCGCGGCGGCCCGGGCCCGGATCTTTACATCGTCGCCGTAGGTGCTCAGCAGGACCTTGCCGATATTGGCGCCCCAGTCGTTACGCAGGCCCTCCTGGGAGATTGCCATGTTGCACGCGATCTGGCGCTCCAGAGTTTCCCGGACATCCTCCAGCGCCGCGGTGTTCGCGAAATCCATAATATCTTCCACATTCAGCAGGCTCCGGTCTGCCTGGGGCTGTGTATTGTCATCGTCTGATTTGGCGCTGCCCTGTTTCAGAACCTTGCCGTCCAGGCAGATCAGCGCCACGTTGGTGTGCTTCCCAGCGATCCGTACAACGGCCTCGTGACTTCCGGCGGAAACATGCACCACAATATCCAGAATTTCCCCGGCTTCCAGGGCTTTCACCTGAATGGTCTTCCGGTCCAGATATGCCCGGATGGCGCACTTTTGCTCCTCGGTAACGGAGGCAATGACCTCCAGAACCCGGTCCGCATTCCCCGCCACGATTCCAGCGGCGGCGGCAGCCTCGATGCCCCGCAGGCCGCCGGTGTTGGGGACGACCACGCTCTTTACATTTTTAATAATGTTGCCGCTGGCTTCCACCAGGGTCCTTTCCGGCAGACAGCCCAGGGTTTTTCTGGCGATGGCCGCGCAGTAAGAAATCGCGATGGGCTCGGTGCAGCCCATTGCGGGAACCAGTTCCTCTTTCAGAATCCGGACATAGGTGCGGTAGCGAATATCCTGTTTTTCCATGGCTTAACCTCCGTTGGCGGATAAAGTGTCGAAAAACACCGGCAGGTCTTTTTCTGTATTATATCGGTCTGACAGACAAAATGCAAGGCTCCATCGGGAAAAGCCGGAATGAAACTGCTGAAACGGAAGTTAACCCAGACTTTACAACGGTTTTACGGGTTATTGGTTTCCTGTTTGCCGCCGGGAGGGTATACTGGGATCTGTGAAAACAGTTAAAAAGGAAAGGAACAAATCATGATTGATTTTAACAGCAAAAAAGGCTTTATCTGCGATATGGACGGTGTCCTCTACCATGGCAACCGGGTGCTGCCCGGGGCGGTGGAGTTTATCGATTGGCTGCACCGGGAGAATAAGGAGTACCTGTTTCTGACCAACAACAGCGGCTATACGCCGAAAGAGCTGCGGCAAAAGCTGGCCCGTATGGGTCTGGATGTCTCGGAGGAACATTTTTACACCAGCGCTCTGGCAACGGCGGCGTTTCTGAAAGAACAGGCCCCGGGCTGCTCCGTGTATGCCATCGGGGAGGCAGGGCTATTAAACGCCCTCTATGACGCGGGGATTACAATGAACGATGTCAACCCGGACTATGTGATCATGGGGGAGGGGAAATCCTACAGCCTGGACACCCTGACCCGGGCAACCAATCTGGTGTGCAAAGGCGCAAAGCTCATCGGCGCGAATTCCGATATTTCCGGCCCCATTGAAGACGGAATCGCCCCCGCCTGCAGGGCGCTGGTGGCACCCATCGAGCTGGCTACGGGGAAGCAGGCATACTTCTGCGGAAAGCCCAATCCCCTCATGATGCGCACGGGCCTCAATATTCTCGGCTGTCACTCCGGGGAAGCGGTTATGGTGGGAGACCGGATGGATACGGATGTGATCTCCGGTATGGAATGCGGCATGTCTACGGTCCTGGTCCTGTCCGGTGTCTCCACCCGGGAAACCATCGGAACCTTTGCCTACCGTCCCACCATGGTGCTGGACGGGGTAGGGGACATTGCCAGAATGGCCGACAGCCAAAAATAAACCCAATTCTGGACAACGGACTTGTCCGGCAAGCAGATAAGTTGGAATTTGCAGAGCTGTTTTTCCGGTGGTACGCAGTCCGATGTAGTACACGGCAAGGGCTCCCCTGTGTAAGGGGAGCTGTCAGCGTAGCTGACTGAGGGGTTGTAACGGTGGACTTCATAGTGATAATCGTCAGAACGGGCAGTGCCCTTTGCAGTCCCTTTTCGCCGATTTGTTGTCAGTATTAAAACATTTTGCTGCACAATCCCTCAGTCGCTTCGCGACAGTCACATTAAGGTATGATTGCCGGGGGCAATCATACCATAATTTATAGCTGTCGAGCGCAGCGAGACTGATGAGGAACGGCGAAACAGAGCGATTTTCCATGCGGTTCGTAAAAAAGTACGATTTGAAAAGCTGTACGTTCTTATTTGCCTGCGTCCCATATCAGAAAATGTCGCCGTTCCTCATCCGCCCCTGCGGGGCACCTTCCCCCCGGGGGAAGGTATTGGCCCGCCAATTTACAATTTCACGATCAGCTTATTAAAGCCGATAGCCTGAATCCCAATTTACCACCCGGCTGTTTCAAAGCACTGACGCTTTCGGAATGGGGGAAAAATTTGACGCGGGTTTTACACATTCCGTCTTTCGGATTTTACATGGGGGTCGTATGATGACAGCGTAAAGGATGTAAGTCCTGAGTATCAATAGTAAGGAGATAATGAAAATGAAAAGAATACTGTCTATCCTGTTGGGCGTCGCTCTGGTCCTGAGCCTGGCGGCCTGCTCTCAGACGACCGCCCCGGAAACCACCGCAGCACCTACCACCGCGGCCACTACCGCGCCCGCAGCTACCGACGCGCCTGAGACTTCCGCTGCCCCCACGGTGCTCTCCGGCACCGTCTCCACCGACGGCTCCACCTCCATGGAAAAGGTTATCGGCGCTCTGAGCGAGGCCTTTATGGAAGCCAACAGCAAGGTTACCGTTACCTATAACCCCACCGGCTCCAGCACCGGCATTCAGGCGGTTCAGGAGGGACGCTGTGACATCGGTCTGTCCTCCCGGGCACTGAAAGACGAGGAAAAAGCCTCGGGCCTGCAGGAAACCGTTCTTGCCTATGACGGAATTGCTGTCATTGTAAATCCGGCAAACCCGGTGGAAGACCTGACCCTGGCGCAGATTGCCGACATCTACACCGGCAAGATCACCAACTGGTCGGAGCTGGGCGGCGACGATAGCGAGATCGTCCTCATCGGACGGGAGGCCGGTTCCGGCACCCGCAGCGGTTTTGAGGAAATCGTGGAAGTCAAGGATCTGTGCCAGTACCGCCAGGAGCTCAGCTCCACCGGTGATGTGATCGCCACCGTGGCCCAGAACCCCGGCGCCATCGGCTATGCCTCCCTTGCTTCCGTCAAGGATACCGTGAAAGCGGTCAAGGTTGACGGCGTTACCCCCAGCGAGGAAACTGTCAAGGACGGTACTTATGCCATCCAGCGGCCTTTCGTGCTGGTGACCAAGGAGGGTGTAACCCTGAGTGAAACGGCCCAGGCTTTCTACGACTACGCGATTTCTCCTGACGCCAACGCGGTTGTCGTTGCCGCCGGTGTGGTCCCTGCCAACTGATCCTTTTTCCCGATGTGCCCCGGAAGTCCCGGGGCACATTTTTTGTGCGCTGGACGCAGAGAAATGGTTCTATGTCAATAGTTGGGGTAGAGACAAAACACAAATAATTGGAAGTCGTGT
>CAZVDH010000045.1:0-15046 GCA_964625595.1 uncultured Oscillospiraceae bacterium | reverse complement strand
AAGGCGTCTAACCACCCGCACACCTTTTGGGGCAAGTGCGCTAAACGATCATTTACCTGACGTTTTCTTCCTTATGCGGTCTTTTCAGTGTAGTACTGGGCCTGGGCATTCCACAGCTCGTAATACTTACCGTTTTCGTCAGCAATCAGCTGTTCATGACTGCCCAGCTGGACGAGCTGCCCTTTGTGGAACACCGCGATCTCGTCGCAGAATTTGCAGCTGGACAGGCGGTGGCTGATAAAGACGGAGGTCTTGTCGCTGGCAATGTCATTAAACCGGGCGTAAATCTCCGCCTCGGCAATGGGGTCAAGGGCGGCTGTGGGTTCGTCCAGGATCATAAAGGGGGCGTCCTTATACAGCGCTCTTGCCAGGGCGATTTTCTGCTGTTCACCGCCGGAGAAATCCACACCGTCGTTTTCGTAATCCCGGCCAATGTTGGTACGGATGCCCTTTTCAAGACCCGCGATCTTTCCCCCCAGTCCTACCCGTTCCAGACAGTCCAGCACCCGCCTTTCGTCGAATGCATCGGATGCCGCCACGTTCTCGGCCACGGAAAAGGCAAACAGGCTGTAATCCTGGAACGCAACGGAGAACAGTTTCATGTACTCGTCATAGCGGTAGCGGGTTATGTCGATGCCGTTTAAGAGGATCTTCCCCTCGGTGGGGTCATAGAGGCGGCACAAAAGCTTAATGAACGTGGTCTTGCCGCTGCCGTTTTCGCCAACGATTGCCAGCTTGTCGCCGATTTTGAATTTCATGTTCACATGGCGCAGCACCCATTCGTCACTGCGGGGATACTGGAAAGACACATCCCGGAACTCGATCTCGTAGTCGATGTCATCCCGCTTCTCCACAGCCAGGGTGCCCTTGTACATGGTATTGGGCATATCCAGATAGTCGAAAGTATTTTGCAGGGCGTTGTTATTGTAGCGCAGCTGACCGATGTCGGAGGCCAGGCCGGCAACGGACTTCACAAACTTCTCGATGGTACCCTGGTAGAGAATGAAATTTCCAATGCCGATGACGCCGATCCAGGCCTTTGACGCCGTAAAGAGGAATACAACGATCTTCAGTATCCCGTCCAGAAGCCGGGTGTAGTTTCCGTGGCGGGTTTTTGCGGTCTCGAACCGCTTGATCCATTTGGGATGAAGCAGATGGGTTTCCTGCTCATAAAGAGAAATGTCATTGAGCCGGAACATATACATATCGGGACCATGCAAATGGAAATAGGCCCCAAAGAGAGTATTTTCTCCCGCCAGGTCAGAGACGGCGTCGCTCACTTCATTGATCATCCGGGTGGTCAGCCTCACGGAGGCCCAGGCGTTAAAAGCAATGAGCGCCGCAATTATGAGGGACGACCAGGGGGAATTGACAAAGGCGAACATTCCGGTGAAGCTTCCCCGGGCCGCGGTGAAAAATAGGGAAACCGTCAGGGCGGCGGAGACAAGGATATTGAGGAATTTGGTGAGAATTTCCTCAAACAGGTACATCACCATTTTCAGACCGTCGCCGGTGGCGTTCAGCCGCGCCTCGATATTCTTTGCCTGTAAAATAATTTCCGGATCCTCCAGACAGGCATATTGAAACCTGTTCTCCGCGTCAAACAGATACGCCTGGTGCCGGGAGTAGGAAAGGCTGCACAGGGCGTCCAGCCTGCCCCGGAAGAACCGGGCCAGCATAGATAAGAAGAAACTTCCTGTCACCGTGACGGCGGCGAGGGTCAGCAGCCGGTTCAGATTACAGCTTCCTGCCAGCTCGTTGACGAGCTCCGCCGACATGTACAGGGGGAAGTAGGGCGTCAGGCTGCTGGTAACGCTGCAAAGGATCAGGCAGGGCAGGTAAGCAGGGAGCATTTTCTGCCAGATGCCCACGGCTCTTCCGATCATCCGGGCATCCTCCCAAAGGGTGCGTTTCTTTTCATTCGCCATCTTCGGCGCCTCCTTCCTTATAATACTTACTCTGAATGTCATAAAGCTCCCGGTATCTCTTCCCGGCGGCCATCAGTTCGTCATGAGTTCCTACCTCCGCAAAATTCGCGCCGTCCAACAGGAAGATTCGGTCGCAGAACCGGGTGGAGGCCAAGCGGTGGGAAATGAATACAGAGGTGGCGTGGGCGGCAATTTCGTTATAGCGCTGATACATCCGATTCTCAGCGATGGGGTCCAGGGCGGCGGTGGGTTCGTCCAGAATGATGCAGGGAGGATTCTTGTACAGCAGCCGGGCAAGGAGCAGCTTCTGCTTTTCCCCGCCGGACAGGTCGGTGGCCTCCTTGAAGACCTCCCGGTTCAGGGGCGTCCGCTCTCCCAGGGGCAGACTGCGGATTTTCTCCGCAAGCCCGGCGGTTTCCAGGCAGGCCCATAATTTCTCCCGGTCAATTTCTTCCTCGGTTTTGGTGCAGGCGATGTTCCGGCCGATGGAAACAGGCAGCAGATTATAGTTCTGGGGCACCAGACCGAACAGACTGTACAGCTCGTCCCGGTTGTATTCCAGCACGCTGTGGCCGTCAATCAGGATTTCTCCCGCGTCCGGCAGCAGCATACCGCACATCAGCATGGTGAGGGTGGTTTTTCCGGCGCCGTTCAGGCCCACCAGGGCGATTTTCTCCCCGGCTTCAATTTTGAAAGAGACATGCTCTAAAATCTGCTTTTCTCCCATGGGGTATTTGTAGCTCACATCCCGGAACTCGATGGAAAAAGGCCCCTGGGGGACGGGAATCCCGTTACCGTGGTTCAGCCTGCCCGGAATTTCCAGATCCTCCCGGAAGTCGGAAACCTGCAGCGCCCCCTCCGCGATCTTGCCCCAGATGTTTAAGATGTCCGTCATGTAGCCGGACAGGGCGGTGATGGCGGAGAAATACAGCACGAACCGGGCCGCGTCCAGCTCCCCGGCCACGGCTTTATAGATCAGGAAGCCGTAGGCAAGGCCATCCCGTACCAGCACCACCAGAAAGCTGACTGCCGCTGTGGCGAAGCTGCGCCGTTCCAGCTGATCCTCGTTGACCTGGCTGTCCCCCAGCAGCCGTTGATAGAGGTCATGGAGGAAGCCGCCCATGGCGTACAGGCGGATGTCCTTGGCGTATTTGGGCGTACCGGAAAGTTTGTTCATGTACTGCCTGCGCTTATCCGCCGCGTTCCGCTCGTCCTGCTCCCGGTAATTGATTTTCCGCTCCCGGGCGCTCATGGCGTAGCTCAGGAGGCACCCCGCTGCCAGCAGCACCACGATCAGCGGATGCAGCATGGAAACCACGCCGCCGAACAGCAGGAAATTCAGCACCGTAGCAACTAAGTTGGCAAAGTCCATGGGAAAGTGGACGGCAGCGGTGTGATTGTCCATGCAGCTGCGGTAGGCCCGCTCGTCCAGCTTCTGGACGGATTCCTGAAATTGAAGATTCCAGTCCCGCCGGAGCTGGGCACCGCGATAGACAAACATCATCTGCTGGAGCATGTAAAATTCCGCGGTTTCCAGCTTCTTGCTGATAAGATTGTTGGCAAGCTCGGCCAGCAGCCCCGCCAGCAGCAGTCCCAGAATCACCAGGGCCACATAGGAAAACCGGTCCCCGGTTTCCAGGGCCTCCAGGATCAGGGAGGGAGTGTAAAGCGTCAGCGCCGCCAGCGCCAGGGTTACGGGAACGGTAAAAAAGGCTGTGAAAGCAAGATGCCGTTCTTTCTGCCACAGAAAGCGGTACATATACATGACGCAGCTCAGCAGACCGTATTTGGGCTTGCGCTTTGGCTCTTTCTTTGTTTTTTTCATCCATCAGACCTCCTTGCTTGATCTGACCGCATCTTATCACAAGGCGAATCCGTTTGGGGTGTTCAGGGAACGAAACGCCTTTTTCGGGGAACGAAATGCAAATGAGGCAGGACCCCTGCCTCAATTTTCGGTTATTCTTCTGCCAGGGGAATCAGGATCTCCGCGGTAAAACCGCCGTCCTCGCTGTCGGCGGAGAAAATGCCGCCGTACTTTTTTACCAAGCTCTCCACCCGGGCAAGGCCGAATCCGTGTTCCGTGCCCTTTGTGGAGGAGAAAAGGCTTCCCCGCCGGGACTGCTTCTTCCCGGCGGCGTTGGTGACGGCGAGGTAAAGCTGGGTGTTCTTCCTGCCGATGTAGATCCGGATAAAGCGGTCCTCCGGCGGGAGCTTCTTGTTTTCCTCCACTGCGTTGTCCAACAGATTTCCGATGATTACGCACAGGTCAATGTCCGAAACCGTCACCCCGGCCGGGAGCGCCGCTTTCGCGTTGACGGGGATCTCATTTTGAGAAGCAATATTGATTTTGCCGTTGAGAATCGCGTCCACCATGACCCGCCCGGTTTTGATGGCGGTATCCACCTGAGTCAGGTCGTCGTTAAGCTGGCGCAGATACTCGTTGACTTCCTCGTATTTCCCCAGGGCCATGCTGGCCTGCAATGCCTGAATATGGTTGTGGTAGTCATGGCGCCAGCCCCGCATTTTGGTGTACATACCTTCCACTTCATCACAATATTTACGGAGCAAATCACTTTGGTATGCTTCGATCCGTTTGTCGATCCATTTTTGAAACAGCATATCCTTACCTCAGAATAAACGAATGATTTCTTTGCCGATCTTCTGCGCCATGCCGCGGCTGATGGGGACTTCCGTCCCGTCTTTCAGCACTACATGGTCGCTGTCTATCCGCAGAATGTGGCGCAGATTCACGATGAACGAGCGCTGGCACTGGAAAAAGTATTCGTCCAGTTCCTTTTCCGTGTCTGATAGGGAAGCCTTCCTGCGGTATTCCCGGGTTTCCGTATGGATCGCCACATACTGCTTCTGGGCTTCTATGTAAGTGATTTTGCTGAGGGGTACCAGCTCCGTTTGCCGGTCAAAGGTAATGCAAAGCTGCTTTTCGTTCTTTTTGAGGTTCCCGGCAGCCTTGTCAAGTACAGAGAACAGCTTTTCCTTTGCCACGGGCTTCATCAGGTAATGCAGGGCGGATACCTCGTACCCCTCTGCCATGAAGTCGGGAAATCCGGTAATAAACACGATTTGGACGCGTTCATTTTCCCTGCGGACACGCTTGGCAAGGGTCACACCGTCCATGGCGCCCATTTCAATATCCAGCAGCAGAATGTCCCAGACTTTGTCCTCGGCATAGTGAAAAAGAAAACTTTCAGCGGAGGGAAACCGTTGGAACTGCACCTGGACCTGCCGGTCCTGTGCCCAGGCATGCAGGATGCTTTCCACATATTCCCCGTCAATATCGCTGTCATCCACAATCGCGGTCCGGTAGGTCATGGCGTTTCCTCCTTGCGGTTTTATAGTTACGGCCCTTTCAAAACATGGGGCGGTCCAAACAGATCGGAATGCGCCGGATGGCGTCCCGTCTATTATACCGATGAATCCCCGCATCCGCAAGAGAGAAATTCCGTTTTCCGGTTTACGTTCCAGTATGCGGCCTTTTTATGTTAGGGGCAAAATAAACGTTGACACCCAACCGGATTCTCAATAGAATATAGGCAGGAGGGATGACTGAAAAAGCCGAATGCGGAAAAACCGATTCGGCAAAAACGTGTTCCCTCTTAAATTATCTGCATCTGGGGCCGGGCTTTCGGCTCATCTTTCAGAAAGAAAAGGAAGGGCAGAATCATGAAACTTTTTCAGTATTATGATGAAGAACAGCAGACCCATGTGGGAGCCGTTATAAAGGACGCTTATGCAGCCCTCCCCAAGACGGTCAAAATGGCGGACCTGCTGGGAAAAAGCAGTGGGGAGCTGGAAAAACTGGCGGCAGCCTGGGAATGCACCCCGCTGAAAGAGGCGGAGCTGCGGTTTGCTCCGGTGGTGACGGATCCCGAGAAGATCATCTGCATCGGCTTAAATTATAATGAGCATATCGATGAGACCGGCCTGGGAAAGACCGACAAGCCCGGGTTCCCGCCGGTATTCTGCAAGTACGGCAACTCCCTGCTGGGCCATAAGGAGGAGCTGCACCTGCCCAAAAAGGCAAAGCAGTTTGACCATGAGGCGGAGCTGGTCATCGTCATGGGGGATACCTGCAAAGAGGTGACACCGGAGGAAGCCCCCCGGTATATCGCGGGCTTCGCGGCAGGCAATGATTTCAGCGCCAGAGACATGCAGTTTGCTTCCAGCCAGTGGACGCTGGGAAAGGCCTGCGATGGGTTTGCCCCCGTGGGACCCTTCTTTGTGCCCCGGGACGAAGTGAATCCTAACAAGCTGGACATCTCCTGCAAGGTCAACGGAGAATATGTCCAGAGGTCCAATACCTCCAAAATGATTTTCTCCTGCGCGGAGATCGTCAGCTACCTGTCCGACTTCATCCGCCTGAAAAAAGGGGACCTGATCTTTACCGGGACCCCCTCCGGCGTGATCCTGGGAAAGGAAAAGAGCCAGCAGGTCTGGCTGAAAGCCGGGGATGTGGTCACTGTGGAGATTGAAGGCCTGGGCACCCTGGAAAACAAGCTGGTTTGACCGGGAGGACGGCTATATGACCGGGAATTCGATAGCGCGCCAGTGCGCCAAACAATTATTTATCTGACTCTTTCTGGCCGGGACGGTTTTCAAATTTTTCCTTTTCCGTGCAACCTTTCTTTCTCCGGAATCGTATTGTTGGTGAAAGATCTTTCAAGTAAGGGCAGCGCCCAAGACGGCGTTCGAAAAAATGCTGTTTTCGGGACTGCCGGCATACAGGAGTTTTTTATGAGACTATCCGTTGACGAGGCATTCCGGCGGTACGGCGACCGGGTGTTTTCCGCCGCGTTCAGCGTCTGCGGGAACCGGGAGGACGCAGACGACGCTGTGCAGGATACTTTTTTGAAGTATTATACCCGGGAGCAGGACTACATAGATGAAACCCATCTGAAAGCCTGGCTTCTCCGGGTGGCGATCAACCGGGCGAAGGACATCACCGGCGCTTTCTGGCGCAGGAACCGGGTCAGCTGGGAGGAATACATGGATGAGCTGGAATTTGTCCAGCCGGAGGACCGGGACCTTTTTGAGGCCGTGATGCGGCTTCCAAGCAAGTACCGGGTCGTCATTCATCTATTCTACTATGAAGAATGCTCCATTGCGGAAATCGCGGCGCTGACCCATGCCAGCCAGACAGCCGTAAAAAGTCAGCTGAGCAGAGGAAGAAAACTCCTGAAATCCATGCTTACGGAGGATTGGGAACCATGATCGATAAGGAACAATATCAGCGTACCTTTGGGGTACTCCACGCCTCCGGAGATTTTCTGAAGGAGGAAACCATGATGCAGTCTAAAAAACATTTTTCCCCGCGCAGAGCTGTGTGCCTGTGCGCGGCGGTGATCCTGCTTTTCGCCATGGCAACGGTGTGCTACGCGGCGGATGTGGGCGGGATCCGGAGAACCGTCCAGATCTGGGTTCACGGCGATCAGACCAGCGCCGTTATGGATATTCAGAACGGAGAGTATACCCTGACCTACCAGGATGCTGACGGAACGACCCACGAGCGGGGCGGCGGCGGTATAGCTTATAATCCGGACGGCTCCGAACGGCCTTTGACGGAGGAAGAGCTGCTGGAGCATCTGGATAATCCAGAAGTGGAATACAAGGAAGACGGCAGCGTCTGGCTTTATTACCGGGATCAGGCCATGGAGATCACGGACCGGTTCAATGCGGACGGTGTCTGCTTTGTTCAGCTGAAAACCGAGGTGCAAACCCTGTACATTACCGTTAAATACAATAACGGCTACGCGATCAGCGGAAAGGCGTTCATCCAGCCGGAGGAATTTAATTAAGCATCAGGGGTTTGCGCTTTTGCGCAAACCCCTGATTTCAAATTATATTTCTGTGTCCGGAAGTGGTCACGGCTTGGGCCCTGGCTCTGCCCGGTAAATGATCGTTTAGCGTACTGGCGCGGGAGCGCCCCAAGGCTCCCTTGTGCAAAGGGAGCTGTCGCGAAGCGACTGAGGGATTGTGCAGTAAAACGTTTAATACTGACAACGAATCAGCGAAAAGGGACTGTAAAGGACACTGCCCGTTCTGACGATAGGTAGATGTGGAAGTCCACCGTTACAACCCCTCAGTCAGCTACGCTGACAGCTCCCCTTACACAGGGGAGCCCTTGCCGTGTACCGCATCGGACCGCATACCATACAAGGTAAAGTTGTCAGCTAAACGATCATTTTCCATTTTACTGCGTAAGCATCAAATCGCCGCCGCTCGTTTGAGCGGCGGCGTGCTTTACTGTGAGGCGGTGCGGGGTAGGCGGATGCAGAACGTGGTTCCCTGTCCTTTCTGGCTTTCCACCTGGATCTCTCCGCCGGAAAGCTCCATAATCCTGTGAACCAGGGAAAGCCCCAGCCCGTTTCCCGCGGAAGCGTGGGCGGTATCCTCCTGATAGAATTTATCAAAAATATGGGGAATATGCTCCGGGCGGATCCCGATTCCCTCATCCCGTATCCATACGGTGACGTGGGATTTTTCATTTTTCCCACGGATGTGGATGGTTCCGCCGGCGTGGCTGAATTTCACGGCGTTGCCGATGAGGTTCAGCCACACATGATCCATCATCTCCATATTGTTCCGGTAGGCAAGTCTTGGCAAATCCAGATCAAAGAGAATATTTTTGGCGGACCACTGGCTTTCCAACCGGAGAACGCAGGTCCGGATCTGTTCATCCAGGTCGTAGCTTACCTGTTCAGTCACCAGATTCTGATTTTCGTATTTCGCGATCAGCAGCACGGAGCTGGATAGGTTCGAAAGCCGCTCCGATTCCTCCGCGATGAACTGCAGGTATTCTTCCCGCTGCTGCTCGGTGAGGTTGCCGCTGCGCAGCCGCCGGGCAAAGCCCCGGATGGAAACAATGGGGGTTTTGAATTCGTGGGAAAAGGTGTTGATAAAATCGTTGCGCATCAGCTCTGTGCTGCCCAGCTCCGCCGTCATCTGGTTGAAGCTGTGCAGCAGCTCCCCCAGGTCGCCCTCGCCCTCCTCGGACACCCGGACGGAATAATCCCCCCTGGAAATCGCTTTTGTGGCTTCCAGCATGTCCTGGATGGGCTTAGCCGAGTGGAGGCTGATGGCGGAGGAAATGGGAATTGCCGCCAGTGCGGCAATGATCAGGGGGATGTATGGGGCAAGCACATGCCCGGCGGGAAAGAGATTACGGGACAGGGGCATCCACACGAATACGGTCAGAACGCTGGACAGCAAGTTCGTAACGATGACGCAGAGGATAAACCGCCATCTTGTGGATTGCATCAGCTTTTTCAGCATAGCCGCACCGCCTTATAGCCCAGCCCCCGGACCGTCATGATCTCAAAGTCGGGATTTGTCCGGAACCGTTCCCGCAGGCGGTTCACATGGACCACCACGGTGTGCTCGTCGCTGTCGGAATCCAGATCCCAGATCTCATCCATGAGCTGCCGCCGGGTAAAGGTCTTGTTCGGGTTGGACAGAAGCCGGTAAAGTACCAGAAACTCCTTTTTGGGAAGTTCCGTGGTTTCTCCATCCCGCTCCACGGAGTAGTTGTCATAGGTCAGCACCGTGGACCCCACAGTCAGCTTTCGCTCCGTGATGGCCTGTGCCCGGCGGAGCAGGGCGGCAACCCGAAGAAGCATTTCTTCTTCGTCCGCCGGCTTTACCATGTAGTCGTCCGCCCCCAGACGCAGGCCCTGCTTCCTGTCCGGCAGAGCCTGCTTGGCTGTGACCACCAGCACAGGCAGGTCAAATCCGCTGGACCGGAGCTGCCGAAGCAGTTCGAAGCCGTCCATCTTAGGCATCATCACATCCAGGATCATGAGATCCACATGCCGGTGCTCCAGAATATCCAGGGCCTCCAAGCCGTTGGATGCGGTAATGGGGTCATATCCGGCATCCAGAAGCACATCCTCCGTCAGACGCCGGGTTCCACGGTCATCCTCAACTACCAGAATACGAAACATAGTACGCACCGCCGTTTCTTCCTTATTCAGATAACGCAAGCTTAGCAAACCAACGGGACATACAATTGAAAAGGAATTTAACTTTTTGTAAATTTCAAAAAACAGGGGAGAAAGTTTACCGGAAGTTTATCTTCCGTGAGGGAAAGTTGACACTGCTCTGATAGAATGCCGCTGAAACAATACGAACAGGAGGAAAACTATGATAACGGTTAATCACCTGACCAAGTACTACGGCGACCACCTGGCCGTGGACGATATTTCCTTTGCAATCACCGAAGGACATGTCTACGGCTTCCTGGGTCCCAACGGCGCGGGCAAATCCACCACCATGAATATCATGACCGGATGCCTGTCGGCCACCTCCGGTACGGTACTGATCGACAGCCATGACATTTTTGAAGAGCCCAACGAGGCAAAGCGGTGCATCGGATATCTTCCCGAGCATCCGCCGCTGTACATGAACGAATCGGCGCTGGAATACCTCCGGTTTGTGGGGGAAGCCAAGGGTCTGCGGGGCAATCAGCTTCGGGACCAGGTAGAGGAGGTTATCGAAAAAACCGGGATTGCCGATGTGCAGCACCGCCGGATCGGGGCCCTCTCCAAGGGCTACAAGCAGCGGGTGGGCATTGCCCAGGCGCTGCTGGGAAATCCCAAGGTGATTATCCTGGACGAGCCCACGGTTGGCCTGGATCCCATCCAGATCATTGAGATCCGGGACCTGATCAAAAACCTGGGAAAGACCCACACGGTCATTTTCAGCTCCCACATCCTTTCCGAGGTCCAGACCATCTGCGACCGGATCATGATGATCGCGAAAGGCAAGCTGGTGGCTTTCGGAGAGCCGGAGGAACTGCAGAAGCAGCTGCTCACCGACGGGGAGATCGTCCTGACCACGGACGCGGCTGTCGCCCAGGTGAAGCAGGCCCTGGGAGAATTGGACCGGATCACCGATCTGGAATTTGTCCAGGGGGAGGCAGGGCTGACGGTAGCCCACATCAAAACCAGCAACATGAATATGAACGAAGCTGCCGGGGGCATTTTTAAGTGCTTTGCCAAAAACGGGCTTGTTATTTATGAGTTGATACAAAAGAAAGGCAGCCTGGAGGATGTATTCCTGGAGCTGTCGGAACCTGTAGAAAAGGAGGATGACGAAACATGACCGCTGTTTTGAAGCACGAGCTGCGCCTGTATTTTCAGTCCCTCACTGCCTATGTATTCGGGGCTTTTCTGCTGGTTGCCGTGGGTATCGGCGCGATGCTCTACAATCTGCAGGCGGCTGTCAGCAATTTTGAATTTGTTCTCAGTTTTTCCAGCCTGGTTTTC
The DNA here is from genome assembly GCA_964625595.1 of uncultured Oscillospiraceae bacterium. Classification (GTDB taxonomy): domain Bacteria; phylum Bacillota; class Clostridia; order Oscillospirales; family Oscillospiraceae; genus Faecousia. The sequence goes on along the minus strand of CAZVDH010000045.1, from coordinate 3,837 downwards.
GCGGTGATCGTCCCCATTCTGACCATGCGGGTCATTGCGGAGGAACGAAAGCAGAAAACAGACCAGCTGCTGTACTCCCTGCCCCTTTCCACGCCCCAGGTGGTTATGGGCAAGTACCTGGCGCTGCTGCTGGTTTACATGATCCCCCTGTGCATTATTTCGGTTTATCCGCTGATCTTTTCCCGGTACGGGGATGTTTACCTGCTGACCTCCTATGGCTCCCTCCTGGCGTTCTTCCTGATGGGCGGGGCGCTGCTGGCCGTGGGCATGTTCATTTCCTCTCTGACGGAGAACCAGGGCTTTGCCGCCGGTATCGGCATCGCGGTGATCCTGCTGAACTATTTCAGCGTCAGCCTGGCAGAATATGTGTCTGCAACCGCAATGGGAAGCGCCGTTGCTCTCTTTGTCCTGTCCGCATTGCTGGGATGGGTGATCCGGAGCCTTACCGGGAATGAAAATGTGGGCTATGGCATCGGCCTTGCTCTCATGGGAATCACCACGGCGGTGTTCCTGATCGACGATACAAAATTTGAAGGACTTCTGCCGGATATTATGAAGAAGCTGAGCCTTTTTGACCGGCTGGATACCTTTGTCAACGGCGTATTTGATATGACCAGCGTGGTGTATTTCCTGTCCGTTGCGGTGTTTTTCCTGTTTCTGACGGTGCAGTCCCTTGAAAAACGGAGGTACAACTGATGAAGGATATCAAACCTAAGAAGCCCATTTCCAGCCGGCAGGCGCTGAAGGGAGGCACCTACTCCTTGGCGGTTACCGCGGTGGTTCTGGCAATCCTGATCGCGGTGAATATCTTCGCTTCCATTCTCCCCAGCACCCTGACCAAATTCGACATCAGCGCCAGCAAGCTCTATTCCATTACCAGCAACACCAAGGTGGTTGTCAACAACCTGCAGCAGGATGTGACCATTTACTGGATCGTGCAGGCGGACAAGGAGGATGCGGTAATTGAAAACCTGCTGGGTAAATATGAAAGCCTGTCGGGGCACATTGATGTGGTGAAGAAGAATCCCGATGTATTTCCCACCTTTGCGGAGCAGTACACCGACGAGCAGGTGCCTAACAACTCCCTCATTGTGGAGTCCGGCGACCGAAGCCGCTATGTCAGCTATAACGACATTTATGTCGTGGATGCAAACCTGTATTCTTACTCCTACACCACCTCCTTTGACGGCGAGGGCGCCATTACCTCCGCCATTGACTATGTGGTGACGGAGGATCTGCCCCAGCTGTATGTGCTGGAGGGGCACGGTGAGGGGTCGCTTCCCAATTCCTTTGCCGATGCCATCGACAAGGAGAACATTGCGGTCAACTCCCTGTCCCTGCTGACGGTGGACGAGATTCCGGAGGACGCGGACTGCATTGCCATTTACGCGCCCCAAAGTGACATTTCCGAAGAAGAAGCCCAAATGCTGATGGATTATGCCGATAACGGCGGCAAGCTTCTGGTGATCGCGGGGCCTGTAAACGGGACGGAGCTGACCAATCTGGGTAGCGTCCTGTCCCATTACGGTGTGGAGGTGACCGAGGGCATTGTGGTGGAGAGCGACCGGAACTATTATGCTTTTGGCTACCCCTATGTTCTGATGCCCAGCATGGAAAGCTCGGATATTACGGACTCTCTCATAGAAGAGCGGTATTACCCCATTTTCCCCATTGCCCAGGGCCTGACGGTAACCGGTGGCAGCGGGGCGGTAACGGAGCTGGTAAAGACTTCGGATACGGCTTTCAGCAAGGCGGCAGGCTTTCAGCTTTCCACCTACGAAAAAGAGAACGGGGACATTGACGGGCCGTTCACGGTGGGCGTGTCCATCGCTACGGAGGGAGACGGACAGATCGTGTGGTTCTCCGCCTCGGATTTCCTGAGTGATATGTACAACGCCTATTCCTCCGGTGCCAATGTGGATCTGGCGATGAACGCCCTGTCCTGCCTTGTGGGAGAGCGGGAGGCAATGGCCATTCGCAGCAAATCCCTGAACTATAACTATCTGACCATCAGCGCGTCCACTTCTTCCGTGTTGAAAACCCTGATGATCGGTGTATTTCCCCTGGCCTACCTGTGTGTCGGCGTCGTTGTGATTCTGAAGAAACGGAGGACCCAAAATGAAGCGGTATAAAACACTGGGAATTCTCGTTGGGGTACTGGTGGTTATCTGTATCGCCACACTGTTTGTGTCCCGGTATGAACAGAAGCAGGAGCAAATCAAAAACAGTGATGCAGTGATCCTGGAGATTCCCAGCGATACGGTGACCGCCCTTTCCTGGGAGTATACCGGGGAAAGCGGTCTGGCTTTCCACAAGGGGGAGGACGGCTGGCGGTATGATGAAGACGACGCATTTCCGGTGAGCGAAGACAAGGTCATGGATATTCTTTCCCATTTTGAAGCCTTTGGCGTCCGCTTTGTCATCGAGAATGTGGAAGACTACAGCCAGTACGGCCTGGATAAGCCCGGGTGTACCCTGCACATCTCCACGGAGGCGGAAACCTACACGCTCAAGCTGGGCGATTTCAGCAAGATGGACGAGCAGCGCTATGTGGACATCGGCGACGGCAATGTCTATCTCGTAGGGGAGGACCCCATGGACTATGTGGACGCATCCCTTTCCAGCATGATTAAAAACGACGATATTACCGGCTTTGAAAATGTGGTGGATATTCGTTTCGAAGGGAAAGAAAACTACACCATTAACAGGATGGAAGACAGCAGCCTTTCTTACAGCGACGCGGATGTATATTTCGCGCAGCAGGACGGTAAGTTCCTGCCCCTGGATAAGGCTGCCGTCACGCAGTACCTCAATACGATGATCTCCCTGGATCTTGCGGACTATGTGACCTACAATGCTACGGAAGAAGAGCTGGCCGCCTTTGGCCTGGATGATCCGGAGCTGTCCGTCACCGTAAACTATACCTATACCGACCAAGAATCCAAGGACGATGGCCAGATCGCGGATGTCTGCGTGATCCACATCAGCCAAAATCCTGAGGAACGGAAAAAAGCCCAGGAGGCGGAGGAAAAGGGAGAAACGGCGGAGGCTGTTTCCAAGTATGTCCGGGTGGGAGACTCTCAAATTGTCTACAAGCTGGACGATGTGGATTATGGGATCCTCTCCGGTGCTTCCTATGATGACCTGCGGCACAAGGAAGTTTTTTGGGCGGATTTTGACGATGTGTATCAAATTGATATTACGTTGGAGGATACGCTGCATACCCTGGTTTCCTGGCAGAACGAGGATGACGAAACAGTCTGGCGTTTCCAGGAAGCGGCTGAGGAAGCTACCGAGGAAACTGCCGGGGAAACCGTGGATGTGACCGAGGAAACAGAAGCGTCCGGTGAAACAGAGCCGTCGGAGGAAACGGAAGCAGCGGAGGAAGCGGAAGAAAAGGTGCTGGACCTGACGGACTTCAAGGATGCCCTGAATGCCTTCAGCGCAGACAGCTTCACCGCGGAAAAGCCCGCAGGCAAGGAGGAAATCCGCCTGACCCTTTACCTGGATAACGAAAGCTTCCCGAAAGTGGAAATTGTCCTTTACCGCTATGACGGCACAAGCTGTCTTGCGGTGGTAGACGGGGAAAGCGTGTCCCTGGTTCCCCGGTCTTCCGTCATGGAGCTGGTGGAAGCGGTGCAGACCTTCGTGCTGAACGGGTAAGCGGCGCATTTCCGACTGCTCCAAAATAACAAAAGGAATCCTCCTGTGCAGGCACATCCGTTGCCGGTACAGGAGGATAATTCTTTTAACCATTCAGTCGTGCCTGAATGTCTTGCAGTAAATGATCGTTTAGCGCACTTGCCCCAAAAGGTGTGCGGGTGGATAGGCGCCTTG
>CAZVDH010000044.1:0-15092 GCA_964625595.1 uncultured Oscillospiraceae bacterium | reverse complement strand
GACAGCGGTCCCATAAAACGGTATTAAACCGTTTTATGAAAAACTAGTATCAATCGCATATTAGTATAACCATGTTTATTTCAGCAATTCATCCGTCAGCCGGAGGATCTCCGGAGCGATTCGTTCCCGCTCTTTTTTCAGAACGCGGTTATACATGGGATACGCCAGTGCCACCATAAAAAGCCCCGCAATACCGGCAAGGATACCAATGACCATTGCCATGCCGCCCAGCTGCAATCCCAACTCTGTCATGCACAGGCTCATTCCGGCTCCAAGAACCAGTGCGCCGATGACACCAATGGCGATGGATACTGTCTGGGCTTTCCGGGTTGCGGAATGATGGAGTTTTCGCAGCTGCTCCATCTTATCCTCTTCCTTTGGAAGATACTTCTTTCGGATGGCTTCGATCTCCTGCTGCCGCTGGGCAGAGTAGGTATACTCAAAAGACTGTTCGTTCTCCATTTTCTTCATTTCCTCCTGAATTTCACGGTAAAGGTGCTGCCCTGGCCGTATACGCTCTGGACATCGATCTCACCTTTCAGAATATCCACCACCCGCTTTACCAGTGCCAGACCCAGACCGTTGCCCTGGGTTGCGTGGGAGGTATCACCCTGATAAAATTTTTCAAAAATATGCTGTCCTATCTCCGGCTTGATGCCGCAGCCGGTATCACGGACAGATACAGCCACCAGATCGCCGTCGGTTTTCAGGCTGACGCCGATGGTGCCGCCCTTGGGTGTGAATTTCACAGCGTTGGAGATCAGATTGTTCCATACAAGGCTCAGAAGCTCCGAATCCGAACGGATACGGACACCGTCCTCGATATCCGTTTCGATATTCAGGTTTTTCTTTTCCCAGATGTCTTCAAATTGCAGCAGGCTTTCACGAAGCTGCTCTCCCAGGTCATATTCATCCAGTTTAGGAAAGATCTGCTGGTTTTCCAGCTTGTTCAGCTTCAGAATGTTGGTGATGAGCTGGGCAAGCCGCCGGGCGGACTCCGAAATCGCCTTGGCATAGTCACACCGTTCTTCGTCCGTAATATTGGGATTTTGGAGCATGGTGGCATAGTTTCCCATGACCGCCAGCGGCGTTTTCAGCTCATGGGATACGTTGGCGATGAAGTCCGTCCGCAGCGTTTCCGTTCCGGCAAGCTCCTCGGTCATTCTATTGAAGCAGTCGATGATCTGATTGAAGCCCGTTTCTCCGGAAAAATCCTTCACCGGCTGGATACGGACAGAGAAATCTCCCTGCATGATCTGTTCTGCCGCGTCCAGAATCCGTTTGACCGGCTTGTCCACCGTTTGCCTGAGGCGGAAAAAGTCAAAGGTGCCGAAAAACAGGGTAATGAGGAGAACATTACCGAAGGTCAGCCTTGCTGCCGCGCCAATGTTGTCCGGTGTAAAGACAAGCCCCATGGTATCGGCCAGCGTCTGTACGAACAGCAGCATACAGCAGGTCACAACGAATGCCACCAGCAGGAAAAAGATCAAATAATGATGGACCGCCCGCAGAATCTGCGAAAAGTCAGCTTTTTTCATTTGATCACCGCCTTATAGCCCAGTCCATGGACGGTCTTGATCTCAAAATCCTCACAGTCAGAGAGCTTGGCGCGAAGCTTGGTCATATACACATCCACCGCTCTGGAGGCTGTTTCGGTATCCGCGTCCCAGAATTCGTCCATCAGCTGCTGCCGGGTGAAGGTCTTCTTGGGATAGGACAGGAGCTTGTAGAGGATATTGAATTCCCGGTTGGTCAGGCTGATCTCGGCATCACCCAGTACCGCGGTGTGCTCGTCCATATCCATGGAAAAGCTGCCAACCTCCAATTTCCGGGAAGAAGCAATCTTGGCCCGGCGCAATAGCGCGCCGATCCGAAGGAACAGCTCGTCCAGGTCGATGGGCTTGACCATGTAATCATCCACACCGATCCGGTAGCCCCGCTGCTTGGAGGCAAAGTCATCCCGGGCAGTCATAAATAAGATAGGAATATTCTCATTGAGGGAACGCACGGTTTGGGCAAATTCGAAGCCATCAATACCGGGCATCATGATGTCGGACACGATCAGGTCAAACACCGTATCATACATGGCATCGTATGCCTCGTTGGCGCTAAGGCAGCCTGTCGCTTTATAGCCGCTGGAATTTAGGAATGTACATACGGTTCGGTTCAGGTCCTTGTCGTCTTCCACCACTAAAATATGAAACATAGCGCTACCTCCGAAAGCATCGATTCTTACGATACAGTATAACAGCTAAATGTTAAAGTTTTGTTTATTTCCATAAGCATTTTAGAAACCCGTGAGAATATTTTCGCATGGATTTCAGAAATGTCATATCCTTTCCTTTATGGAACTGATCGTGGGCGGCAAGGACGGCTTGCAGCCCGTGGAACGCACCATCATTGACCGCTGCGCCCGCATGGTGTACCGGGACTTTCGCAATGACCCGGACAATACCCCTATGCCGACGCTTCAAAACCTGTATGACCTTCTGTGCCAGCAGACCGAGCCCGAGGCAAAGCGGTTGGTAACAGCCCTTGAGATCTATGTGTCCGGCTCCCTCAACATCTTCAACCACAAGACCAATGTGGATTACAGAAACGCCCGTGTGGTGTGCTTCGACTTGAAGAAGCTGGGGGCGGGCCTCCGCACGATTGCCATGCACATCATCAACGATCTGATAAACAGTCAGGTTTCCCACAACTTCGCCCGTGGTATCGCTGCATGGTGCTACTTCAGTACAAATAGTCCCCGGGGCTCATATCTCCTTATGGGATGAGGTCCTGGGATTCTTTGCGTTGTTGACGTTTTGAAATGTGCAGCCGCAAACGCACTGTCCTTTTTGTGGGTACAAAAAACGCCTCGCCGCTGGTGGTCAGCCAGTAGTGAGGCGTTTGTGCGTCTATGGGATTATGCTTTGATTTTCAGTCCGTGTTTGAAGGTAATGCGAATGTCGTCGGCACTGCAGACCGTGGCGTAATCCACCAGCGCCTCTGCTGCAGATTTTGGCTTCATTTTTTTGCCGGCTGATCTTCCCCTGCTTCCTGGGGAACGGGGATCAGTAAGCGCAGCTCAAACCAGCCGTCCTTGGCGTCGATGGTAACGGAACCGCCGTAGCGGGAAGCAATGCTGTGAATGCTTTTCAGGCCGTAGCCATGGTAGCGGGAATCGGTTTTCGTTGTGGCGGGCATTCCGTTTACAAAGTGAAGCTCCCCGTGGTAGCAATTCTCCACACGGATGCGAAGAAAGCCTTTCTGCCGCACTGCTGACACATGAATCAGCCGCCGCTCCGTGTTGGGCAGCTTTTTCACACTTTCGATTGCGTTGTCAAGGGCGTTCCCGAACAGGGCGCTGATGTCCATGGGATCCATGAAGTCCAACGCTTCTCCCTCGGCAACGCAGGTCAGGCTGATGCTCTCGTTCTGACACTGAATGGTTTTGGCGGTGAGAATGGTATCGAGCACCCGGTTTCCGGTTTTGTTCTGGGCCTCGTAACTGCGGATCTGCTGCTCCATCTGATCCAGGTACTCCATGCGCTCACCGGGCTGTGCCGTGCGCAGCAGCTGGATCTGGTGCTTCAGGTCATGGTATTTCTGGTTGACCAGAGCAACGGATTCTTCCGACATCCGATAGGTTTCGTACTGCATATGCAGCAGGCTTTGCAGATGCTCCATCTCCCGCTCCACACTCATTTCCATAATCACCACATGGTAGGCAAACAGGATCGCCACGCCCCCCAGGTCCACGGTGGTGCGGATGATAAAGATCTCCGCCGTAAACTGGCTGGAAAAAGGGGTTCCCTTGAACGCGAAGCTGATATTGCTCACGGAAAACACGGCAATAGCAAGTACAGTCGCCGTAAAGACCTCCCGGGAAGAAATTTTCAGCAGCTTGCACCCGTCTCGGTACTTCCGCTCCAGCAGATACATAACATACAGGATCAGGCTGTGGGTGGTAAAGAGAAAAAGCAGATTGGTTCCAAAGTTCAGCGGCAGTCCCAGCACGGTGATGCAGAAGTAGAACAGATACCACTCAAGGGACGCGGAAAACTCTCCCAGGATGAAGGCTCTGGCACAGAAGTACCCCGTTTTCGTCCAGTCCATGCCGGCGGTGACGCGGATGTACAGCAGGATCAGTCCCACCGTAACCGTCATGCAGGGGAAAAACCACACAGAGTCAACGCCGTCGGTCAGGATCATGAAGCCTGCGATGGCGGCGAGAAAGCCGGCCTGGGTGATCCAGCGTTTCCAGCCGGACAGGGCGCTGCCGTTCATCTGAATGTAGAAGGTGGCGCTCATCCAGTAGGCCAGGGCATAGTATATGCCCGGGGTATGGGAAAGGTCAGGCTGCATCATTTGCCCACCTCATTGATGTAGTTATTGAGGGCGTCCATGAGGGCTTTTTTCTTGGCCCGGCTCACCTGGATTTGGTCTCCGCCCACATTCACGCTGTTTTCCGTTACGCTTTCCACATGCTCCAGATTGACCAGGTAGCACTTGTTGCAGCGGAAGAAGTGGTATTGCCGCAGGGACTCTTCCAGTTCGGACAGGGAGCCCTTTGCTTCCAAACATTCATCCGCCAGGTGATAGATGAGGCTGTGGTTCAGCACTTCAATATAGAGAAGCCGGGAAACATCCAGCTTGCGCATCCCGCCCTGGAAGACTACGGAAATATATTTGCGGGTGCGGCGCTTCATGCGCTCCAGCGCCCGCTGCATCCGCTGGGAAAAGGCAAAGTAGCTTACCGGCTTGAGCACATAGTCCAGCGCGTCTACGGTATAGCCCTTCATCACATACTGGGGCGTATTGGTGATGAAGATGATGACCACTTCCTTGTCCACCTTGCGGATGGCTTTGGCGGCTTTCATGCCGTCCATATAGGACATGAGAATATCCATCAGGATAATGTCGTAATTGGCCCGGTAGTCATCCACGATCTCGGCTCCGTCGGGAAACACGGTAATGCGGATCTTTTCCCCGGTTTCCTGGGAAAAGCGCTCTAAGTACTCCGTCAGAATCTGCCGGGAGGCGGCTTCATCCTCCACCAGTGCGACGCTGATCATAAAGATCGTCCTCCTGCGAGAAATGGATTTGTAAATAGTATACCAAAGCGGATAATGAAAAGAAAGCATTTTTATGATTATTTTTTGCCAACGGGGAGGACTGTGACGAATTGCACAAATCAGTGGTTGTAAATATAGGCAAAATGGTGTATAATTTTTGCACACGCTCAAAAAATGACGGTTTGCGCCAGAAACAGGAAATGTGAATTTTTTGTGATATACTGATTCCATCCAAAAAAACGTGGAAAGCCACATTTTGAAAGGAAGGAAAAACATGAAGGCAAAGAAACTCGCACCTGTCATGAGAGGCCTGACAGCGCTCATGGCCTGTCTGCTGGTTCTGTCCATCGTCGGTACGGGCATCGCGAATACCTACCGCAACGCCCTGGACAGCACCCTGGGAACCCAGAGCTACGTCACCATCACCGATGAGGACGCGGCCCGCTTTAGAAGCGACTACGCGACCATTGAGGAAATGGCCGCCGCCGCCCGGGACATTGCCATCCGTGAGGGCGAAGAGGGTACCGTGGTCATGAAGAATGACAACGGCGTACTGCCCCTGGCGGAAAACAGCACCGTGGCGCTGTTCGGTCTGGCCGCTTATGCCACATATCCCAATTCCAGCGGTGACCTGAAAGCGGGCAATGCCGATGCTGTGGATCTCGTTCAGGCGCTGCGGGACACGGGGGTGAAGATCAATGAGACCGTGTTTGATTTCTACAGCAAGATCCTGAACAAGCACACGGAGATGGTTCCCAATATGTGGACCGGCGAAATGCAGGAACAAACCGCCTACGATCACATTTATGTTTCCGCTCCCGGCGACATGACGGAATACCAGATCGCCGAGGTTCCGCCCACGGAGTATGAGGCTCTGGGCGCTCCCGCCAACTGGAAAGCATCTGTCGATAAGGAAAACACCACCGCAATCTGCGTCTTTGCCCGGGGCGCCGGCGAGGGCAATACCTATAAGCCCGGTTCTGCCGTGAACTATGCGGGCGTAGCTACCGGGGAGGATCCCCTGAAGCTGTCCGAGGACGAGCTGGCTGTCGTTGATGTGGCCAGGGAGACCTGTTCCAAGGTTGTGGTGCTGCTGAACACCGGCAATACCATGATGATCGGCGACATCGCCAAGGGCGGTGCCCATGAGGTGGACGGCATCTGCTACATCGGCTGTGTAAACGACTACCAGTCCATCGGTATTGCAAGAGTGCTGACCGGTCAGGTGAACGCCACCGGCGCTCTGCCGGATACCTATGTGGCGGATCACGCTTCCATCCCCGCCGTGATGAACTTCGGCGGCGGTATGTACGCCGATTATGAGACCGTCGGCAGAAACGGCACCGATTCCCGGTATCCCGGCGTTGAGATTTCCAACGACCCTGCCGGTTCCTTTGGCGGCAGCAGCACCTACAACGGCGGTATGTACATCGTAGAAGCTGAGGGCATCTATGTGGGCTACAAGTATTATGAGACCCGGTACTATGACGCTGTAATGGGCCAGGGCAACGCTGCCGGTACCGCAGGCGCTACCCAGGGCAGCACCTGGAATTATAATGACGAAGTAATCTACTCCTTCGGTCACGGCCTGAGCTATCTGGATTACACCCAGACGCTTAAGAGCATCGATGTGAACAAGAATCCGGATGGTCTCATCACTGCCGTTGTGGAAGTCAAGAACACCTCCAATAAGGACGGTAAGTTCCTTGCCCAGCTGTATGTGCAGCAGCCCTACACGGATTATGACCGGGAGAATCTGGTGGAGAAGTCCGCCGTCATGTTCCTGAATTCCGCAAAGGTGGATGTGCCTGCCGGTCAGAGCCGGGAGGTCACCATCACCGTGCCTACCAAGTATCTGGCAAGCTATGACTACACCAACGCCAAGACCTATATCCTGGATGCCGGTGAATACCTGTTCACCGCGGCTGCCGGTTCCCACGCGGCGGTCAACAGCTTCCTGACCCATCAGGGCAAGACCGCCAATGACGGTATGGATTTTGAAAGCGGCAACGCGGTTCTGACCTGGAGCCTGGGCAGCATGGACAAAACCACTTTCTCTGTGGACAACGGCACTGTGATTACCAATGTGGCGGATAATGCTGACCTGAACTATTGGACCGGTGAAAACACCGTCACTTATCTGTCCCGCCAGGATTGGAACGGAACTTATCCCGTAAATTACAACACCGATGTGACCGTGAAGATCGGCGACAGTCCCAGGAAGGATGAATGGATCGCGGAGCTTCGTGGTGAGACCTATTCCATTTCCGATACCGGCGCGGCCGTCGAAGGACAGGACTCCGGCGTCCGGTTCAGCAGCGAATACATCCAGTACGAGCAGCTGAGCAGCATCAGCGACCCCTATTGGGACGAGTTGGTCCATAACATTACCATCGACGAGGCGGTGGGCGCGGTCATTCACGGCGGCAGCCGCAGCGATGTGCTGACCAATGTGGAAAACCCTGTGGTCATCCAGAACGAAGGCGTAAGCGGCTTCACCGCTGCCTATACGGATGAAGCTACCGGAAATACTTACCGGTTCAATATTCACTCCCAGACTTTGCTGGCTTCCTCCTTTAACCCGGAGCTTGCTTACGAGTGGGGCTTGGTGGAGGGCAACTCCGGCCTGTGGCTCCAGCGCTACCACCTGTGGGGCACCGGTCTGACCCAGCGCCGCACACCCTACAACGGCAGAAACTATGAGTACATTTCTGAGGATCCCATGCTGACAAACCGTATGGGCTACGGCATTCTTCAGGGCTGCGCAGACAAGGGTATCCTGAACGGACCCAAGCACATGGGCTTCAATGACCAGGAGCACAACCGCGGCGGTATTTCTGCCTACATGACCGAGCAGAAGTTCCGTGAGACCGACCTGCGGGGCTTCCAGGGCGGCCTGAGCGATGCCGACGGTATGGCGGTAATGATTGCCTTTAACCGGATCGGCGCTACCAACGCTTCCCACTATGTGCCGATGCTGCAAACCATCCTGCGGGATGAATGGGGTTATACGGGCCTCATCTCCACGGATATGATGAACAACAAGTGCTACTTCAATGCCGAGTCCATGGTCATGGCGGGCATCACCCAGGTTGCCGACTTCGGCGGCGACGACAACCACATTACTCTGGGTGAAGGCGGCGTGGACGCTACCTGGGGATACATCTCCCCTGCAACTGTCGCCAATGATTCCGCTCTGGTGGAGCAGGCACGGGAGAACCTCAAGTACCAGCTGTTTACCTATGCCAACAGCGCTATTCTGAATGTCACTACCCAGAGGGTGAATACCTGGTGGGATACTGCGCTGATGACTGTCACCTATGTCAGCGGAGCTCTGACGACGATCTGCGCCGCGGCGTGGATTGTGCTGACCGTGCTTCCCGAGAAGAAGAAGGAGGAGGTATAATCATGAACGCCATGAAGAAACTTTCCGCCGGCGCGTGGATTACCTGCGCCGTAGTTATCCTGAGCCTGGCAGCTCTGATCGCGTATCTGGTGAATATCTCCGCCGTGGGCTATTTTCAGGGCGCGGGTGTTCGCAACCTGGTGCTGATGGTAGCCGCCGCCGCTGTGCTGGAAGCCGCCGCTGTGGCCCTGGGATTTGTCAAGGTCCCCGAGAACATTTTCCAACTGGTTTCCGGTGTGTGCCAGATCGGAGCTCCCGTGCTGCTGATGGTCGGCCTCATTAACCTGGTCGCCGCCCGGGCAGAGGGCCTCGGCTTCATCTACTTCTCCAACGCGGATGTTATCCTGGAGGTACAGACCCCCGAGAACCTGGCTTCCGCTACCGGAACCATCGTGAATATGGTTCTGCTGGCTGTGGCAGGCATTACCGGAATTGTCAGCGCTTTCTTTGGCCTGAAGAAGAAATAAGAACTCTAAGGAACCTCTGATCAAGTCGTCTGCGGCTGTGGGCGGATCTTTTGCCCCGACTTTTCAGTATGAAAAACCGGAAGTACATCCAGTATTCCTCGGTTTTCCATACCTCAACTCGAGCCAAAATCTCTCGCCCACAGCTCTTGCCGATTTCATCAGAGATTCCCTAAGCAGCGGCCGGGAGAATGGATGATTCTCTTGACCGCTGCTTTCGGCTAAAATGAAAATGAAAATGCAGGTGGTGCAGAATGTTTCAGATTAAAGAATTTGCCTGCGAGGGCCTGACTGATGGGATCGTCACGGACAGCACCGCGCCGGTATTTACCTTCTATGTGTCATCCGACCGCCCGGGGGCAGCCCTCCGATCCTCCCGGCTGACGGTGAACGGCTGGACGGTGGAAAGTCCGGATCAGCGTGGGCAGCGGTACGCCGGTTCGCCGCTGACTCCTTTTACCCGCTACACTGCGGCGCTCACTGCCGAGGATGACATGGGGGAAACCGATACCGCAGAGCTTACCTTTGAGACAGGATACCTGAATACCCCGTGGCAGGGCCGGTGGATCAGCGACAGCGGGTATATCTTCAAAGAGAAAAAAGTATCCCCCGTTCCCATGGTATTCCGCAAGAAGCTGGCCCTCCGGGGCGAGGTTGCCTCCGCCCGGCTGTATGCCACCGCCATGGGAATCTATGAACTGGAGCTGGACGGAAAAAAGGTGGGCAACCGGTATTTCGCGCCGGGCTTTACCTCCTACGCTTCTCAGCTTCAGTACCAGATCTACGATGTCACGGAGCTTTTGCGCCCCGACAGTGAGCTGACGGCAGTGGTTGCCGGCGGCTGGGCGGTAGGCTCTTTCGTATTTACCCGTGTCAACCGGGTCACTGCCAAGCGCCAGGCCTTTCTCGCGGAGCTTCGGGTGACCTACCGGGACGGCAGTCAAGAGATAATCGGCACCGACGACACATGGTTTGTCACCGAGGACGGGCCTGTCCGCATGGCGGATCTCTATGACGGGGAAACCTTTGATGCCACCGTGGATCTGAATCAAATCTCCTGGCGGAGGGCCGCATACGAGCGCTTGCCCGTTTCCCCCAGACTCCTGGCAGACTACGGTGCGGGGGTCACCGAACACGAAACCTTTGCCCCCTTGTCCTGCACCAAGTTAGGGAATGCCCTTATCTACGATTTCGGGCAGAATTTCGCAGGTGTTGTGCGTCTGACGGTCACGGGAAAGCGGGGCCAGAAAATCACTGTGCGCCACGGGGAAGTTCTGAACCCGGACGGCACCCTCAACACTGCCTTCCTTCGCACCGCCAAGGCCACAGCGACCTACATCTGCACAGACGGCGTGCAAACCTGGTCCCCACGCCTTACCTACATGGGCTTCCGCTATATCAGCGTGGAGGGGGCTGAGGAGAGCAGCCTGACTGTCACAGGCATCGCACTGTACTCCGATGTGAAGCAGACCGGCTCCTTCCGTTGCTCCAATGAAATGCTCAACCGGCTACAGGAAAATATCGTTTGGGGAGCAAAGTCCAACTTCGTGGACATCCCCACCGACTGTCCCCAGCGGGACGAGCGGATGGGCTGGACGGGGGATATCGCGGTGTTCTCTCCCACCGCCTGCTTCAACTTCGATATGCGGCGATTTCTGGACAAGTGGCTGCTGGATGTACGCGCCGAGCAGCTGCCTACCGGCGGTCTTCCCAATACGGTTCCGGTTCAGGGCTACGGCTTCCCCGCCACCATGCCGAAGATGGCGGTGGCCTGGTGGGGAGATGCCTGCGTGCTGGTGCCCTGGGCGCAGTACATGGCCCAGGGGGATGCGGCACTGCTGCGCCGGATGTACCCGACCATGAAGAAGTATGTCAACGCCTGCAGATTCTGGTGCGGCTTCGGCTTTGGAAAGCACCGCTATTTGTGGGAAATGCCCGGCGTGCTGGGTTTCGGAGACTGGGTTGCTCCGGATGTGCCGAAAATGAGCCAGTGGCAGTCCCGCGTCAAGTGGACGGGCACCGCCTCTCTGTGCAATACCAGCGCCATCCTTTCCCGGATCGCCGGAATTCTGGGAGAAGAGAAAGATGCGGCATACTACCGGGAATTGTCTTCCAAGACGGCGGATGCTTACTGCTCCCTGCTGACCGACGGGAACGGAAAGCTCCTGGAGGAATTCCAGACTGCCTATGTTCTGCCCATCTACCTGGATATGTTCCCCAGTCAGGAGATTCGGGAGCGGGCCGCCGAAAATCTCGCAGCTGTGGTGGAAAAGAATAACTGGTGCATCGGCACCGGCTTCCCCGGCACACCCTATATTCTCTTTGCCCTGTGCGACAACGGCCAGCGGGAAGCCGCCTACAAAATGCTCCTGAATACCAAGTGTCCTTCCTGGCTGTATGAGGTAAAGGTGGGGGCAACCACCATCTGGGAGCGGTGGGACGGTCTGGATGAAAACGGCGTCTGTCCCATCGGCGACGACGGCACCGACAAGATGATTTCCTTCAACCACTATGCCTCCGGCGCGGTGGGAGATTTCCTCTACCGCAGGGTGGCGGGTATCGAGCCCATCGAGGCGGGGTACAAGACCTTCCGGATAAAGCCTGTTCCCGGTGGGGATCTGACAATGGCCTCCGCCCGTGTACAGACCCCCTACGGACCTGCTGAAGCAGAGTGGACGCTGAAAGATGGAATATTCACCGTCACGGCAGTGGTTCCCGTGGGCACCCGGTGCGAACTGACCCTGCCGGAGGGCACTGTCAGGGAACTGACCAGCGGCACCCATACCACGTCCTGCACAATCGTATGAAAGAAGTGTAACTATGAAAAAAAGCGATTTCTGGAACAGTCCATTTACCGGTTCCCGGATCAAAACCCAGGAGGTTCGTCTGCCGGAAATGCTGTTTGGCTACCTGATCGGCCCATTCGGCGCTCTTTTGTCCTCCGGTATCTTTACCAGCTTTCTCAACAAATACTTAACCGATGTGCTGCACCTGGGCACCGGGTTCCTGTCCGGTCTGCAGGTCGTTTCCACGATTTTTATTGTGGCCGCAAACCTGATTGTGGGACAGCTTATCGAGCGAACCCGGTGCATGGCGGGCAAGGCTCGACCCTGGGTGCTGCTCTCGGCGTTGACCCTCAGCGTTTCCAGTGTCCTGATGTTCATTGTCCCCTTCCGGAGCGAGGGGGCGAAGATGGTCTGGATCGCCATCGCCTACAATCTCTATTACGCGGTGGCCTATCCGATCTATAACACCGCCAACTCCACGCTGGTGCCGGTCTCTACCCGGGACAGCAAAAAGCGGGGGGCGTTGGCCTCCTTTACCAACGTGGCAGGTCTGGGCGTCATGGGAACTGGATCCATGATCTTCCCGATTTTGGTGTCCCAGGTGATGAAGGAGAATCAGGCCGCCTGGTTCACCGTCATGCTTGCCATCGCCATTTTCTCCGCCCTGACAATCTATCTGCAGTTCCTGTTCACCCGGGAGCGTGTCACCGAGGAAACCATGGGCGCGGTCCGGGAAGCTGCCCCCAAGGCGGCCTCTCTTGGCGCCCAGCTGAAGGCCGTCACCAGTGAAAAATGGTGGTGGATCATCATTGTGTTCTATCTGGTGTTCCAGTGGTCCGGCGCCATCAAGAACGGCTCCATGAGCTACTTCTGCCAGTGGGTGGTGGGCGCATCCGGCACCATCGACTGGGGCTTTGCCCAGACAATTCTGTCCGTGGCCGGAGCGATCCCCATGGCAGCTGCCGCCGTAGTGGTTGTGCCCCTGGCGAACCGTTTTGGAAAACGGATGGCAGTTTTCGCCGGACTGGCTGTGGGTGTTCTGGGCGGTGTGATCGCGGGTCTGTTCAGCGGCAATTTCATCCTGACTACCATCGGCATTGCCCTGAAATGCCTGGGTTCTGCTCCGGCCTGCTATCTGATCCTGGCCATGCTGGCGGATGTGATCGATCACATCGAGTTTAAGACTGGTATCCGCACGGACGGGCTGACCATGAGCATCTACTCCTCTTTGATGGTAGCGGCCACTCCCATCATGAACGCCGTGTTCATGGGAATGCTGGGGGCGGCGAATTATGTGGCCCCCACGGAGGCCGCCGGGGCTCTGGTGCAGAGCGCCGGGGTGCAGAGCACCATCACCGTCAGCTATATCTGGGTGGAGACCATTGCCTACGCCGTCTGCGCCCTGCTGATCTTCCTGTTCACTGTGGAGAAAAACCTGCCCGCGGAGCAGAAGGCCATCGCGGAAAGAAAGCAATAAACCGACGGAAAGAAAGCAATAAACCGATTCTAATACTAATATGCGATTAAAACCAGACAGTCTTTCCGGCCTAAATCGCGCTAAAATGCGTTCTCGTCCTTGATGGGCGACAGCCCATCTGCGTCCTCGGCCTTTTTTATCACGATTTATTCTCGGAAATCCATGTCTACTTTCAATCGCATATTAGTATAAAACCCGTGGAGGGCAGAACATGATGCTGTTTCCATCCGTACCCAGTGGACTGCTGTTTCTTGCAGCCGCGGTCCTGACCGTGTGGGGAACCTGTGCAAAAGGCAGCCGTGTTCTGCCCTTTTTGGGCGGTATCTGCGGAATGCTGGCAGTGCTGGCGGCGCTGGTGGCGGGGGCTCAAATGATCCACTGCCTGCTGTATGTCCTTGTTTTGCTGCTCCTGTCCCGAGGCAGCGGAGAGGGGGTGGAAAAATGAGCTTTGACTGCCTGGAATTTCTTATTTTTCTGCCCCTTACGGTGTGCGCGCACTGGCTGTGCCCCCGGCGGTTTCGCTGGCTGGTTTTGCTGGGCGCAAGCTATTTGTTCTACGCCTGGTATGACATCCGCCTGTCAGCACTGCTTCTGGGAGTCACGGCGATCTCTTACATTTCGGCACTGAAAATGGAGGGCACCGCCCGTCGGCGGGGGTGGCTCATCCTGACGGTGGCCGCCTGCCTGGGGGTATTGGGCTTTTTCAAGTATTTCAATTTTCTGGGCCGTTTTACCGCCGCCCTTACCGGCGGCACCTGGAAAAGCTGGGACATTGTTCTTCCTGTGGGAATCTCCTTTTACACGTTCCAGGCCATGTCCTATGTAATCGATGTGTACCGGGGAAGGCTGCTGCCAGAGCGTCATTTTGGGTACTACGCTTTGTACCTTTCCTTTTTTCCCCAGCTGGTGGCGGGACCCATTGAACGGGCGGAGTGTCTGCTGCCCCAGCTCCGGTCCTGGCGGGAGTTCTCCTTTGATAACCTCCGGGCCGGCAGCCGACTGCTGCTGAACGGGTTTTTCCGGAAGCTGGTGATTGCGGACCTGTGTGCCCCCTTTGTGCAGCGATCTTACAGCGCCGCCTGCCCGGAGGGCTTTGGGGTGGCGGCGGGAACGATCCTGTTTGCCCTGCAGATCTACTGCGATTTTTCCGGCTACTCTCTGATTGCCGCCGGAGCTGCCCGGCTGCTGGGGGTGCGTCTGATGAAAAACTTTGATCGTCCTTATCTGGCTGTAAGCCTCCGGGATTTCTGGCGCCGCTGGCACATCAGCCTGACGAACTGGTTTACGGACTATGTTTATATTCCCTTGGGGGGAAGCCGCCGGGGAAAGGTTCGCCAGGCAGCCGCTACCATGGCGGTATTTACCCTCAGCGGATTGTGGCACGGGGCGAACTGGACCTTTCTGCTCTGGGGCGTGCTTCACGGCTTGCTTTTGACAGCAGAGAACCTCCTGAAGCCCCGGGAACCCCGGTCAGCGGCGGAGAGATGGCTGCGGCGGACCATAACATTTGTATTGGTCTGCATTGTCTGGATCTTTTTCCGGGCGGACAGTGTTTCCGCCGCCGCGTCCATGCTTACAGCCCTCGTTTCCCCCTGGAGGGTAAGCGCTGGGATTTCCGCCATGGATATCACTCTGGTGGATGTGCTGGCCATTGGGGCCGCCACCGCCGCGCTGCCTCTTGTGGATCGACTTTCCGATGGGGAGTCCAAAACCGGGGACTTTACCTGGGTGTGGGTTCTGGCGGCCATAGCCTGGGCCTGGATTCTCCGTCTGGAAGCCGGCGGGGGAAATACATTTATCTATTTCCAGTTTTAGCGCATGTCGGTCTGAGCCTGCACACAGGCAAATTGGAATTTGTCGGGCAGTTAAGGTACGCGGGTGGATAGACGCCTTGCCCCC
>CAZVDH010000043.1:0-15364 GCA_964625595.1 uncultured Oscillospiraceae bacterium | reverse complement strand
TGGAAAAGGCCATCCGGTACAGGGCGGACATATTTTCTCCCTGGGAGCCGGTGGAAACGATGACCAGCTTGTTCTTGGGAATGCTCTTAATGGCGGTGATGTCCACCAGGGTTCCGGGCTTGACTTTCAGGTAGCCCAGCTCCTGGGCCACTTTCAGCATGTTTTCCATGCTTCTGCCGGACACGGCGACCTTCCGCCCGTACCGCTGGGCGGTAGCCAGCACCGCCTGTATGCGGTGCATATTGGAGGCAAAGGTGGTGACGATGATTCGCTGGTCGCAGTTTTTGAACTGCCGGTCCAGGCTTTCGGCCACCACGTTCTCGCTGGGAGTGTAGCCCTGGCGCTCCACATTGGTGGAATCCATGAGCAGGGCCAGAACGCCCTCGTTGCCCAGCTGGCCCAGCCGGGCCAGATCCGTCATGCCGTCCACTGCGGTGGGATCGATCTTGAAATCGCCGGTCATCACCACGGTGCCCACCGGGGTGCGGATGGCAAAGCACACCGCGTCGGCGATGGAGTGGTTCACATGGATGAATTCCACGCTGAAGCAGCCCGCTTTTACTACGTCGCCGGGCTTATGGGTGATGAGCTTTACGGTGTTTTCCAGGTGGTGCTCCTCCAGCTTCAGCTTAATGAGGCCGTTGGTCATGGCCGTACCGTGGATGGGGCAGTTTACCTGCTTCATGCAGTAGGGGATGGAGCCGATGTGGTCCTCATGTCCGTGGGTGATGAACATACCCCGCAGCTTCTTCTGGTTCGCCACCAGGTAGGAAAAGTCGGGGATCACCAGATCCACGCCGTACATATCCTCCTCGGGAAAGCCCACGCCGCAGTCTACGACGATCATATCCTTGCCGTACTCCAGGACGGTGATGTTCTTACCGATCTCATCCAGACCGCCCAGTGGAATAATTTTCAGTTTTTCTGCCAATTTATTGATTTGCTCCTTTCGTAATGGGAACGCGGAAAATGCGCGTTATGTTCTGCTTTTGCGCACAAGGCGCACTAAGTCAGCAGCCGCTGTCCCCCCGTCCCGGCCCTGTCTCGCCGTTTCCTGAGTGCAGCGTCTGCTTTCTCCTGTTTACCGTTTTTACAGTGATAGCCAATGCCGGGTCTGCCCACCCGCGCCTGTCAAAGGATAGTATAACACTTTTTACCGGAAAAGTATACAATTATTTTTTGATAATTTTTCAGCCCGGAAAATAAATAGCAGTTGCACCTTTCTGTGGGATTTGCTATAATGCAGGGTAAGAATGAATAGGATGGCAGCTATGCCGTCCGCGCTGCCGGCCGGCTTTCCGGTGCGGAATCAATGCGGGAGGAAAAGGACATGGATCAAAAGCTTCGCAAGCTGCTAAGACCAAGCCGGGGAATTTACTTCTTTATCCTGGGCGGATTCTGCGCGGCGGCGCTGCTTATGGAACAGTATATTCTGGCAGGCGCGGAAGCGGCGGTGACGCTGCTTGTCCTGACGGGCTATACCCTGAGCAGGAATTACCGGAACCGGAAGATACAGCAGTTTCTTCAGTCCTCTCCGGAAACCCTGGAGGGGATATCCAAGGGGGACAGCCCGTTCCCGGCGGTACTGGTCAGCCTGGGGGACGGACACATTCTCTGGACCAATCAGCGCTTTGCCAGCATCACCGGTCTGACAGATTCGCTGATGGAGCCGGGATTGGAGGAAGTCATCCCCGGCCTTTCCACCGACTGGCTTGCCTCCGGGAAAAATGAAAGCCCCCACGATGTGACGGTGAACAAGCGCCGCTACCGGGTCTACGGGGTTCCCGTCCACGCCGGGGAGAACAAGGGCCTTATGATGGGCGTGCTGTATCTGTGCGACCTGACAGAGCTCTACCAGGTGCGGGACGAGTATATCCGCTCCCGCCCGGTGGTGTGCATTATCCTTATTGACAACTTTGAGGAACTGACCAAGAATCTGACGGAGAGCGCCATTTCCACGCTGAATGCCCAGCTCAACGATGCCATTACCAAGTGGACCGAGGAATACCACGGGCTTCTGCGCCGGCTGGAGCGCAACCGCTTCCTGTTTATCTTTGAAAAGCGGGACTTAGACCGGGCGGTGGAGGGAAAATTTTCCCTGCTGGAATCGGTGCATGAGATCCTCAGTCCCTCGGGGCTGCCCGCCTCCGTATCCATCGGCGTGGGTGTGGACGGCGTGACCTTTGAGGAAAGCTACGATTTCGCGGCTCTGGGCATTGAAATGGCTCTGAGCCGGGGCGGCGACCAGGCGGTCATCAAGAACCGCTTCAATTTCAGCTTCTTCGGCGGCCGGAACAAGGAGGCGGATTACCGCAGTAAGGTTCGCTCCCGGGTCACGGCCAACTCCCTGATGGAGCTCATCGGCCAGAGCAGCCATGTATTCATCATGGGCCACAAGAATGCGGATCTGGACGCGGTGGGCGCCGCCATGGGTATTGCCTGCCTGTGCCGCAAAAAGGGAAAGAAAGCCAGCATCGTTCTGGATCGGGAGGCCAATGCCGCCCAGCGCCTGGTGGAAGAGATCGCCCAGGTGCCGGAGTACCGGGAGGTCTTTATTTCCGGTCAGGATGCCCTTTTGGTAAGCGACAACCGGAGCATTCTCGTGGTGGTGGATACCAACCGTCCGGACCAGGTGGAATTTAAGCCCCTGCTGGAAGCCATCCCCCGGGTGTGCGTGGTGGACCACCACCGCCGTGCGGCGGATTATATCAGCCCTGTGGTGGTCAATCTCCACGAGCCCTATGCGTCCTCCGCTTCGGAGCTGGTGACGGAGCTTGTGATGTACGCGGTGGACAGCAAGGATGTGCTGCCCATCGAGGCCAAGAGCATGCTTGCGGGCATCTGCCTGGATACCAAGTTCTTTAATGTCCGCACCGGCGAGCGCACCTTTGAGGCCGCCGCGGCTCTGCGGCGGATGGGTGCAGACACTACGGAGGTCAAAAAGCTGCTGCAAAATGACTTCCAGGACACCATGGCAAAGTACCAGATCATCCGCTCGGCCCGGCTGTACCGGCAGGAGCTTGCCATTGCGGCGCTGAATACCACTACCACCCGGGTGCTGGCAGCCCAGGCGGCGGATGAGCTGCTGAATATCTCCGGCATCACCGGCTCCTTTGTGCTCTATCCGGATGAGGACCAGGTGATTATTTCCGCCAGAAGCATCGGCAGCGCTAATGTGCAGATGATCCTGGAGCCCCTGGGCGGCGGCGGCAATACCGCCACAGCCGGCGCCCAGATGAAAGGCGTTACCACCAAGGAGGCGCTGGATATGCTGGTTGCATCCATTGATAAATTCTATGAAAGTTGAGGATATTAGAAAATGAAAGTGATTTTACTGCAGGATATTCGGGGAAAGGGCAAGAAAGGACAGATGCTGGAGGTTTCCGACGGCTACGCCCGGAACTACATGCTGCCCCGGAAGATGGCCATTGAGGCGACTCCCGACGCGGTGAATACCATGCGGATGAACGATAAGGCTGCCCAGGAGCGGATCGCCCGGGAAAAGGCGGAGGCTATGGAGATTGCCAAGAAGCTTCGGGAGATGACGGTCACCGTCACCGCTAAGGGCGGCGGCGCGGGACGGCTCTTCGGCTCCGTGACCAATCAGGAAATTGCCGACGCGCTGGCCAAGACCGGCATCAAGCTGGACAAGCGAAAGATTACCATCGCCGAGCCCATTAAGAATGTGGGCACCTACACCGTCACCTGCAAGCTGGGCTACGAGATCTCCGCCCCTCTGACCGTGAAGATCGAGGAAGTTTAAGCGGATAAATTGGAATTTGACGGCTTCGCCGAATTGACAATTGACAGTTGACAATTATTGTGTCCCTACGGGACAATTTAGAAATAATTTCTATTGTTTTTCATCCAAATTCTTTTTATTTTAAATCATCCCGAAGGGATTCCTTAATTGTCAATTGTTCATTGTCAATTGTCAATTAAATTCCAATTTACCGTTCCATTACCGAGAAAGAAGGGAGGAAAACCCATGGATGAAGAGCTGCTTTCCCGTCAGGCGCCCCAGTCGCTGGAGGCGGAGCAGGCGGTACTCGGTTCCATCCTCATCGACAGCCGGTGCCTTACGGATGTGGTGGGCGTCGTAAAGCCGGAAGATTTTTATCTCCGGCAGAACCGGGAAATCTATGAAGCCATCTACACCATGTTCAACTTCTCCCAGACCATCGACCCGGTGACGGTGCTGGACAAGCTGAGGGAGCTGGGCACCTATCATGACAATTCCCGGGACTATATCCTCCAGCTTATGGAGATCACCCCCACCGCCGCCAACGCCGAGCGCTATGCCAGGATCGTCCGGGAAAAGGCCATGCTCCGGGAGCTGGGTCAGGCGGGTGAGGATATTACCCAGATGGCTTCCGAGCAGGTTGGCACCCCCGCTGAGATTCTGGAGTCGGCGGAGAAAAAGATCTATGCCCTGCGTAAGGGCGAGCGGGGCGACAGCCTGGAGCACATCGGCACAACCCTGCATAAGGTCTTTGACCGTCTGGCGGAGCTGAGCCAGTCGGATTCCCTGATCCCCGGCCTGTCCACCGGAATGCGGGACCTGGACACCAAAATCAACGGCCTGAACAAGTCGGACCTGCTGCTGATCGCGGCCCGGCCTGCCATGGGCAAGTCCGCGTTTGCCTTGAATATCGGGGTGAATGTGGCGAAGAAATACAAGAAAACCGTGGCGATTTTCAATCTGGAAATGTCCCGGGAGCAGCTTGCCATGCGTCTTTTGGCCAACGAGAGCTTTGTGGAGCTGCAGAAGCTTGCCACCGGAAAGCTCAGTGAGGAGGAATGGACCAAGCTGTGCATGGCCTCCGCCGCCCTGAGCCAGACCGACATCCGTATTGACGATAACCCCTCGGTTACCGTGGCGGATATCAATGCCAAGTGCCGCCGCCTGGACAATCTGGGCCTGGTCATCATCGACTATTTGCAGCTGATGCAGGGCTCCGGCTACGGCCGGAATTCGGAAAACCGGGTCACCGTGGTGGGCGAAATTTCCCGTTCCTTAAAGATCATGGCCAAGGAGCTGAACATCCCTGTGATCTGCCTGAGCCAGCTGTCCCGTGCGGTGGAGAGCCGGACGGATAAGCGTCCCATTCTTTCCGACCTGCGGGAATCCGGCGCCATTGAACAGGACGCGGATTCGGTGATGTTCCTGTACCGGGACGAATATTATAACCCCAACACCGAGGACAAGGGTGTGGCGGAATGTATTGTAGCCAAGAACCGCCACGGCGAAACCGGAGCCGTGAAGCTCCAGTGGATCGGACAGTATCAGTCCTTTACCGACCGGGAGTGGAAGCATGCTGAATAAGCTGGCATCGTTTCTGGAAGAAAACCGGATGCTTCAGCCGGGAGATAAGCTTATCTGCGCGGTGTCCGGCGGCGCGGATTCCGTGGCGCTGCTTTTTGCCATGTACCTGCTGAAAGACAAGCTGGATATTCACCTGTCCGCCGCCCATTTTAATCACCATCTGCGCGGAAGCGAGTCGAACCGGGATGCCCGGTTTGTGGAAGACTTCTGCGGCGGCCTGGGAATCCCCCTGTATATGGGGGAGGGAACCGTTGTTCCCGGGGAAAAGGGTCTGGAAGCCGCTGCCCGGGACGCCCGGTACGCGTTTTTAATGGGACTTCCCGGGAAGATCGCTACGGCCCATACCGCCGACGACAACGCGGAGACCGTGCTCCTGCATCTGGTGCGGGGTACCGGACTGAAAGGCCTGGGCGGGATACCTCCGGTTTCCGGCAGGCTTCTCCGGCCCATGCTCACCGTGACCCGCCGGGAGGTAGAAGACTTCCTCAAGGAGTACAGCCTTAAGCATGTGGAGGACAGCTCCAACGAAAGCAGCGCTTTTCTGCGCAACCGGATCCGCCATGAGGTAATGCCCCTGCTGCGCAGGGAGAACCCCCGGATCGGGGAAAACCTGTCCCGTCTGGCCCTGGGGCTGCGGCTGGACGAAGACTGCCTGGAAGCTCAGGCCTCCGCGCCCCTGCCCGGGGTTTCCCGACTGCGGCAGCTGCATCCGGCGGTGCGCCGGCGGTATCTGCGCCGCTTCCTGGAAGACAACGGTGTAATAGAACCGGAGCAAAGCCATGTTGAACTGGCAGAAGCCCTGGTGTTTTCCGATAACCCCTCCGCCCGGGGGGATTTCCCCGGGGGGAAGACCATTGCCAGAGAATATGACCGGCTGGTACTTCTGGAGGAAAAGGGCGGGCTTCCGGAGCGGCGGCTCACCTGCCCCGGGCGGACGGAGCTGCCGGAAGCGGGGCTTGCCGTGGTGTGCACCCCGGCGGAAAGCCTGGAAAACGGGCCCTCGGTTTTTACCGTGATGCCCCGGGGGCAGATGGTTCTTCGCAGTCGGCGGAGCGGAGATGTACTCCGGCTCTCGGGCGGCAGGAAGCTTCTGAAAAAGCGGATGATCGATCAAAAAATCCCTGCCCCGCGGCGGGGCCGCATCCCCGTGCTGTGCGATGATGCCGGTATCCTGGGGGTCTGGGGCTTCGGCGCGGACCTGGACCGGACCGCAAAGGAGCTTCCCGCTGTAACTGTACGGTTTGTCAAGTTGAATAATTGATAGAAATATGGAGGCGCAGATATGGAAAAAGATATTCAGCGGGTCCTTTTGCCGGAGGAAACCATCCGCCGCAGGGTGGAGGAACTGGGTAAGCTCCTGACGGAGGAATACGCGGGAAAGGATCCCGTTGTGGTAGGCGTTCTGAAAGGCGTGGTGGTGTTCTACTCGGATATGATCCGGCAGATCAAGGTGCCCTGCCAGATGGACTTTATGTGGCTGTCCTCCTATTCCGGGACCAATTCCACCGGGGAGCTGATCGTTCGCCGGGATGTGTCCGTGGATATTAAGGACCGGCATGTGCTGATCCTGGAGGATATTTACGATACGGGCACTTCCCTGGATTTTACCTACCGGCATTTGATGTCTAAGGGCCCCGCGTCCTTAAAGATCTGCACTTTGCTTGACAAGCCGGAGCGCCGCAAGCCGGGGATCACCCTGCAGCCCGACTATGTGGGCTTTACCATTCCCAACGAGTTCGTTGTCGGCTACGGCCTGGATTATAATGAGCATTTCAGAAACCTGCCCTATGTGGGGGTTCTGAAGCCCGAAGCCTATCAATAATCCTATGGAACCTCGTATATAAGGAGAAACACCGAAATTGAACAACCGAAAGATTTTACCCCTTTTGATTTACGCGGTGGTGCTGGTACTGGTCCTGTCCTGGGCCAGCGGACTGTTTGCCCAGAACCGGAACGCCGTTCCCTATTCCCAGGTACTCACCCTGTTTGAAGAGGAACAGGTCAGAAGCTTCCTGGTGGAGGGAAATACCCTGACATTGTATCTGAATGCGCCCTATGGCGGGAAAACTACCCTGACTACAGTACTGTCCGATCCCGACGCGTTCCGGCAGGAACTGGGAGATACTTTCCGGGAGCAATCTGCCTCCGGTGTGCTGGAAAGCTATGATTTCCTGCCGAAAGAAGGCTTTTCCCCCTATTCTTTGGTCCTCCCCCTGCTGATCGTGGGCCTTGTGCTGCTGGCGGTCTGGTCCGTTCTTATGGGAAAGATGAGCGGCGGCAACCCGCTGAATAATTTCGGAAAGGCCCGGACGGTACTGGGGATTCCCGACGGCAAAAAAGTCACCTTTGCGGATGTGGCGGGTGCCGACGAGGAAAAGGCGGAGCTTCAGGAGATCGTGGATTTCCTCCGGGCGCCGGATAAATACACCGCCATCGGCGCCAGGATCCCCCACGGCTTGCTGCTGGTAGGCCCTCCCGGCACCGGCAAGACCCTCCTTGCCCGGGCGGTTGCCGGCGAGGCGGATGTCCAGTTTCTTTCCATCTCCGGCTCGGACTTTGTGGAGATGTATGTGGGCGTGGGCGCCAGCCGTGTCCGTGACCTGTTTGAGCAGGCCAAGAAGATGGCCCCCGCCATCGTGTTTATTGACGAGATCGACGCTGTGGGCCGCAAGCGGGGCACCGGTTTGGGCGGCGGTCATGACGAAAAAGAGCAGACCCTGAACCAGCTGCTGGTGGAGATGGACGGCTTTGGCCGCACGGAGGGCGTGATCGTTCTCGCGGCTACCAACCGCCCGGACATTCTGGACCCCGCCCTGCTGCGCCCCGGACGGTTTGACCGTCAGATCCAGGTGGGCCGCCCGGATGTAAAGGGCCGGGAGGAGATCCTGAAAGTCCACGCCAAGGGCAAAAAGCTGGACGATTCCGTGGACCTTTCGGTGATTGCCCGTTCCACCGCCGGCTTTACCGGCGCGGATCTGAGTAACCTTTTGAATGAGGCGGCCATTATGGCAGCCCGGGATAACCGTCCCGTGCTGAATATGGAGGACATCAACGAGGCCATGATGAAGATCGTGGCGGGACCTGCCAAGCACAGCCATGTTCCCTCCCGGAAGGACCTGAAAACCACCGCCATTCACGAGGCGGGCCACGCCGTTGCCATGTACCGTCTGCCCACCCACGATCCTGTGCGGCAGATTTCCATTGTCCCCCGGGGCAGCAGCCTGGGCGCTACCTGGTATCTTCCCAAGGACGATTCGTCCAATATGACCCGGAACGAAATGTATGAGCAGATCGTGGGGCTGCTGGGCGGGCGTGTTGCCGAGGCGCTGTATGTGGGCGATATTTCTGTGGGCGCTTCCAACGACATTGACCGGGCAACCAAGCTGGCAAAGAACATGGTGGCCCGGTACGGCATGTGCGAGCGGCTTGGAACCGTATCCTATCTCGACGATGGAGAGGTCTTCATCGGGCGGGATTTCCAGAACACCAAGAGCTATTCCGAGAAGGTGGCAGGGGCCATCGACGAGGAGGTCAAGGCCCTCATTGACAAAGCCTATGACCACTGCCGGACGATTCTCCAAAAGGACGGAGAAAAGCTGCAGGCCGTGGCAGAGTATCTGCTTGCCAACGAATCCATGACCGGCGCCCAGTTTGCCGACCTGATGGAGGGCCGGGAAATCGGGACTGCTTCCACCACTGCCCTCACCGACGGCTTTTGAGAAGTTGGCAGTGGACCGTCATAGCATTTCTTTGAGACAATGTAACAAAGCACCTGGACTTTCCAATTATAGGAAAGCCTAGGTGCTTTGCTTTTTGATGCAGGGAGGTAAAAAGTCACATTTTTTGCTCTAAAAGCCATGTCAAAAAGTTTTTTGCCAAAGCAAGTTGACCGGGTGTCATTCCTCGCATCAGTTCAGCAACATTGCGCCATTCGTCGTTTTCGTAGCGAATACTGCCAGTCAAGAATTCATCGGGTGTTGTATCTAGGGCGATGGCCAATTTCATAATAACTTCCAGGGAGGGGATGGATGTTGCACGCTCAATGCAGGACAAGTATTTATCGTTGATACCGGCACGCTCACAGACCTGCGTTTGGCGAAGATTTAATTCTTTCCTACGGCGTGCTATTCTCTTTCCAATTTCAGAATAGTCTAATTCCATTACATATCACCCCCGTGGCTATTTTACCCATTTACAAGGGAGGATAGAACAGCATAAAAGTCGGAAAACGACTTGACATAGGAATAAAAGACGTTTATAATTAGATTATCGACTTTTAGATAGAATTCTGAAATGTAGTTGAAATTTGTGATGATTCTTCAGGAGAAGATAAATGAAAAAGAGAGATAGTCTAGAAATAAAGCTTTATGAGTTGTTGGGGATTAGATTATTTCGTAAAATGGTATTCTCTTTGGAAAGATTGATCCATCGAAAAGACAAGGGAAGAAACATAAACTATCATATACCCTACAATGACTTGGAAAGTCTCGATGCGTTTATAAAATACCTATTTTACAATGGTTCCATTCATGTGCGGAACATCGTTGGAATCAGCTCTTACTTTATTGTGAAATTATGCCTAAAAAAGAATCTCGCCTGGTTTGACTGCTTTTTTGCTTTGTTGATGCTGAAGGATGGCTACTGCGTAATGCTCCAACGCTACAATTATCTGAGAATTGTTCAGCGAAAACATGTTCTTGAAGCAAAGAATCAAGTTATAATTCGGCAAGAGGTTAGAAAAATCGACGTTTCGACGATTGAGAATTATACACAGGATGAAAAACAAAAGGATTTATTATTGGTTCGCCGCATGAAAGATGCGATAGCGTCCCAATCAACATTTGTATTACAGCCTTCGGATAGAGAAAGCTTGATTCGTCTGGCTCTACTCTATGAAAGCAGAAACAGTAAGAAATGTGGATCCGATAGCCTAAACGGCAGTTTATCCTGAACGATAGTTGCAAACAAGTTCTTAGGAAAAAAGTAGATTCTAAACAAAAAAGAGAGTATGATTTCATAGGGGGTATAGTATGAGCTTTTCGGATTTTCTTTCAAGCACAATTAACGGCTCAATAGGTTTTACGGAAGGTCTCTTTGAAGATGTGGAAGGTGTGGTTTCTTTCGGAGGAACTTCCGTATCCATGACTGCGACGGCAGGGCTTGGATACAATCCATTTGCCCTTCTTTCAGAAATAGGTGACTCGGTAGGGGATACTTTATCCTCAACGAACGAACAAACATCAGCATTAGTCGGCATTGGAACGTCAGGCACCGGAGCATACGGAAGCACTGTGGCAAGTGGTAATCCCCCTAAAAACCCGGATGGTGAAATTAAAGATTCAAAGGGGAATACAGTTGCAGAAATCTATATGAATAATGAGACAAACATTTCTCAGGTTGAGAGAAACGCTGAAAAAGTGTATAACAGCGTCCATCGGAAATCAATACAGACAACTAAGCCTATTATCATGGCTGATGATCCGCTGACTTACCATGCAGCAGATATTTTTCTGGGAACACGGTCTCCTGGGATGCTGTTGCGGATGCTGGAGATACTGGATAAGGTGCTGACGGATGGAACAGAAGACACAATCCCTCAGTGATTTCATTTGGCAGAGCAAAGGATCCAAAAAAGATTTGCGCGATTTCTGCATGAAAGCATTTGAAGAGGAATGGCATGGCAATACAAGGTATTGCAGCGAAAGAGATTTGCATTTTCGAATTATTAATCGGCCATTCAAAGAAAACGGGAATCTGACCATATGGATCTTCAGAAGAAGGGAAAGGGTCAGAATATCTGTTAACTTGCATCGGTTTCTCCGGGACAAGAATTGTTCCGTGCAGATGAAGTACGTATTCCTGTATTCGACCATTGTCCATGAACTGGAGCATCTTCATCTGTTTAGACTCTTAAAATGTCAAACGGGATTAACCTATCCCGAAGTGATTGCAGCATGGGATCAGTTCTGCTGGCGGTTTGGAGCGTCAAATGAGGTGCATAACCTGCTGGTTCCTCAAAAACGCAAAATGAAAAAACGGTATGATTCATCCCCTGCAGAGATACATTGCAATCTCACAGGTATGAGACGGGCCTATGAAATTCTCCATAAGGATTTGTCGGAAGCCTGCAGGGCAAAGACAGAGAAAATGATTGAAGGGCTTTCG
Organism: uncultured Oscillospiraceae bacterium; assembly: GCA_964625595.1. Classification (GTDB taxonomy): domain Bacteria; phylum Bacillota; class Clostridia; order Oscillospirales; family Oscillospiraceae; genus Faecousia. Next base: position 3,873 of record CAZVDH010000043.1, on the reverse strand, counting down.
CTTATGTCCTCGAATCAGGAAATCAGGTTTTATCGGGAAAATAGGCAGTCCTCGCTCTTTCCTGCAACGCTCAGATATATGTCTATTCTGTGCCAGAAAAGAAAAATTGAGGCGGACAGACTGCCCGTCGTGAGATTGCTTTTTGATGAAAGTGGGAGGATGATTTCTCTCGAGGAAATAATTAGAAGAATGGAGGCATCAAATAAGGAACTGTACGAAGAAGTTCTACTCAGATTGTTTATTTACCTTGATAGGAACTGGAAAGACACATTTGAATTCAATCCGGCAATAAAGCAGGTTATCAATAGACTGGCGGATGATTATTGTAAATCGGCAATGAATTTCCTTTCAAATCAAGAGATAGTACAAATTTTCTTATCCAGCGAAATTGTTGAGAGAAATGCGGTTGAACTGGTGCACAATGTTCAGATATTAAAAAAACAAATGAAAGCACACGGAATGATAAGCACTGCAGGCGGTGTTTTCCCTCTATACCGAAACTAGACAATCTCTGAATAAACCGTCAGTGGCTTAAACGGCGGATATTTTGTTCTCTGCCTGTCAGCCCTTTTCCATTTCATCGGAGTTTCTCTGACATATAACGTGAACGGCACAGGAATACAAATTTGCTTTCCTGTGCCGTTTTTCAAAATCAGATTGCGTACAGCAGCACGGCGAAGAATTGCAGAACGCTGCCCAGCACCACAAAAATGTGGAACACCGAGTGCATCCATTTCTTCCGGCTGCCGATGCCGTAGAGAACCGCGCCGATGGTGTAGGCGATGCCCCCCAGCAGCAGAAACAGGAAGCCGGGCAGGGTCAGCACCTCCAGAGCCTGCCGGGCAAAGGGGATGATAGCCCACCCCAGGCCGATATAGCAGATCATGGAGATCACATTGTATTTCTTCAGATCGATGGCGGTGAGGGTGGTGGCAAGGGCTGCCATGGCCCACTCAAAGGCGAACAACCCCCAGCCGAGGACAGGATACCGGGGGCGGATGGCGGACAGGACGATGACGGTGTAGGTTCCCGCAATGAGGAAATAGATGGTGCAGTGGTCAATGATCTGCATGACTTTCTTTCCCATTCCGGGCTTTAAGCCGTGGTACACGCTGGATACGGTGTACAGCGCGATGAGGGAGGCGCCGTAGATGGCGGAGCCTACCACGCCGTAGACATTATGGCGGAGGGCCGCGAAGACCACGCACAGCGTAAGCGCCGCCACGCCCAGGGCGCCGCCCACGATATGGGTGACGGTGTTCATCAGTTCCTCACCCCGGGAGTAATCGGGAAGAACCCGGTCAGACAGTTTCGTACGTTTCATAGCATGTTCCTTCCTTATTGCGGGATTGGCCGCGCTGTACGGCACGGCGATTCAGCAGATAAGAGTATAGCACATTTTTTCAAAAAAAGAAGCCATTTTTGTTTCCATCCCCTCTACAGCAGGTAGAAAGGACCTTTCTATCCCCGGTAGAGGGAATTTGCCATTGACAAACCCGCCTGACTCCGTTAAAATTTAGAAAGCTGTGTATTTTAGGAAAGAAGAGGATTCCCTATGAAAAAGACCCCCTTTGTGACACTGGAAAAGATTCAGGAGATCACAAAAACCATCCCCACCCCCTTTCACATCTATGACGAAGCCGGCATTCGGGCCAATGCCCGGGCGCTCCGGGAGGCCTTTGCCTGGAATAAGGGCTTTAAGGAGTATTTCGCCGTAAAAGCTACCCCCAATCCCTACATCCTGAAGCTGCTCCACGAGGAGGGCTGCGGCTGTGACTGCGCTACCTACACGGAGCTGCTGCTTGCGGAGGCTGTGGGAATCACGGGGCACGATATTATGTTTTCCTCCAATGTAACCCCGGAAAAGGATATGCGCAAGGCCCGGGAGCTGGGGGCCTACATCAATCTGGACGATGCCACCTATGTGGATTTTCTGGCGCGGCTGGGCCCTGTGCCGGAGACCGTCTGCCTGCGGTATAACCCCGGCGGCTCCTTCAGCCTGGGCAATACCATTATGGATATGCCCCGGGACGCCAAGTACGGCATGACGGAGGATCAGCTGGGCGGCGCGGTTCTGCGCCTGCAGAAGCTGGGGGTGAAGCACTTTGGCATTCACGCTTTCCTGGCCTCCAATACCACTACCAATGAATATTATCCCGAGCTGGCGGCGAAGCTGTTCCGTCTGGCGGTGCGGCTGAAAAACGCCACAGGGGCCCACATCGCCTTTATCAATCTTTCCGGCGGCATCGGTGTGGACTACCGACCGGAGCAGCCGGCCTGCGATATTCGGGTAATCGGACAGGGCGTCCGGGAAAGGTACGAGCAGATTCTGACCCCCGCCGGGATGGACGATGTGGCAATCTTCTCGGAGCTGGGCAGATTTATGCTGGCTCCCTACGGCGAGCTGATTTCCACCGTGCTCCACCAGAAGCATATCTACCGGGAATATGTGGGACTGGATGCCTGTGCGGCGGACCTTATGCGGCCTGCCATGTACGGCGCTTATCACCACATTACGGTTCTCGGCAAGGAGGACGCGGTGCTGGATCATGTCTACGATGTGACCGGCGGCCTGTGCGAGAATAACGACAAATTCGCCATTGAGCGGAGCCTGCCGGAGATCCGGGTGGGGGATATTCTGGCGATCCACGATACCGGTGCCCACGGCCACTGCATGGGCTACAACTATAACGGGAAGCTTCGGGGCGCGGAGGTGCTGCTCCATCCCGACGGCAGCTTCCAGCTCATCCGCCGGGCGGAGACCCCTATGGACTATTTTGCCACACTGGACTGCACGGAGTTCTCGTTCCATAACTAACTGCTAGCGTTTTGCACAAAATAAGGCACAATTTTTTGGATAATGAATGGCAGTTACAACAAAAAAAGTTCATGCAATTTCCTTTCCCCTATGGTATAATACATAGGGGACGGTGAAAGGAAGGTGACAGATCCCGGTCCGGCTTTTGCCGGCGGGCGTCCTAAGGAAACCGCGAAAGGAAGTTGCCTATGAACAATATCCTGTTTTTTCTGATGCCAAAGGCCATGTGTGCCTATCTATATGATGATTATACCATTCGTCAGGCCCTGGAGAAGATGGAAGCCGCAGGTTATACGGCGATCCCCATTCTGAACCGCCGGGGCGAATACCGGGGAACCCTGACGGAGGGGGACCTGCTGTGGGCCCTCAAAAATATGTGCTATATGGATATGCGTCAGGCGGAGGCCCACCGGATTACGGAGATATCCCACCGGAAGGAATATGTTCCCGTTCGGGTCACGACCTCCATGCACGATCTCATTGACCGGGCTTCTACACAAAACTTTGTTCCCGTGGTGGATGATAAGGATGCCTTTATCGGTATCGTTACCCGCCGCTCTATAATTAAGTATTGCCGGGAAATGCTTTTTCCCGAAGACTGAGGATATGGAAAATCCGAGGCCGATTCCCATCGGCGGCTGCCGGAATTCCATAGAAACGGGTTTGCGCCATTTTTATGGAATTTCGGGCAGACGGGAAAATGTGCCGTGCGGCTTTAACAGGATACCAATACCCGGAAGCATGCCCTCAGCGGCTTGCCGCCGGTCAAAAACAGGACATATTCTTATACTAATATGCGATTAAAACCAGACAGTCTTTCCGGCCTGAATCGCGCTAAAATGCGTTCTCGTCCTTGATGGGCGACAGCCCATCTGCGTCCTCGGCCTTTTTTATCACGATTTATTCTCGGAAATCCATGTCTACTTTCAATCGCATATTAGTATTATATTAAACGATAATCAAGGCCACCGGCTCTTTGCCGGTGGCCTTGAATATCTAAGGAACCTCTGATACTAGTTTTTCATAAAACGGTTTAATACCGTTTTATGGGACCG
>CAZVDH010000042.1:0-15571 GCA_964625595.1 uncultured Oscillospiraceae bacterium | reverse complement strand
CTCATCAGTCTCGCTACGCTCGACAGCTTCCCCCCGGGGGAAGCGATGGTGCTGCTGCACCAGTACACCAAAGTACATTTTTCTGTTTGCTGCATAAAGCCGATAGCCTAAATTCCAATTTGTATCCTTACTGCGTGAAACCCATATGCGCAAAGTTAAAGAAATCTTTCCTTTTCTTTGTGGATGCCCTGTGGTAGAATGGGGAAAAACAGAAAGGGAAGTGTTTTGTGTGAAACGAATGGGAATCTGGCTGATCGCGGTGTGCCTGCTGCTCTCCGGCTGCGGGAAAAAGGCTCCCGTGGAGGCCACCGCCCCGGTGACCGCCCCTGTTACCGCCCCGCCCACCCTGAGCCGGGAGACGGCTCGGAAAAACCGCATGGGCGCTTACCGGGAGGCAGTGGAAAATTTTGCTTATGAGCATGTATTCCCCGACGGCAGCGCCGCCCCGGTGGACAGCGCTTTCGGCTCCATGGAGGGAAACTTCTTTGCTTTAGACGATGTGGACGGGGACGGGGAAAAGGAGCTTCTGATCTCCTTTACCGCAGGCCCCATGGCGTCCCAGGTGCTCTATATCTGCGGCTATGACGAAGATACGGGGGCAGTGACCGTCAAGCTTACGGAGTTCCCCGCGGTGAGCTTCTATGCAGGCGGCTATCTGGAAGCCCAGCTCAGCCACAACCAGGGTCTGGCGGGGGATGCCCTCTGGCCCTATACCCTCTACCAATATCAAAACGGCAGCTATGAAAGGGTTGCCTTTGTGGACGCCTGGGACGTAACCCTGGCAGAGCAGGACGGCAGCGGCGAGCCTTTCCCCGCCGATAAGGACACCGACGGGGACGGCATCGTGTTTCTCGTCACCCAGGACAAGACTACAAAGGTTCTGGATGGCCGGGACTATGAAAGCTGGCGCGCTTCGCTTCTGGGGCAGGACGAACCCATCCCGGTGACCTACTATTCCGTCACCCGGGACAATATCCGGGAAGCTTTTCAGGAGTAGGCTTCTTACCTGTCAATGAGGGCCAGGATCTCCGACTTGGGGCAGGCACCCACGGTTTTGGCGGTGACCTTGCCGCCTTTCAGAACCACCAGGGTGGGAATGCTGCTCACCCGGAACTGGGCGGCCAGATCGGGGGCCTGATCCACATCGATCTTGCAGACTTTCACGTCGCTGCGCTCCCCGGCGATCTCCTCCAGGATGGGGGCTACCATCCGGCAGGGGCCGCACCAGACGGCGAAGAAGTCCAGCAGCACGGTGCCGGGGGCATCCAGGACCTCACTGCGGTAGTTTTCACTGGTAACATGGACGATGGACATAGAAATTCCTCCCGTAAATTTTGAAATATTTGCTCTGTACAACCGGTGGGGAAAATGGTATAATTTTTCTATAAAACGATTGGGTCCCCCCGGAAATGACGGTATGACCGCTCTGCTACCATTATACCATATTCCACCTCCCGGGGCAACCAAAATCTGACTGAAGGAGATTGACAATGCACATTACAGAAGACGTTCGTTACATCGGCGTAAACGATCACCAGGTGGACCTGTTCGAGGGGCAGTATGCGGTGCCCAACGGCATGGCCTACAATTCCTATGCCATCCTGGACGAGAAGACCGCCATCATGGACACGGTGGACAAAAACTTTACCCACCAGTGGCTGGACAATATCCAGAAAACCCTGGGCAGCCGGAAGCCGGACTACCTGGTGGTGCAGCACATGGAGCCTGACCACGCCGCCAATATCGCGAACTTCATGAAGGTCTATCCGGAAGCCACCATCGTTTCCTCCGCCAAGGCCTTTACCATGATGGAGCACTTCTTCGGCACCGGCTATGCAGACCGGCGGATCGTGGTGGGGGAGGGGAGCACCCTGAGCCTGGGCAAGCACACCCTGACTTTCGTCACCGCCCCCATGGTCCACTGGCCCGAGGTCATCGTTACATACGACAGCTGCGACAAGGTTCTGTTCTCCGCCGACGGCTTCGGCAAGTTCGGCGCCCTGGATGTCCAGGAGGACTGGGCCTGTGAGGCACGGCGGTATTACATCGGCATCGTGGGCAAGTACGGTGCCCAGGTCCAGGCTCTGCTCAAGAAAGCGGCGGGGCTGGATATTCAGATCATCTGCCCCCTCCACGGGCCCGTGCTCACGGAGAATCTGGGGTACTACCTGAACCTGTATGACATCTGGTCCGGCTACCGGGTGGAGAGCGAGGGCATCGTCATCGCCTATACCTCCGTCTACGGCCACACAAAGGAAGCTGTGGAGCTGCTGGCCGAGAAGCTTCTGAGCAAGGGCTGCCCCAAGGTGGAAATCCATGACCTTGCCCGGTGCGACATGGCAGAAGCGGTGGAGGACGCTTTCCGGTACGGCAAGCTGGTGCTGGCCACTACCACCTATAACGCGGATATCTTCCCCTTTATGAAGGAGTTTATCCACCACCTGACGGAGCGGAACTTCCAGAACCGCACCGTGGCTCTGATGGAGAACGGCTCCTGGGCGCCCCTTGCCGCCAAGACCATGGGCAAAATGCTGGAGGGCAGCAAGAATATCACCTTTACCGACACTACCGTGCGGATCCTTTCCGCCCTCAGTGACGACAGCCGGGAGCAGATCGAGAAGCTGGCCTGCGAGCTGTGCAAGGACTATATCGCCCAGCACAGCGAGACCGCCAACAAAAATGACCTTTCCGCCCTCTTTAACATCGGCTACGGACTGTATGTGGTCACCTCCAACGACGGCACCCGGGACAACGGCCTGATTGTGAACACCGTCTCCCAGGTGACCAACACCCCCAACCGGGTGGCGGTGACCATCAACAAGCAGAACTACTCCCACCACATCATTCAGCAGACCGGCGTCATGAACGTGAACTGCCTGGATGTTTCCGCGCCTTTCGAGGTGTTCAAGACCTTCGGCTTCCAGAGCGGCCGCACCGTGGACAAGTTTGCCGGGTCCGAGGTTCTCCGCTCCGACAATGGGCTTGTGTTCCTGCCCCGGTACATTAACTCTTTCCTGTCCCTGAAAGTGGAGAGCTATGTGGACCTGGGCACCCACGGCATGTTCATCTGCACCGTGACCGAGGCCCGGGTCATGAGCGACCGGGAGACCATGAGCTACACCTATTACCAGAACAACGTGAAGCCCAAGCCCGAGGCCAAGGGCAAGAAAGGCTTCGTGTGCAAGGTCTGCGGCTGGATCTACGAGGGAGACACCCTCCCCGACGACATCGTCTGCCCCCTGTGCAAGCACGGCGCGGCGGATTTTGAGCCCATCGGCTAAGTGGTATCAATCAGGAAAAAGCGCGCTGCTTCCAGGCGGCGCGCTTTTTCCTTTCCGAACACGCCGGCTTTCCCCGCAGTGCGGCAAATTGGAATTTGGCGCACTGGCGGCGCAGCCGCCTTTGCCTCTCCCTTTGGGAGAGGTGCCCCCGTAGGGGGCTTAAGAGGGCCCTCTCAGTCACGGCTAAGGCCGTGACAGTTCCCCCTTAGGGGGAGCCAAGGCCTCGAACAACACTGTCATTCCGAACCAGTTCTCAAACTGGTGTGGGAATCTCCATCGAATTCCAGGCAGCCTATCGTCATCCATTCGTAGGGGCGGTCATTGACCGCCCGCGAAAATGTACCGAATTCCAGCATAAATTTACGCTGAATGGAACCTTTTCGCCGAAAGAAATACGAATAGGTCACCTTTCTCTGCCGGGCGCTCAATGAGCGCCCCTACGGAGGTAGACGATCGTGATTTGGAAATTCGAGGGGGATTGCCACGCCAGTGTTGTGCGCTACTTTATCGCAAAGACCGGGAATTCGATAGACAGACAAATTCCCAATTTGTCTGTCTGCTGTGTTCATTGAAACCGCAGGCTATCTTATATCTTGTATCTCATATCTCATATCTCCCTCCATGTCCTGCGCTTTCTTAAAGAATACTTAACCTGAACGCAGTTGATTTTTAAGATGTTTCGCTGTATGATGATGGGCAAAGAAAGAATCAAATTCATCTTGGAGGATAAATGCTATGAAGCTGAAAAGAAGCCTGGGCATCATACTGATCCTGGCCCTGGCGGTATCGCTTGCCGCCTGCGGCAGCAAGGAGGGCGCCGTCTATGTCCAGTCCGTGGAGGAACTGAGCAAGGTGGGCGGCATCGCCCCCGGGGACCGGTTTGCCGGAATGGTGGTATCGGAGAATGTGACCGAGATCCAGAAAGATTCGGACAAGACCATCGAAGAACTGTATGTCAAATCCGGCGACGATGTGAAAGCCGGGGACAAGCTGTTTTCCTACGATGTGGAGGAATTGCAGCTGACCCTGGACAAGCAGCGCCTGGAAAAGGAGCAGCTGGAAGCGTCCATCGAAAATTATAAGAGCCAGATCGAGGAACTGGAAAAGCAGTATAAGCGGGCGGGGACTCGGGATAAGCTCCAGTACGCCGTCCAGATCCAGACCAACCAGGTGGACCAGAAAGAAGCGGAGCTGAACCTGAAGACCAAGGAGGCCGAGGTCAAAAAGTCCGAGGAGTTGCTGGAAAACGCCACCGTGGTCTCCCCGGTGGACGGGCGGGTTCAGGAGATCAGCGAGAACGGCACCGACAACTACGGAAACCCCCTGCCTTACATAACCATCCAGCAGGCCGGCGCCTACCGGGTCAAGGGTGTGCTGGGCGAGCTGCAGCGGGGCGGCATCGTGGAGGGTGACAGGATCCGGATCCTGTCCCGCGTGGATGACAGCAAGTTCTGGATGGGCACCGTGACCCTGGTGGACTACGAAAACCCCACCCAGGGCAACGGCAAAAACGATTTCTACTATTCTTCCAGTGACGAAATGACCAGCGGCAGCCGGTATCCGTTCTATGTGGAGCTGGACACCAGCGAGGGACTTCTCCTGGGCCAGCACATGTACCTGGAGCTGGACACCGGGGACGGGGAAACCACCGGCCTGCGCCTCAGCAGCGCCTTTATTGCCTATGACGACGACGGCACCACCTATGTCTGGGCGGAAAGCGGCCGAAAGCTGGAAAAGCGTACCGTCACCCTGGGCGAGTACAATATGATGCAGGATACCTATGAGATCCTGGAGGGACTGACCGGGGAGGACTTCATCGCTTTCCCCGATCCGGAAAGCTGCGCCCCCGGCGTGCCCACCACCCACACCGAGACCGTTACCCAGGACAGCGGAGAAAGCGGGGTGGACTGATTGCCGATCCTGAAGCTCACCGACATCTGCAAGGACTACCAGCAGGGCAAGGAGCCTGTGCGGGTGCTGAAGAATATCAATCTGACCGTGGAGCGGGGGGAATACCTGGCCATCATGGGCCCCTCCGGCTCCGGAAAAACCACCCTGATGAACATTATCGGCTGCCTGGATGTTCCCACCTCCGGCACCTATGAGCTGGACGGGAAGGATCTGCACAATCTGTCGGACAACGACCTGGCGGAGATCCGGAACAAGCACCTGGGCTTTGTGTTCCAGAGCTTCCACCTGATGCCAAAAATGGATGCCCTGGAGAATGTGGCCCTGCCCCTGCTGTATGCCGGTGTGCCCGTGAAAGAGCGCCGGGAGCGGGCGGCGGAGGCTCTCCGGTCCGTGGGACTGGAGGACCGGATCCACTTTTTGCCCAACCAGCTTTCCGGCGGCCAGTGCCAGCGGGTGGCCATTGCCCGGGCCATGGTGGGAAAGCCGGACCTGCTTCTGGCGGATGAGCCCACCGGCGCTCTGGACACCAAGTCCGGCCAGCAGATCATGGAAATTTTCCGCCGCCTCAGTGAGGAAGGCATGACCATTCTGATGATTACCCACGCGCCGGAGATCGCGGCCAACGCCAACAAGACCTATCATATTCTGGACGGCGAGCTGCGGACAGGGGAAGGAGACAGCCATGAAGAAGCTGAGCAGTAAGGCAAAGAAAGGGATCATTGCCCTTTCGGCAGTGGTGCTGACGGCAGCCATCGTGGTGGGGATCGTTTTCGGTGTTTCCCGGAGCGGCGGTGATCCCGTTCCGGTCTATGCCTTTGACAATGTGGGCATGACGGAATTCTGGGGGGACAATCAGGAAAGCTACGGCCCCGTTTCCACGGACCGGATCCAGACCGTGTTCCTCTCCGAGACCCAGACCGTTACCGAGATCCTGGTTTCCCAGGGAGACCAGGTGAAAAAGGGCGACCTTCTCATGCGCTTTGACACCACCCTGGACGATTTGAAGCTGGAACGGAAGCGTCTGGAAGTGGAAAAGCTGAAGCTGCAGCTGGAAGATGACCAGACCCGGCTGAAAGAGATCAAGAACATGAAGCCCATGTCCGTTCCCACCACGACGAATACGCCCAAGGAGGACCTGGGAACGGGCCTTGTGGGTAACTTCCAGATATTTCCCCGGGGGGAGCATGACGGCAGCACCGCGGAAAAAGCCATCATCTGTTGGGTTGGCAGCGGCTACGCCATGGGAGACAGTATGTTTGAGGCGGTGATGCAGGCGGCCCAGGAACAGCAGAACGCCAACGCGCCAAAGCCCACGGATCCTTCCGATCCCTCTGATCCTTCTGATCCCGGCACGGACCCGGATGCCCCGGGAGAAGGCGGCTCCGGCGAACAGGGTGGCTCCGGCGAACAGGGCGGCTCCGGCGAACAGGGTGGCTCCGGTGAGCAGGGCGGCTCCGGCGAACAGGGTGGCTCCGGCGAACAGGGCGGCTCCGGTGAGCAGGGCGGTTCCGGCGAACAGGGCGGTTCCGGCGAACAGGGCGGTTCCGGCGAGCAGGGCGGTTCCGGTGAGCAGGGCAGTTCCGGTGAGCAGGGCAGTTCCGGTGAGCAGGGCGGCTCCGGCGAACAGGGCGGCTCCGGCGAACAGGGCAGCTCCGGTGAGCAGGCCGGTGATCCGCCGTCCAGTCCCTCCGCGCTGCCGGAGGAAAAGCCGGAGGAAGACCCTGAGCCTTTCCCGGTGAACCAGTGCTATATGATTATCAAGATCACCTCCGGGGATATGTCCAAGGGCTCCATTCTGGCCTGGCAGGGCGTGTACCTGTCCCGGGTGCAGGAGGGCTTTACCCTGAAGTTCTTCAACGCCTCCGGCAATCTGGACTACACCCTTGCCGAATCCACCCAGGTGGAGCTTCCGGAGATCGACTTCGGCAGCGGCTTTACCGCGGCCCAGATCTACCAGATGCGTCTGGAGCAGGAAAAGACCATTAAGGACACCGAATTCAAGATCAAGGTGGCGGAGGCCGAGTATAAGATCATGGAGCGGGAGATGTCCGACGGCAATGTGTATGCGGAGCTGGACGGCAAGGTGGTATCCTGCCTGACGGAGGAGGAAGCCAAGAGTCAGAATCAGCCGGTGCTGAAGGTCTCCGGCGGCGGCGGCTTTACCATTACCGGCGCCGTCAGTGAGCTGCTGAAGGACCAGCTCACTATCGGCCAGGAGGTCACCATCAACGACTGGAACTCCGGTATGAGCTATGTGGGTTCAATCACCTCAGTGGGCGATTTCCCCACCTCCAACAATTTCTACAGCGGCATGGGCAATACCAACGTGTCCTACTATCCCTTTACCGTGTTCGTTGACGAGAGCGCGGATCTGCGGGAGGGGAATTATGTAAACATACAGTTCTCCACGGCCGGGGCCCAGAGCGGCATCTACCTGCAGAATCCTTTCCTGCGTACGGAAAAGGGCAGAAGCTATGTGCTGGTCATGGGCGAGGACGGACGTTTGGAGCAGCGGTTTGTCACCACCGGAAAGTCCCTGTGGGGCAGCTACACCGAGATCCTGGATGGACTTACCGTGGATGACCGGGTGGCTTTCCCCTACGGCAAGAACGTGAAGCCCGGAGCCAAAGCGGTGGACGGCGACATCAGCGACCTTTACCGGTAAGGAGGGAAGAATATGGTTGAGAATATCCGGCTTGCCCTCCAGGGCGTTTGGAGCCATAAGCTTCGCTCCGTGCTCACCATGCTGGGCATCATTATCGGCATCGCCGCCATCATCACCATCGTGTCCACCATCCAGGGCACCAACGAGCAGATCAAGGAAAACCTGATCGGCGCGGGAAACAACGTGGTGACGGTGCAGTTAAACCAGGACGGAAACCCCTATGACCTGTCCTGGAACCCCATTCCCACCGGGGTGCGGACCATCACCGAGGAAACCCGGCAGGAGCTGGAAAAGCTCCGGGGGGTGGAGCGTGTTTCCCTGTACTGCGAGCGGAATTACTCCGACGGCAACTACTATCTGAATACCGATTTCAACGGCAGCCTGCGGGGCGTTGATGAAAACTACCTCAGCGTCTACGGCTACCGGGTGAAATCCGGCCGGGGCTTCACGCAGAAAGACTTTACGGAGTACCGGAAAGTGGCCCTGGTGGATGCCAAGGCGGTGAGCACCCTCTTCGGCGGGGAGGACCCGGTAAACAAGAATCTGGAGCTGCAGGGTGAGGTGTTCACCGTTGTGGGTGTTGTGACGCTGTCCGAGGATTTTACCCCCACCATCAACTCCATGAACGATTATTGGATGTACGCGGATACCTCCTCCGGCACCATCTATGTGCCTCTGACGGTCTGGCCATCCATCTACCAGTTTGACGAGCCTCAGAGCGTTGCCATTAAGGTGGACTCCACCGACTCCATGACCTCCGCCGGAAAGAGCGCGGCGGACCTGCTGACGGATAAGCAGATCATGGGGACAAACAGCAAGTTTGACTACCGCAGCCAGGATATGCTGGAACAGGCCCAGCAGCTGCAGCAGATGAGCCAGGCCACCAACACCCAGCTGATCTGGATCGCCAGCATCTCCCTGCTGGTGGGCGGCATCGGTGTTATGAACATCATGCTGGTGTCCGTCACCGAGCGGACCAGCGAGATCGGCCTGAAAAAGGCCATCGGCGCCAAGAAGCGGCGGATCCTGATGCAGTTTCTGACGGAGGCGGCAGTGCTCACCAGTATCGGCGGCCTTGTGGGGGTGGTCTCCGGCATCGCCATGGCGGAGCTGATCTCCCGGATGATGCAGATCCCGGTTTCCATCAGCGTCCCTGCCATCTGCATCGCGGTGGTGTTCTCCACCCTGATCGGTGTGGTGTTCGGCCTGCTCCCCGCCACCCAGGCGGCGAACCTGAACCCCATCGAGGCCCTGCGCCGGGAATAAAACGCAGTGTGTGTAAAATACAAGGGACGGTTTTTCCGCCCCTTGTATTTTTCTGCCGTTTGTGGCATAATAAAGCAAAATGCTTGGGGATGCGATGTGACAGACAAACTGGTATTTAATTGACAATTGACAATGAACAATTGACAATTCAGGAATCCCTTCGGGATGATTTAAAATAAAAAGGATTTGGACGAAAACAATCGCAATTATTTCAAAAATCGTCCCGTAGGGACACAATAATTGTCAACTGTCAATTGTCAATTCGGCGAAGCCCGTAAACGCCCTGTATTGGAGGTAATGGTATGAAGCATATCCGATGGCTGCCGGTTTTGCTGCTGGCTGTGCTGCTTGCCGGCTGCGCAAAGGAAACGCCGGTCCAGGAGACCACCGAGCCGCCGGTGATTGAAAAGCTGACGCTGGTGGTGACGGAGGAGGATATTGGCCGTCTGGAAGAATATCCCGATCTGAAAGAGGTCAATTTCAGCAGCAGCACCTGCTATGAGGCGATCCGGAACTATCGGCTTTCCCACCCGGAGGTCAAGGTGACCTATACCGTGTCTCTGGGAGATCGGGCCGCGGTGTCCTCCACCCGGGAGCTGACGCTGAAGCCGGGCACCTTTGATTACGAGACGCTGAAGCAGAACCTGCGTTACCTGCCGGACCTCTACTACCTGTGTTTTGAGCAGATGGAACTGACGCCCGAGCAGTTCGGGGTGCTGGCGGAAATGTATCCGGATATGCGTATGGATTATACCATTCCTGTGGGCGATACGGTCTGCGGCAAGGACACCGATACCCTGGATTTAAGCTGGGTGGAGCCGGAGCAGGTGGATGAGGTTGCTTCCCGGCTTTCCCTGCTGCCGGGGCTTACCCAGGTTGAAATGATGGAGGGGGAAGAAAGCTGCCTGGATATTGACGATGTGGTCAAGCTTCAGGAAGCGGCGCCCCAAGCCGCGTTCCATTATACGTTCACCCTCTTCGGCAAGACCGTGACCACCACCGACGAAGAGATTTACTTCCAGTACCAGCGGATCGGCGACAGCGGGGAAGAAGAACTCCGCCGGGCGCTGAAGCTGCTGCGGGGTACCCGGGTGGTGCTGGATTCCTGCCAGTTTTCCAACGAGGTTTTGGCACAGGTCCGGGATGACTACCGGGATAACGCCAAGGTGGTGTGGCGGGTCCGGTTCGGCAAGGACGGAAGCTGCCTGACGGACCGGGAGGTGATCCGGGCGGTGTACGGGCTGACCGATTCCAACAGCAAGAACCTGATGTATTGTGAGGATGCCCGGTTCCTGGACTTCGGCCACGACGAGTACCTGACGGATGCCGGCTTTGTATCCTATATGCCCAAGCTGGAGGCCATTATTCTCTCCGGCAGTATGGTAAAGGACCTGACCCCCTTTGAAAACTGCAAGGAGCTTACATTCCTGGAGCTTGCTTACTGCGGCTATCTGGAGGACCTGTCTCCCCTGGCAAACTGCCCCAAGCTTTCCAAGGTCAATGTGAGCTTCACCAAGGTCAGCGACCTTTCCCCTCTGGACACGCTGCCCATGGACACCCTCTGCGCGACAAACAGCAAGGTGGGCGCGGAAGAACAGACCCGGTTCCAGGAGCGGCACCCGGACTGCCAGGTCCAGTTTACGGGAGATAACCCCTATTCAAGTCCCTGGCGGTATATTGACGGCGGCTTTACGCCCAACGAGTATTACGGTATGCTCCGGGAGGTTTTCGACTACGACCACGCCAAGAATACGACCTGGTGAGCATTTTCCCCGGTTTTCCTCCAAGGAAACCGGGGAAAAGCGTATTTTTAGGGGTTGTCATCGTCTTTGCGGGTGTGGTAGAATAGAATTGACAATTGAGAGGTATGGTACGCGTGGATTAGACGCCTTGCCCCCCGCACTTGTGAGGGGGGTGTCCCTGCGCTAGCGCAGGGACGGGGGGAGTACGAATTCCCGCCGGAAAAATGTGAAATATTTGATCTTTCTGTGTTTACACTCTTTTTTACACATATTTGTGAAAGACATGCGGTTGACGCACTCCCCCCGCCACCAGTGTGCGCACTGGTGGCACCCCCCTCATAAATGCGGGGGGCAAGGACGCGTACCGCATCGATACCGCACACCACTGCCCAAACAGCTCTACAAAATCCCAATTTGCCTGTTTGCTCAGCAACCGATATGCATATTAATTGTCAATTTCCAATTATTTCAAGGGGGGTGTTGGTTTGAAGCGTATATTCGCCCTGCTGCTTCTTGCGGCGGTGCTTTCCGGCTGCGCCGGAGAATCCCTTGACGCCCAGCTGCCGGCGGAAAGCAGCCGCCTGACGGTCTACACCTGCCTTCCGGAGGAAGTGTATGCCCCCCTGGTGCAGGAATTTGAAGACCGCACCGGAATCTGGACGGAGGTGGAGACCGGAATCGCCCCGGACCTGCTGGACCGGTGCGCCGACGGCCGCTGCGATGTGCTCCTGGGCTGTGAGGCGGATCTGCTGGAATCGGCGCAGAGAGATTTCCTTACCTTGTCCGGTAACGGGGAGGCGCTGGATGCCATGTGCCCCCCGTCCGATACCGTTGCCCCCGTGGGCCTGCGGTCCATGGTTCTGATTTACAATACCAGGCTCATCCGCCAGAATTTTCCCACGGGCCTGCACAGCCTCCTGGAGGAGGCCTGGCAGGGGCAGATCGCCTTTGCCGATCCGATAAATTCCGATTTCAGCCGGACGGCCCTGGCGGTGCTTCGGCTGGAAATGGGGGAGACGGCCCTTTCCCGCTTTGCCGGGAATCTGAGCGCGCTCCTGCCGGATACCCGGTCGGTGATCGACAGCGTGGCGGAGGGCAGCTTCTGCCTGGCGTTAGCGCCGGAGGACGCGGCCCTGCGGGCAGTGGCGGAGGGCGCGTCGCTGACGGTGGTTTACCCCAGCGAGGGAGTTTACCGCATTGCCCAGGCTGCCGCCGTTCCGGCTTCCGCACCCCACCCGGACAATGCCGCCGCTTTTCTGGCCTTTCTCCAGGGAGAGGATGCCCAGCGATACAGCCAGGAGAAAAGCTTCCTGGATCCGGTGCTGGAGAGCCTGGGCAGCCCGGCGGAAAACCAGGTTTTCTTTGATGCCGCCGCAGCGGGAAAAGACCAGGCTTCCCTGATGGCGCTGTGGCGCGCCGGTTGGGAGGAAACGCCATGATCGATTGGATCCGTAAATCCTTCCGGAACCGGATTTTTGCCTCCGTTATGGTGATTACCCTGCTGCCCATTCTCCTGAGTAATATTCTGCTGCTGAGCTACCAGGTGCGGCAGACGAACCGGGATCAAAGGCTTTCGGCGGAGGAAATGCTTGCAGGCAGCCGGGACCGGCTCCGTGAGCTGACCGGTCAGATGGACCGGGTGGCCGAGACCCTGGCAAAAAGCACGGTAGTCCACAGTGTTCTGCGCCGGGGCGGCGGGGATTCCCGCATCCTCTACCAGGTTCTGTTCCGGGAAACGGGGGAGCTGCGAAGCTACTGCCGGGTGGACATCTGCCTGCCGGACGGGACCGTGTGTGATTCCACGGAAACCACGGACCGGGGAAACTTCCTGCCCTACTGGGGAGTGCTCCACCGGGCGGGGCAGTCCGCTTCCCTTACCTACCGCATCGGCGCCGAGGAAGATGCGGCTTTCCGGGCGGCCCGGGCGGTGCGCCGCTACGACGGCGGTATTCTGGGCTACATTGTCTTTACGGTGCGCTATGATGACCTGGACAACCTGTTTTCCGGGGCGCTGGGGGGCACGGAGGATTTGCTGCTTTTGAACCGCCAGTGGGAGCTGGCCTATGGCTCCCGGCCCGCGGCGGCGGAAAGCTGCGCTGCGGCCCTGCGGGTAAGGCTTCTTTCCGGGGAGGATACGGGGGTGGACGGAACCGGGGAGTGCCGGTACTATCTCCTGGAAGACGATACCACCGGGATGACCCTGGTGCTCCGGCAGAATCTGGTGTTCTCCGCCCCGGTTCTGGGCACGTTCTACCTGACCAGCCTGATGCTGGGGCTTTTGAGCCTGGGGCTGTGCCTGCTGTGCGCCCGGTGGCTCAGCGGCAACCTGTCCGAGCCGGTGGACCGGCTGGGCCGGGCCATGGGCCGGGTCATGGAGGGGGATCTGACGGTGCAACTGCAGACAAAACGGGCGGACGAGCTGGGAAAGCTTGCCCATTCCTTTAACCGGATGACCCGGGAGTACCGGGCCAATCTGGAACGGTCCGTGGAGCACCAGCGGGAGCTGAACGAGACCCGGATCCGGATGATGCAGGCCCAGCTAAACCCCCATTTCCTATACAACACCCTGGACTCCATGAAGTGGCTGGGGGTGACCCATCAGGTGCCCCAGATCGCGGAGCTGGCTACGGATCTTGCCGCTCTGCTCCGGTTCAGCATCTCCCAGGCGGAGTTTGTCACATTGGAGGAGGAGCTGGAATTCATTGACCGGTATCTGGAGATCCAGTACATCCGGTTTGAAGACCGGTTTGCCTGCGAGATCGATGTGGAGGAACGGTTCCAGCACTGCGAGCTTCCCAAGCTGGTCCTCCAGCCTTTGGTGGAGAACGCCATTATCCACGGCGTGGCGGATCAGAACGACGGCTACATCAAAATCACCGCCTGGGAAGATGCCGGTGACCTTGTCATCTGCGTCCAGGATAACGGCTGCGGCATTCCAACGGAAACTCTGGGGAAGCTCAAATCCGGCGGGGAGCCGGGGAAGCACCTGGGGCTTTACAATGTGAATCAGATCCTGCGGCTTCACTATGGACAGGGGTACGGCGTCAGCGCCGCCGGCACCCCGGGCCAGGGCAGCCGGGTCATGGTCCGCCTGCCCCTGCGAAAAAGAGAGGAGGGAATCCCTTGCTGAAAGTTCTTGTGGTGGACGATGAATCCACCGTCCGAAAAGGCATCATTCTGGGCGTGGACTGGGGAAAAATGGACTGCGTGGTGGCAGGGGAGGCCACCAACGGGCTTGAGGGGCTGGAAGCGGTGGAGCGCTATAACCCCAACCTGATTATCACCGATGTGCGCATGCCGAAAATGGACGGCATCGAGATGCTGACCCAGCTGCGGGCCCGGGGCTGCAAGGCCCAGGTGATCCTGCTTACGGCCTACAGCGAGTTTGCGTACGCCCGGGCGGCGCTGCAGCTGGGGGCGGTGGATTACCTGCTCAAGCCTTTCCGGGACCAGGAGCTGATCGCCGCCATCCAGCGGGTGCGCCAGCAGGCAGAGGCTCCCGCCGGCCCTCTGCTGCCGGAGAGCATGCGCCTTGCCCGGGGAGATAAGAGTAAGTACGTGCTCCAGGCCATGGCCTACATTGCCGACCACTATTCCGATGCCGACATCAGCATCACCACCATTGCCGACAGTCTGGGGGTCAGCGAGGGGCACCTGAGCCATGTGTTCAAGAAAGAGACCAGCTACACGGTGCTTTCCTATCTTACCCAATACCGGATCCAGAAAGCCATGGAGCTGCTGCGGGACTGCCGGTGCAAGGTCTATGAGGTGGCGGAGCAGGTGGGCTACCGGGATGTGACCTATTTCAGCTCCACGTTTAAAAAAGTGGCGGGCATGTCCCCGTCGGAATACCAGGACAGAAGCGGCTCAGCGCTTACCGGATGACCGGCGGAGCACGTTTTGGCAGCCTCTGTCAGATATTGTAAAAACTGCACAAAAATATGGCCTTGTTTTTGTAAGCGCTCGTTCTATTTGACAGGTATTTCAAAAGAATCGCAGAATTGCCCGGTTCCCTTTTGCCGGGGATTTCCTATATAATATAGGTAATCGGGGAGCACTCCCCAAAATCAAAAAGGAGAAGATGTATCATGAAAAAACTGCTTGCGCTGCTGCTGGCTGCCTGCATGATCCTGTCTCTGGCCGCCTGTGCCGATTCCAAGGAGCCTGTCCGGGACGACCCCGCCCCCACGGAAGCCCCCCAGGAGACCCAGGCCGCTCCCGCTGAGACGGAGCCTCCTGTGGAGGAGCCCAAGGATTACTCCGGCTACACCATCCGGATCTACTCCAACTCCAACTCCACCGAGCGTACCACCTGGCTGATCAACGAGGCCAAGGACGCCGGCTTCACCATCTCCATTGACGACAACTCCGTCATCTCCGGCGACGACAAGGCCATCCAGGCTGCCAACGAGAACAAGGACGGCGACATCCT
Source organism: uncultured Oscillospiraceae bacterium (assembly GCA_964625595.1). Classification (GTDB taxonomy): domain Bacteria; phylum Bacillota; class Clostridia; order Oscillospirales; family Oscillospiraceae; genus Faecousia. The sequence goes on along the minus strand of CAZVDH010000042.1, from coordinate 274 downwards.
CTTCGGCCTCAACGAGACCCGTTGGAGCCAGGTTGTCAAGGGCCAGTACGAGAACCTGTCCCTGGTGGATTGGACCCCCTCCTGGGCTGACCAGGTGGGCGAGTACGCTTACCCCGGCCAGGCCTACGGCCTCGTCATTCAGAATGTGCTGATGCTGTACCGGACCGATGAGCTGGGCACCAATGGGGAAGCCCTCCACTTCCAGCACTGGGCTGACATCGTGGACTGCGGCTACACCTGGTACCGTCAGAACAAGGTCGGCGGCACCACCAAC
>CAZVDH010000041.1:0-15715 GCA_964625595.1 uncultured Oscillospiraceae bacterium | reverse complement strand
GAATATCCATAAAAACTACATCAAACTCGCCGCGGTATTTCTGCAGAAAAACGATGGGATTGTCAAAGCAGCCCGTGGTGATTTCCATATTGGTTTCTGCTCCGTATCTTGCGCAGAAGCCGGCAAGTGTCTGCGCAGATGCCTCCACATCTTCCACAATCGCGATTCTGAGCATTCGTCTCCGCACCCCTTCCCGCCATTTTTTATTCCTCACATATGCGCATCTTTAAGATACAACAATTATATCATCCGGTTCAGAAAATAGATAGTCCAAATTAAAACCTTTTCTCAGGATTTTGGGGATTGATCGAAGTATATTCATACTTCGGAGAATTGTAACTGCATTCTCGCAAGACTTCTCTGATAGTCACTCTTCCCCTTGGGACATCCATACCGAAAAATCGTTGTAGGGAGAGATATAGCTTCTCCGTAGTCGCCCGGTCATAAGCAGATGAAAATGTTATGAATGTTGGAGTGTCTCGGCAATGTGATTCATTCTGCAACCTCCCGCCGCAATTCCAGCATCAGCTGGGCACCCAGCCGGAGTCCTGCCAGAAAAGCGATCCGCTGATGCTCTGCGCAGAGCGCTCCCACAAGGAAAAACACCCGGTCGTTATCTTTCAGGCTCTAATCATCCAGGCAAGCGTTCAAATCGGCGCTTGCCTGTTTGGTTTTCTCATTGCTCATATTATGACATTCCGAATAATGCCAGTAAAGGGAGTCCAATGTAGGAAAGTCACAGTCGTCATCGAATAAGATCGGGTGGGTTTCTACATAGGCTTTCAGCTTTTCAAAATAGGGATTCATGTACATCACCGCTTTCAAAAGATTTGTGTGATGTTACCTTTTTGATTCTTTTCAGACACAAAAGATTTTGGTTGTGAAAAAACAGGAGAACGGGCCTGGTCAAGTCGTTCGGTCCGTCTGACTTTGTCGGGCAATGCCCGCCCGTTTGTGGAAGATTACCGGAAACAACAATTTTTCAGCGTCATTCACCCAAATTCTCATAGCCGTCAAAAATGGAAACATAAATTCCAGTTTCTATCAAAATCCACAAAAATCTGCCGGGAATAGGAAAATGGAAACTGGCAATGATATGGTTGGGTCAAGAAAAGTCGTTTTCCCACGGGAAACGGCTGGTCTTCCCGGAAAACGACAAAAGGAGAGAATGTTATGAACGGCAAGAACAATCAGCTGAATGTCCCCCAGGCCCGGGAGGCCATGGACAAGTTCAAGATGCAGGCTGCCTCCGAGGTCGGCGTGAACCTCAAGGAAGGCTACAACGGCGACCTGACCTCCCGTGAGGCAGGCTCCGTCGGCGGCCAGATGGTCAAGAAAATGATCGAGGCCTACGAGCAGGGTCTGCAGTAAAAAGACACAGAGCGGACAGCCGGTCACGGCTGCCCGCTCAATTATTATGATAAATTGGAATCGCCGGAAACACCCGGCAGGGGTCACTTCCTCAGAGCCGCTTTGGCATGGCGCAGGAGCATATAGTATAAGCCCAAGCAGCCATGGGTGAACGACCGTAGAAAAAGCCCTGTTTTCTCTCCCAGGGGCAGGGTCTGCCAGCAGATCCATTTCCGGGTATACCGGAAATTCTTTTCTTTCGCCTCGAGATAGAAAGGCTCCAAGTCCTCTTTGCGGATCTCTTTTCGCAAAGAAAACATTTTCAGCCAGGTGGAGGCAAAACGGATAGCGGTTTCTTTTTGCATTCCGGGATCGACAATCAGACAAATATCATATAAAACCATATTTCTCAGATTGCCCACCACTCTTTTTCCCCCGGTCCAGATACCGCCGCCGGTCTGGGTGTAGACGGCCATAGCCTGGGGAAGATAATAGATCGGTCCATTTTGCAGAATCAGGTATGTGATCATATTATCATTGAAGTGGTTTTCCACCAATTTCTCAGGAATGGACGCGATCACAGAGCTTCTTGCCAGGATCGTATCCGTATGGAAATACAGGTGACGCCAATACCGCTTCCTTCCATATTTCCCCTCGGGGATCTTCTCCGCCACATATGGCTCCATTCTTCCGTCGGGATACAGCGCGTCAATGGCATGGGCGCAGGCAGCGCAGTCCGGGTTCTCCCGCAGTATATCCACCTGCCGCTGGAGCTTGCCGCCGGAACTGAAATAGTCGTCCCCATCCAGGAAAATAAAATAGTCCGCTGTGACCTTGGAAAGCAGATTGAGCCTGTTTCCGGAGGCCCGGAACCCGCCGATGTATTTTTCACCGGGAACCCGGTCCATAACGTACAATTCTATCCGTCCGGGATGCTCTTCCTGCAGCCGCTTCACTTCCTGTACCGTGTTATCCGAGGAGCCGTCGTCTCCCACCAGGATCCTGCAGGGAAAGTCCGTTTTCTGCTCCAGGCAGGAGTTGATTGCCCGCTCCACATACTGTTCCTGATTATAGAACGTGACCAGTATATCGACCACAGCTGCCGTGCCGCTCTGGGTTTTCTCTGTCATTTCCTGTCCGTATCCTTTCGATGCATCCGGTTTTTCATGCCTCAAACCGGTTGATGGTATCGATCACATACCCTACCTCATCATCCGTCATGCCGTAGTACATGGGAATGCTGAGCTGTGTGGCACTGATTTCCTCGGCAATGGGGAAATCTCCCCTTTTGAAGCCCAGGTCCCGGTAGCATTCCTGCAAATGCATGGGAATGGGATAGTGTTTGTTGGTGCCGATCCCCGCCTCATTCAGGAAGCGTTCCAGCTCCCCTCTTTTCTGGCAGCGGAGGGCAAAGATATGCCACACAGGAACCATGTCCCCGGGAACATAGGGAAGCACCACCGCCTCATTTCTGATCCCGTCCAGGTACATCCCGGCAATTCTTCTGCGGTCGCTGTTCATCTTCTCGAGCCTGGGAAGCTTGGCTGCCAGGAACGCGGCCTGCATTTCATCCAGGCGGCTGTTATGGCCCTGATAGATGTGGTGGTACTTGTAATCGGAGCCGTAGTTGCCCAGAGCCCGGACCTTATCCGCCAGGTCTTTGTTGTTCGTGACCACAGCTCCCGCGTCCCCCAGCGCTCCCAGATTCTTTCCGGGATAGAAAGAGAAGCCTGCCGCGTCGCCAAAGGTACCGATTTTCTTTCCTTTGTACAGTGCCCCGTGGGCCTGGGCGCAGTCTTCCACCACAAACAGGCTGTATCTTGCCGCAAGCTCCAGAATGGGGTCCATATCGCAGGCCTGTCCGTAAAGGTGCACGGGCATAATGGCCTTTGTCTTCGGGGTGATGGCCGTCTCGATCTTCGCAGGATCGATGTTAAAGGTCCGGATATCTGGCTCCACAAATACCGGCTTTGCGCCCACATAGGTAACCGCCAGGGCCGTGGCAATATAGGTATTGGACGGAACAATGACCTCGTCCCCCGGGCCGACCCCCAGGGCTTTCAGGATGAGCATCAGCGCGTCCAGGCCGTTGCCCACGCCTACGCAGTACCCCACATCGCAGTATTGGGCAAAAGTCTTTTCAAACGCCGCGTCTTCTTTTCCCTCAATATACCAGCTGGCTTTCAAAACACGGTCAAAGGCCGCCCGCAGGTCCGCCTCCAATTCCCGTTCCATGGGAAGAAAGCTGGAAAAAGGAACTTTCATCGTTTTACTCCCCCTCTGCGGCAGCGGTATCGCCGCAGTTTTTCACATATTCCAGAAATTCATCATAGTCCCGGATATAATCCGCCTCGTCATACAGCTCCGACGCCAGAACCATCAGCACCGCGTCCGGGGAAAAATCGAACATTTCCCGCCACATGACATTGGACACATAGAGCCCCTCATAGGGCTTTTCCAGGGGCACGACCTTTTTCTCCCTGCCGTTGTCCAGCCGGATCTTGCAGCTGCCGTGGATGCAGATCAGGATCTGCTGCAATGACCTGTGGGCATGATACCCCCGGGTCACCCCCTGGGCGGTATCGTACATGTAGTACACCCGCTTGATCCGGAACGGAATGTCCTTAAATTCCTCCAGGGCCACCAGCTGGCCTCTTTCATCCCCGTGGGGCTGGAAAACATACTTAATTACCTGCATAGCCATTCTCCTCCGCGCTTCCCGGCAGCTCCCGCGTTTTCCCTAAGGAGGCTCTGAACAAATCGGCAAGCGCTGACAGCGAAAGATTTTTCTTCAGCCGAAAGTTTCAAATGTGGAGGAATACTGGATGGATTTCCCGCTTTTGAAACCGCACGGATGGAGAAAAAGATAAGCTGCTCAGCCGCAGGCGATTTATTCAGAGGCTCCCTAATCTCTCCGGAAAATATCCCGGGTATATACCTTTTCTTTCACATCGTCCAGACATGGATCATATCGATTGGCAATAATCGCCTGGCTGCTGTTTTTAAATGTCTCCAGGTCATTTACAACCCGGCTGCCGAAGAAAGTATCCCCGTCCCTGAGCGTAGGCTCGAAAATAATGACGGTTGCCCCTTTTGCCTTTATCCGCTTCATCACGCCCTGAATGGAGCTGTGCCGAAAATTGTCACTGCTCGCTTTCATTGTCAGCCGGTAAACACCGATCACGCATTCCTTTTCCGCCGCGGCTGAATACTCTCCATGACCGCAATAGTCATAATATCCGGCCATTCTGAGCACACGGTCCGCAATATAGTCTTTTCTTGTCCGGTTGCTTTCCACAATCGCTTCAATCAGATTCTCCGGCACATCCGCGTAATTCGCAAGGAGCTGCTTTGTATCCTTTGGCAGGCAATACCCGCCGTAGCCGAAAGAGGGATTATTATAGTGGGTGCCGATACGCGGATCCAGGCACACACCGTCAATGATCTGCTTTGTATTCAGGCCCTTTGTCTCTGCGTAAGTGTCAAGCTCATTGAAAAAGGACACCCGCAGCGCCAGGTAGGTATTGGCAAACAGCTTTACCGCCTCCGCCTCGGTAAAGCCCATGAACAGCGTGTCCACGTTTTCCTTTAACGCGCCCTCCCGGAGCAGTGCGGCAAACACATGGGCGGCCTCCGTTAGCCGGGCACTGCCAAGATCCGTTCCGACAATAATCCGGCTGGGATAAAGATTATCATACAGCGCCTTACTTTCCCGGAGAAACTCCGGGCTGAACAGAATATTGTCGGTCCCGAACTTTTCCCGAAGGGAAACGGTATAGCCCACGGGAACCGTGGATTTGATGACCATAACCGCGTTGGGATTGCACTGCATGACCAGCCGGATCACCGCCTCCACGGCGCCGGTATCAAAGCGCTGGGTAGCAGGATCATAGTTTGTGGGCGTGGCAATCACCACAAAGTCCGCATCCTTATATGCCGCTTCCCCGTCCAGGGTCGCGGTCAGATCCAGTTCTTTCTCCGCCAGATATTTGATTATGTATTCATCCTGAATCGGAGAGCGCCTCCGGTTGATCATTTCCACCTTTTCCGGGAGGATATCCACCGCGTATACTTTATGATGCTGGGAAAGCAGCACCGCCATGGACAGCCCGACATATCCCGTGCCGGCAACGGCAATCCGGATTTTCTTCTCCATAATCCTATCCTCTCTTCTTTCAGCAGGCCGCGCTGCCGCAGTGCTCAGAATCCGCCATGATGAAAATATAACATGTAAAAGATATTTTATCACAGAACAAAAGGATTGTCTATCATTCTGTCGGATTGTTTCTTCATTTCCTCCTGTTTGATGGAAACGCCACTTTTTACGCGCCCCGATACGGCGCCGCCGGGCAGGGGATGTCACGGCTTCTATTTTCCGGTATATTCCAGCTCCGCCCAGACGGGGTAGTGATCGGACAGGTAAACCCCGTTTTCCGACTCCGTCCAGCGTCCCGCGGCGGTGTATTCCGGCAGCGCCTCCTTGAGCTACGCCGCCGCATGGGGCAGCACCTCCTGGAAGCAGTACACATCCGCCCGCTCCCGGGCAAAGTCCGCCAGGATCCCCGGCTTTCGGAAGCGGAAGCAGTTGTTTCCATCCTGACCGTAATCGCAGCGGATATGGAAAGTCACAAGCTTCTTAGCCCGTCCTCCCCTTTTTTATTTCTGCCCGCATTTTACCAAAAACCGCTCAGGCTGGCAAGCATCTCCGGGCTTTTCCGCAAAAAATCCCCCGCGCCGTGCACAGGGGATTTTCCCGATTTACGCTTCCGCGATCTGCCGGGCGACAAATACGCCGCTGGCGGAGGCGTGGGACAGGGAGTGGGTGATGCCGCTGCCGTCGCCGATGATATACAGGCCCGGATAACGGCTTTCCAGCTTCTCGTCCACCTGGACCTCCATATTGTAGAACTTGACCTCCACGCCGTAGAGCAGGGTGTCGTCGTTGGCGGTGCCGGGGGCGATCCGGTCCAGGGCATAGATCATCTCGATAATGCCGTCCAGGATCCGCTTGGGCAGCACCAGGCTCAGGTCGCCGGGGGTGGCGTTCAGGGTGGGCGTCACCGTGCCCTCCTCGATCCGCTTCACCGTGCTCCGGCGGCCCCGGACCAGGTCGCCGAACCGCTGAACGATGACACCGCCGCCCAGCATGTTGGAAAGCCGGGCGATGCTCTCGCCGTAGCCGTTGCTGTCCTTGAAAGGCTCCGAAAAATGCTTGGCAACCAAAAGGGCAAAATTGGTGTTTTCCGTCTTCATGGCAGCGCTTTCATAGCTGTGGCCGTTGACGGTGACAATACCGTTGGTGTTCTCGGTGACAACGATGCCCTGGGGGTTCATGCAGAACGTGCGCACATTGTCCTCGAATTTTTCAGTGCGGTAAACGATCTTGCTTTCGTACAGCTCGTCAGTCAGATGGGAGAATACCACCGCAGGCAGCTCCACCCGGACACCCAGATCCACCCGGTTGGAAAGAGTCCCGATGTCCAGCCGGTGGCACAGGCCCTCCATCCACTTGCTGCCGCTGCGGCCCACGGAGATCACGCACCGGCGGCAGGTATACTGCTTCTCCCCCGCGGACACGGTAAAGCCGCCCTCCACCACCGCCACATCCGCCACCGGGGTATCAAAGAAGAAAGTAACCCGCTCCCGCAGATACTCATACAGGTGCTGCAGCACCACAAAATTCACATCGGTGCCCAGATGGCGGACGGAGGCATCCAGCAGGTTCAGCTTGTTCTGAATGCAGATCTTCTTGAACTTCGTCCCGGCGGTGGAATAGAGCTTTGTCCCCTCGCCGCCGTAGCGCAGGTTGATCTCGTCCACATACTCCATGAGGTCCAGCGCCTGCTTTTTCCCGATATGCTCGTGGAGGGTGCCGCCGAAGTTGTTGGTAATATTGTACTTTCCGTCGGAAAAAGCCCCGGCGCCGCCAAAACCGCTCATGATGGAGCAGCTCTTGCACCCCACGCAGGCGGTGATCCGCTTGCCGTCAATGGGGCAGTGCCGCTTTTCCAGAGGATGACCCGATTCAAACACAGCAATTTTCAGATCAGGACGCTTCTCGGTCAGCTCATAGGCGGCGAAAATGCCTCCCGGTCCGGCGCCCACAATAATCACATCATAATCCATACCCGTTCCTCCCGGTAAAAAGTGCGGCAATCGGCTTTCATGCCGCATACGCTGTCAGTATATCAGCTTTTTCCCGAAAAGGCAAGCCCGGATAATACACAGCCGGGGCAGGAAAAGCCTGCCCCGGCTATAATTTACAAAATATTTATCCGGCTAACCCAGCAGTGCGGCAAATTGGAATTTGCCGAATTCTCAGTCATTGCGAGCCAGTGATCACACTGGCGTGGCAATCTCCCTCGAATTTCCGAATTACGGTCGTCTGCCTCTGTAGGGGCGCTCATTGAGCGCCCGGCAGGGAAAGGCGACCTTATTCGCATTTCTTTCGGCGAAAAGGTACCATATAACGTGAATTCAGCTGGAAATCGATACCTTTTTGCGGGCGGTCAATGACCGCCCCTACGAATGGATGACGATGGGCTGCCCGGAATTCGATGGGGATTCCCACACCAGTTTGAGAACTGGTTCGGAATGACAATGTTGTTCGATGCCCGGTCTTTTCTCTGCAAATTCCTATTTGCCGGTTTAAAAAAGAATCCGAAAAACACTACAGCTCCCGCTTCGCGTAAAAACGGATGGACAGCAGCCAGGAGCCGGCGTAAATCGCTGCCGCAATCAGCATCCCTGCCGGGATGCTGCCGGCGGAAAGGCCGCCAAGCAGGGATACAACCTCGGTATTCTGCAGAACCACACTCCCTCCGCAGACCACCGCTATGACAACGTAGTAAACCACGCGGCCCTTTTCCGCGCCGAACCGGAACACAAAGGGGTACAGCACCGCCGGTGCCAGCAGGCAGGCAGACAGCAGTACGGGAAGCATGGTCAAAAACTCCGTGTCGCCGCCGGGGGTCCTGCGGAAAATCTGTCCCACTGCCGCAACGGCCAGGATCAAGGCGCTCAGGCAGAGGCCAATCAGGTACTTGCAGGATACGATCTGTGCCCGGGAATAGGGAAGCGTTCCGGCGAAGACATCCCATTTTTCCCGTTCGTCGTAGGAGATGAGGGTCATGGGTACCATGGTGGTCAGCAGGCACGGATAGGTCAGGAAGAACATATCCCCGTTTCCAAACATCCATACCCCCAGAAACACCACATCCAGCAGCAGGAACATCCGGCACAGCCGGACCATCATATAGGTATCTTTCAGCAGTAAGCCTTTCATTGCTGATTTGCCTCCTTTACCATGAAAATGAACAGTTCCTCGATGTCGATGGGGCTGAGCGGGAGCCCCGCGGGCACCGCGTCCCGGGTGGCAATGGCTTCCACACCGTAGGCCGTCTCTTTCCTGCCGATGACAGATTTCGGCGGCAGGGCGGAAAGCTGCTCTTTGGAGCACCGGAGAATGCCGTATTCCTCTTTCAGGGCATCCTTTTCCTCACACAGCAGGAGCTTTCCTTTGTGCAGGAACGCGATGTAGTCGCAGATCTTTTCCAGGTCGCTGACGATGTGGGAGGAAATGAGCACCGCATGGCTTTCCTCCCGGGTAAACTCGCTAAAAAGGTCCAGCACCTCATCCCGGACCACGGGGTCCAGGCCGGCGGTGGCTTCATCCAGGATCAGAAGCTTGGGGCGATGGCTCAGGGCAATGGCGATCCCCAGCTTCATTTTCATGCCCTTGGAAAAATCCTTGAATTGCTTTTCCGGCGGCAGGGCCAGCTTTTCCAGGAGGGACGCATATACCGCCGGTTCCCAGTTCCGAAAGGTGTTTGCCATGATTTTTCCCACCTGTTTTGGGTTCAGGCAGGCGGGGATGCCAACCTCGTCCAGCACCACGCCAATATCCTCCTTCAAAAGGCGGATGTTTTCCCGGTTGTCCTTTCCCAGCAATGTGATGGTGCCGCTGTCCCGGGCGATCATGTCCAGGATCAGGCGGATGGTGGTGCTCTTTCCCGCCCCGTTCTCCCCCACCAGGCCCATAATGCACCCACAGGGCAGTGTGAGATTCACATGGTCCAGGGAAAAGCCGGGATAGGTTTTACACAAATCTCTTATTTCAATTGCGTTCATAATGTTTCCTCCCACGCGCATTCCAGCATTTCCATGAGATCCGCCTTGCTCAGATTGCAGCTTGCCGCAAGGCTCAAAATCTCGGAGAAATGCCCCTCGATTTTTTTCAGGTTTTCCTCCCGCAGCAGCTCCACATTCTTCGGCGCCACGAAACAGCCCTTGCCGGGGACGGTATAGAGAAAGCCCTCCCGTTCCAGCTCCTCGTAGGCCCGCTTGGTGGTGATGACGCTGATGCGCAAATCCTTGGCAAGATTCCGGATGGAGGGCAGCGGGTCGTCCTCCCGCAGCGCCCCGCCGATGATCTGATCCTTGATCTGTGTGTAGATCTGCTCGTAAATGGAAGTACCGCTTTTGTTGTCTATGAGTAACTGCACGGCGTTTCCTCCTTGCTTACTGTGTATAAACAGTATACACAGTAAGCACAGATTTGTCAAGAGGAAAATGGGAGAATCTATATCTATATTTCTAAGCTGCCTCTTTACCTCTCATATCTTATATCTTGTATCTCCTATTTGGCTCCCCGTGGCTTCGCTCCCCCTCACGAGTGCGGGGACAAGACATCTAACCTCCCGCGTGCCTTAACTGTCCACTGTCCATTGTCAATTGTCTACTATAAAAGCCGCCCCTCCCGGGTGGGAGGGGCGGCGGGAATTATGGAAATTTTATACCATGGCGGCGGTGATGATGGCCATCTTGTAGACCTCGTCGGCGTTGCAGCCGCGGGACAGGTCGTTGATGGGAGCGGCCAGACCCTGCAGGATGGGGCCGTAGGCCTCAAAGCCGCCCAGACGCTGGGCGATCTTGTAGCCGATGTTGCCGGCTTCGATGGTGGGGAAGATAAAGGTGTTGGCGTAGCCCGCGACCTTGGAGCCGGGGAACTTCAGCTGGCCGACCTCAGGGGCCACGGCGGCGTCAAACTGCATCTCGCCGTCGATGAGAAGATCGGGAGCCATTTCCTTGGCCACGGCGGTGGCGTCATGGCTCAGCTTCACAGTGCCGCCCTTGCCGGAACCGTTGGTGGAGAAGCTCAGCATGGCGACCTTGGGATCGATGCCGAAGACCTTGGCAGTCTTGGCGGTCTCAATGGCAACCTCCGCCAGCTTCTGGGCAGCGGACAGTGTCACATTGCCGTCCTTGTCAACGGTATCCTCATAGCTCAGGTTGATGGCGCAGTCGCCCATGGCCAGCTTTTCCTCGCCCCGGACCAGGATGAAGCAGGAGGACACCAGATGGGCGCCCTTGCGGGTCTTCACCAGCTGCAGAGCGGGACGGACCGTGTCGGCGGTGGAGTAGGTAGCGCCGCCCAGCAGGGAATCGGCATAGCCCATCTTTACCAGCATGGTGCCGAAGTAGTTGCCCTTGGACAGGGCCTTGCGGCAGTCCTCGGGGGACATCTTGCCCTTGCGCAGCTCCACCATCTTGTCAACCATCTCGTCCATGCCGGGATAGGTCACGGGATCGATGATCTCCACGCCGTCGATATTAAAGCCGCCCTTGGCAGCGTTGGCCTTGACCACCTCGGGATCGCCGATCAGGATGGGGGTCAGGAAGCCGCCCTCCACCAGGCGGGCAGTGGCCTCCAGAATACGGGCATCGTGGCCCTCGGTAAAGACGATCTTCCGGGGATTGGCTTTCAGGACTTCAATCATTGCATGAAACATGGGAATCTCCTCCAAACTTTCGGGCAGAACGCCCGCATTATTGCAGGATAATTATACCGCTGTTTTTCCCCGTTCGCAACATATTTTTTCTTTTTTAGATATCTACTTTCAGAAGCACACTGACAAATTGGGAATTTGGCGCACTGGCGCGGCAGCGCCATGGCTTCCCCCGGGGGGAAGCTGTCGAGCAAAGCGAGACTGATGAGGAACGGCGAAATGTTCCGATTACGAATATAAATCGTAAAAAAGGTACAATTCGAAAGACTGTATGTTCTTGTTTGCCTGCGTCGCATACCAGAAAATGTCGCCGTTCCTCATCCGCCCCTGCGGGGCACCTTCCCCCCGGGGGAAGGTATTGGCACGTCAAATTCCAATTTCACGATCAGCTTACGCAAGCCCATAACCTTATTTCGTTTCCTTCCCCGCAGTGCCCCGGGCTATTATTCCTCCGCGCCGCCGTGGACAGGGGTAACCCCGATGTCAAAGAACGCAACCACAATGGCGTTGGGGCCCACATGGGTTCCGATGGTGGCGCCCACGGTATGGATGGGCAGGTCATGGCCCCGCCAGATGTTCTCGCTGTCGGCGATGTACTTTTGCAGGATCGCGTCGCTGAGACCGGTATAGCCCAGGCAGTAGGGCAGGTCAAAGTTGACGCCGCCGCAGTTTTCGATCTCCCGGATCAGAAAATTGCTGCCGTTTCTGGAGCCACGGGCCTTGCCCAGGATCGCGACCTCGCCGTTCGTAACGGTGACAACCGGCTTAATGGCCATGACCTCACCCACAAAGGCCACGGTTTTGGAGATCCGCCCGCCCTTTTTCAGGTACTCCAGGGTGTCCAGCAGCCCGAGGATATGGATCCGCTCCCGGGCCTGCTCCAGGGTCCTTACGATCTGTTGGGCGCTGATGCCCTCGGAGACCATCCGCAGGGCGTATTCCACCAGCAGCCGCTGCCCCGCTGTGACGTTCCGGCTGTCCACCACATAAACCTTTCCCGGTGCGTCCGCCGCGGCCACCATGGCGCTCTGGTAGGTTCCGGAAAGCTTCCCGGAGAGGGTGACGGCGATAACCGTCTCTCCCCGCTGGGCGGATTCCCGGAATACATGCTCAAAATCAGCGGGAGAAATCAGGCTGGTGGTGGGGAAAACATCGTCTTCCAGCAGCTTTTCATAAAACTGCCGGTGGCTCAGATCCACGCCGTCCCGGAATTCTTCCTCTCCAAAGCGGATCGTCAGGGGCAGGACGGTGAGGTTTTCCGGAAAGGGTTTCAGAATATCCGACGCGGAGTCGGTTACAATACGGATTTTTTCCAAATCAGGTTCCTCCTATGTTTTGGTGTCCTCAGCATTGTATCAGAAGCTTGTTGATAAATCAACATTTATTTTTGAATCAACACATCCGTTGGAGAAATTGGAATTTGGCGGGCTGGCGGCGCAGCCGCCCTCGCCCCCCGCACTTGTGAGGGGGGTGGCACCAGTCCGCAGACTGGTGCCGGGGGGAGTACGAATTTCCGACAGCAAATCGTCACATAAAATAATTTTTCTGTGTTTCCAGCTCTATTCTTCACGCTTTTTTGTGAAAGATATGCGAGTGACGGGCTCCCCCCGGTACCAGTGTGCGCACTGGTACCACCCCCCTCGTAAACGCGGGGGGCAAGGCATCTAACCACCCGAGCACCTTAACTGCCCGTCAAATTCCAATCTATCCAGAAGCCCCATTACCCCGCCAAGCCCTTTTCTGCCATTCCATCCGCAAAAAATCAGGGGCAGCAGACTTGCCGCCCCTGTTATTGCAATCTGCCGCGAAGCGGCTTAACTGTCAATTGTCCATTGTCAATTGTCCATTGCCAACGGCTCAGCCCTTTTCCTGGGCCAGCCAGGCAAGGTAGTCGTCGTAGGTGCCGTACCGGTCCACAATGGTGCCGTCGGGCTGGAAAGCGATGACCCGGTTACAGACGGAGGACAGCATTTCGTGGTCGTGGCTTGCCAGCAGCACCACTCCGGGGAAAGCCTCCAGGCCCTTGTTCACCGCCTGGATGGATTCCATGTCCAGGTGGTTCGTCGGCTGGTCCAGCAGGATTACGTTGGCCCCGGAGAGCATCATTTTCGACAGCATGCACCGGACCTTTTCGCCGCCGGAAAGGACATTCACACTCTTGAACACATCCTCCCCGGAGAACAGCATCCGTCCCAGGAAGCCCCGGAGGTACACATCGTCCTTTTTGACGCTGTACTGCCGCAGCCAGTCCACCAGCTGCTCCGTATTCCCCTCAAAATAGGGGGTATTGTCCTTGGGCAGGTAGCTGCGGGTGGTGGACACGCCCCACTTGATGGAGCCCTCGTCCGGCTCCACCTCCCCCATGAGCACCCGGAACAGGGCGGTCTGGGCCAGCTCGTTTTCACCCACAAAGGCGATCTTGTCCGTCCGGTTCACGGAGAAGTACACATTGTTCAGAAGCTTTACGCCGTCCACCGTGAGGGAAATATCCTTTACCGTCAGCACATCCTTGCCCAGCTCCCGCTCCGGCTGGAAGCCCACAAAGGGATAGCGCCGGGTAGAGGCGGGCATTTCCTCCACGGTCAGCTTGTCCAGGAGCTTCCGGCGGGCGGTGGCCTGCTTGGCCTTGGCCTTGTTGGCGGAGAAGCGCTGGATAAACAGCTGCAGTTCCTCGATCTTTTCCTGGTTCCGCTTGTTCTTGTTGCGGATCATGGCCTGGACCAGCTGGGAAGACTCGTACCAGAAGTCGTAGTTGCCCACATACATCTTGATCTTGCCGTAGTCAATGTCCACAGTGTGGGTGCAGACGGTATTCAGGAAGTGCCGGTCGTGGCTCACCGCGATGACCATGCCGGGGAAGTCCAGCAGGAAGTCCTCCAGCCAGTTGATGGCCTCAATATCCAGGTTGTTGGTGGGCTCGTCCAGCATGACGATGTCCGGATTTCCGAAGAGGGCCTGGGCCAGCAGGACTTTCACTTTCAGTCTCGGGTCAGTAGAAGACATGCTGTCTCCGTGGAGCTCCGTGGGAATTCCCAGCCCCTGGAGCAGGCGGGACGCGTCGGACTCCGCCTCCCAGCCACCCAGCTCGGCAAACTCCGCTTCCAGATCCGCCGCCCGGAGGCCGTCCTCATCGGTAAAGTCCGGTTTTTCGTAGATGGCGTCCTTTTCTTTCATCACCTCGTACAGGTGACTGTTTCCCATGATCACCGTATCCAGCACGGTGTAAGCGTCGTAGGCATTCTGGTTCTGCTTCAGCACGGACACCCGCTTCGTCGGGTCAATGGCGATGGTGCCGGTGGTGGAGTCCAGGTCCCCGGTGAGCAGCCGCAGGAACGTGGACTTGCCCGCGCCGTTGGCACCGATAATGCCGTAGCAGTTGCCCGGGAGGAACTGCAGGTCCACATGCTGGAACAGCCACTGTCCGCCAAACTGCATACCTAAATTGCTGATTGTGATCATTACCATTCTCCTTATATAGATAATCAATTACAAAATGTTTTCAGGGTATCGGCTCTCGTAAGCACACTGACAAATTGGAATTTAATTGACAATTGACAATGAACAATTGACAATTAAGGAATCCCTTCGGGATGATTTAAAATAAAAAGGATTTGGGCGAAAACAATCGCAATTATTTCAAAAATCGTCCCGTAGGGACACAATAATTGTCAACTGTCAATTGTCAATTCCGTTTTCACGAGCAGCCTGTGAAAGCCAATAGCCAAAACCGTTTTTGCGGCTACGCCTGTCCGGCAGATTGGGGTAACCCCATACCGCATCTAGTTTATCCTATCATACAATTGTAAATAAAGAAAGAACTTTTTTGGAAAGGGGTTGCATTTTTTTGATTCCGCGCTATAATATTAGCACTCAGAACCTTAGAGTGCTAATAAAAATAAGGACGTGAAGCAGTATTATGGAAAAACAGCAATTCAAAGCGGAATCTCAGCGTCTTCTGGACCTGATGATCAACTCCATCTACACCCACAAGGAGATCTTCCTCCGGGAGATCATTTCCAACGCCTCCGACGCCATCGATAAGCTGGCCTACACTGCCCTGACCGACGACAAGGTGGGCCTGTCCCGTTCTGACTTCGCCATCACCATCACCCGGGACAAGGACGCCCGCACCCTCACCGTTTCCGATAACGGCATCGGCATGAACCGGGCGGAAATGGAAGAAAACCTGGGCACCATCTGCAAGTCCGGTTCCCTGGGCTTCAAGCAGGCCATGGCCGGCAAGGACGGGGAAGACAAGGATGCCGACATTGACATCATCGGCCAGTTCGGCGTTGGCTTCTACTCCGCGTTCATGGTGGCATCCTCCGTCACCGTGATCTCCCGGAAGTACGGAGAGGACACCGCCTGGAAGTGGGTCTCCAGCGGCGCCGACGGCTACACCCTGGAGCCGTGCACCCGGGAAGCCCCCGGCACCGACGTAATCATGACTCTCAAGGAGGACACCGAGGACGAAAAGTACAGCGAGTACCTGGAAGAATACGAGCTGCGCAGCCTGATCAAGAAGTATTCCGACTACATCCGCTACCCCATCCGCATGGAGGTGGAGAAGTCCCGGA
>CAZVDH010000040.1:0-15971 GCA_964625595.1 uncultured Oscillospiraceae bacterium | reverse complement strand
TACTCCTCCAATAGTAAGCCTATTTGACTTCTTCCTTAAGTTAATGACATTGCCCTATGGGGGAGCTGTCACGGCCTTAGCCGTGACTGAGAGGGCCCTCTTAAGCCCCCTACGGGGGCACCTCTCCCAAAGGGAGAGGCAAGGGCGGCTCCGCGCCAGTGTTGTTACACCGCAGTCAATTGTCAACTGTCAATTGTCAATTGCTTCAGTTCTGTCCCCGGCGGGAACCCACCACATCCCGAATATTCATGAGCTTTGTGCGGATGGTGTCCAGCTCCGCCACGTTCTTGACCTCGAACCGGACGGTAAAGGTGCTTCTGCCTCCCGGCAGATCCTTGCCCACCAGCTCCTTGACCCGCACACGGGCGGTGGTCATCACCGTGGCCACATCCAGCAGCAGCCCGTCCCGGGTCAGGCAGTCCAGCTCCAGGGTGGTCTCAAAGGGCTGCTCCTCCTGGCTGGCCCAGCGCACCCGGACCCACCGGGCGGCTTCCTTGGGGTCGTCCCGTTTTTTGGCGTTGGGGCAGTCCGCCCGGTGGACGGACACGCCGAAGCCCTTGGTGATGAAGCCCACGATGGGGTCCCCGGGCACCGGGGTGCAGCACTTGGCGAACTTGATCATGCAGGAGTCGATGTCCTCCACAATGACCCCGTTCACCGCGTGGCGGTTCTGCTTTACGGAATCGGAATCCGGGTTTACCCGCAGGGGGGAGACCGGCTGCTTTTCCGCGGTCTGGGCTTTCAGTGCCTTCGTGATATCGTCCCGGATCCGGCCCACGGCCTTCACCGCGGTCAGGCCGCCGTAGCCGATGGCGGCGTACATATCGTCCCAGCAGTCAAAGGAGAGCTTCCGCAGCAGCTGGGGCTCCAGCTCCGAATCGGTGATGGCGGAAAGGGGCAGCCCCATCCGCTTCATTTCCGACTCAAAGGAGGCCCGGCCGTGGACGATGTTTTCCTCCCGCTTCTCTTTCTTGAACCACTGCTTGATCTTGGTTCTTGCCTGGTTGCTCTTGCAGATGTTCAGCCAGTCCCGGCTGGGGCCCTTGGCGGTCTTGGAGGTGAGGATCTCGCAGATGTCGCCGTTATTTAACGTGGTGTCAATGTTGGCGATCCGGTTATTCACCTTGGCGCCCACCATGGAGTTGCCGACCCCGGAATGGATGGCGTAGGCAAAGTCGATGGGGGTGGAACCGGAGGGCAGGGGGACGATCCGGCCCTTGGGAGTGAAGACGAAGACCTCGTCGTCAAACATGTCGATTTTCAGGGACTGGACGTATTCCTCGGCGTCCGCGTCCTGCTGGCTTTCCAGGAGCCGCCTTACCCACTCGAAGTCCTTTTCCGAGCCGGAGCCGGTGCCCTGCTTGTACTTCCAGTGGGCGGCAATGCCGTATTCCGCCGTCTCGTGCATCTCCCAGGTGCGGATCTGCACTTCAAAGGGGATGCCCTGGGAGCCGATGACGGTGGTGTGCAGGCTCTGGTACATGTTGGGCTTGGGGGTGGAGATATAGTCCTTGAACCGGCCGGGGATCAGGTTGAACAGGTCGTGGATATGGCCCAGCACGTTGTAGCAGTCGGGGATGGTGTCCACAATGACCCGGAAAGCGTAGATGTCGTACAGCTCGTCCATGGTCTTGGCCTGGGCCTGCATCTTCCGGTAGATGGAGTAGACGTGCTTGATCCGTCCGTAGGTGGTGTTGTGGATCCCCACGGCGGTGAGCCGCTGGGTGATCTTTTCCTGGATGGTGCGCATGAAAGTCTCGTCCTGCTCCTTGTGGGCCTGGAGGTAGGAGGTGATCTCCTCATATTCCATGGGGGCAAGGTAGCGCAGGGCGGTATCCTCCAGCTCCCATTTGACCCGCTGCATACCTAACCGGTGGGCCAGGGGGGCGTAGATGTCCATGGTCTCCCGGCATTTGAGGATCTGTTTTTCCGGGGTCTGGTACTGCATGGTGCGCATGTTGTGGAGCCGGTCGGCGATCTTGATGAGCACCACCCGGATGTCCTTGCTCATG
The DNA here is from genome assembly GCA_964625595.1 of uncultured Oscillospiraceae bacterium. Classification (GTDB taxonomy): domain Bacteria; phylum Bacillota; class Clostridia; order Oscillospirales; family Oscillospiraceae; genus Faecousia. Next base: position 13,959 of record CAZVDH010000040.1, on the reverse strand, counting down.
GCCATGAACATTTTCCGCAGGTTTTCCATCTGGGCCTGCTCGGTGGAGGAAAAATTGGCCCGGGTCAGCTTGGTAACGCCCTCCACCAGCTCGGCAACCGTGGCGCCGAAGAGCCGTTCGATCTCCTCGTGGGAGGCGTCGGTGTCCTCAATGCAGTCGTGAAGCAGGGCGCCCAGAATGGCGTCCTGGTCCAGGCCCATTTCCGTTACGATCTGGGCCACCGCCAGGGGGTGGATGATATAGGGGGAGCCGTCTTTCCGCTTCTGAACGGCGTGCTTTTTGTTGGCGTAGTCCACCGCCCGGTCAATGAGCGCCATATCGGCGCCGGGCATCCGTTTGCGGATGGTCTCACACATGGAATTATAATGTTCTTCAAAGGTTTCCAAAACGATCAGCTCTCTTTCGCCCGCAGCAGCCGCTGCATGGTCTGGCTTTCATTCAGGTCGGCTTTTCCCGGCCCGGGGGTAAGGGCAATGGTAAGGCAGTTCCGGGTCCTGCGGACCTGCAGCAGCCCTACATCCTGGAAAATATCCAGGCAGGTCAGGAACTGGCCCAGGTTCATGGGCTGCTCCGACCACCGGACGATTTTCCGGCACAGGCAGATGGGGGATTCCTGCCCGGTTCCCCGGGAAGAAAGATACCGCCACACGATGGCAAGGGTCTGGCGGCTGGGAAGCAGGGCCTGGGCATCCTGGGCGGTGATCCGGTCCTCCCGGAGCAGCCGGTAGGCGGCAGTCTCGGTACCGCAGGGAGCGGTGCAGCTGGGACGGATGTCCACCACATTGAGCTGGGGGGTCCGCTCTCCCCGGTATTCGTTGACCTGGGGGATAAAGGCCACATCCACCCGGTCGCCGGGGGCGATGCTGGCAGTCTCCGGGGTCATGGAGAAGTAAATGGCGTTCAGGCCGTAGTGGCCGCAGCGCAGCCGCAGCCGCATGTGCCGGCCGCTTCCCACCATGGTGATCCGGTCGATCACCGCGCTGCCCAGCATCAGAATGGGCTTGGGGCAGCCGCAGCCGCAGGGCTCCAGAATGCTGAGGCTCGCGATATTGGATACCGTCAGCACCTCCGGCGTCACGGCGCAGTCGATGTCCAGGGCCTGCCGGGGTACGTCGTCCTGGAAGTAGGTACGGGCCAGGGCGCTGACCTGCCGGCGGAATTCCGGAATATTCTCCCGGGAAATGGTGAAACCGGCGGCAAGCTCGTGGCCGCCGTAGCTTTCCAAAAGGCCTGACAGGGCCCGCAGAGAGGCAAACAGGTTAAAGCCCCCGTGACTGCGGGAGCTGGCTTTTCCGTGTTCCCCGTCCAGGCAGATGAGGAAGGCGGGGCAGGCGTATTCCTCCGCGATGCGGCTGGCGACGATGCCCACCACGCCCTGGTGCCAGCGCTCGTCGGCCAGCACAATGGCGTCCGGCGCGGCGCTGCCCCGGAGGTGCTCCACCGCCTGGCGGTAGATTTCCGACTCCACGGCCTGCCGCTCCCGGTTCAGCTCGCAAAGCTCCCGGGCGGCAGCCTCTCCCCGGACCGGGTCCTGGGTGAGGAACAGCTCGACAGCCGCGTCGATTTTCCCCATCCGTCCGGCGGCGTTGATTCGGGGGGCCAGCATATAGCCGATGGTGGAGGCGGTGACGCTGCCGCTTTCACAGCCGCACTGGGCCATGAGGGCGGCAAGGCCCGGCCTGGGGTGATCGTTCAGGGCTTCCAGGCCCCTTTTTACATAGATCCGGTTTTCTCCCACCAGGGGAATCACATCCGCTACGGTGCCGAGACACACCATGTCCGCATATTCCTGAAGCATTTCAGCCGGGTCGCCGCTGAGAGCGCAGACAAGCTTGAAAGCGACACCCACGCCGGACAGGCTCCCGCCCTGGTAGCCGCCGTCGGGCCGGTGGGGGTCCACCACCGCCACGGCATCGGGGAGGGAATCCTTACACTCGTGGTGGTCGGTGATCACCACGTCCATCCCCAGCTCCTTTGCCAGAGCGGTTTCCTCCACGGCAGTGATGCCGCAGTCCACGGTGACTACCATCTTCACGCCCTCGCAGGCGAGCTGCCGCAGGGCCATTTCGTTCAGGCCGTAGCCCTCCTCCAGCCTGCCGGGTATGTAGGGCACGCAGTCCGCCCCGTGGCGGCGGAGAAAATGGGTCAGCAGGCACGTGGCGGTGATGCCATCCACGTCATAATCGCCAAAAACGGCGATTTTCTCGCCCCGGGTCATGGCAAGTCCCACCCGCCCGGCGGCGGCGGCCATATCCGTCAGGGAAAAGGGGTCCGGCAGGGGAGTATCGAACCCGAGAACCTGAACTGCCTGGGCAGGGGTCTGTATGCCCCGGGCAGCCAGCACCATAGCGGCGAGGGGAGCGTAGCCTCCCTCCGCCAACGCATTCACCGCACCTTGCGCTCCCTCACCAACATTCCAAACACCGTATTTCACATCGATCCACATCCATATTAAAAGCTTTTCTCTATATTATAGCAAAAGATGCCCCGATGCACAATAGGCAATTTTCCGGCCGGCAGTGCCGGCGGACAAGTTGTGACGAACGTGGTCTGAAGTCGTTCCCCACCTGACCCGCTCGGTATCGTTTTGTGGTACAGTAAATTGGAATTTGTAGAGCTGTTTGTCCAGCGGTGCGCGGTCCGATGCGGTACGCGACCTTGCCCCCCGCGTTTACGAGGGGGGTGATACCAGTGCGCACACTGGTATCGGGGGGAGCCCGTCAACCACAAATCTTCATAAAAAAGTGAGAAGAACAGAGACGGCATACATAAAAAATAATACTGTTTGACGTTCTGCTGCCGGAAATTCGTACTCCCCCCGCCACCAGTTTGAGAACTGGTGGCACCCCCCTCACAAGTGAGGGGGGCGAGGGCGGCTGCGCCGCCAGCTCTACAAATACCAATTTGTATACTTGCTGAGTGAAACCAACATGCACATTATTTTACAATCGCCGCGAAGCGGCACCGCATCTTATATCTTGTATCTCATATCTCGTATCTCTCAGCTGTCCGCTGACGCGGGCAGCAGGGACCGGACCGTGACGGCAAGCAAGGGGCTGAGAAGCATCCCGGGCAAACCCCAGAAGCGGTAGCCTGCGTACAGAGCCAGCAGTGTGGTCAGCGGGTCGAGCCCTAAGTGCTGCCCCACGAGCTTTGGTTCCATGGCGGAGCGGGTGAGGGACGCCACGGCGTAGAGCCCCAGCAGCCCCACGGCCCTGCCGCCGTCCCCCTGGATGAAGCACACCAGCGCCCAGGGGATCAGCACGGTGCCGGTGCCCAGCACGGGAAAGGCGTCCACCAGCGCCACCGCCAGGGCCCACAGGGGCGCGTAGGTGATGCGCAGCAGCAGAAAGCCGGCGGTGAGAATGATGAGGGTCATCCCGGCAAGCTTCACCTGGGCGAGAAGCCAGCCCAGGCAGGCGTCTTTCATCTTTCGGACGGAGACACGGAGTTTTTTCAGCCGCTCCCGGGAGAATAGGGCAGAAACCCTTTTTTTGAGGGAGGGAAGCCTTGCGGAAATCATATAGCCGGAAATCACGGCGGTGCCCAGGCTGAGGGCACTGTCCGGCACATGCCGGAGGATCCCCCCGGCAAGGCCCAGGAGAAAGTCTACCGCCTTGGAAAGCAGCGCCGTCCCTCCGGAGAAAAAAGCGGCGACACTCCCCTCCAGAGCCGGGCGCAGGCTCTCCGGCGCCCGGCTTGCCAGGGCGGACAGCCAGTTCCGGAGGGCGTCAATGCCGGTTCGGACCGCCTCGGCCATGGTGGGGAGAATGCCGGACAGAGCGCCCAGCTCCCGGAACATCAGGGCGAGCAGGGTGACCAGTCCCGCGAGAATGGCAAGAAACACCACGCTCACGCAGAACGCGGCCCCCACCGCCCGTGGGAGACGGAGCCGCTCTTTCAGGAACTTCACCCCCGGCTCCGCGGCAAGGGCCAGAGCCGTTCCCAGCAGAAAGGGGAATGCGATGGGAAGCGCGTATTGCACCGTGAGCCACGCCCCCAGGACCAGCGCGCAGACGCGCAGCGCCCGTTTGACACCCGGATACATGGAGCAGGCCTCCTTTCGTCAGATTGTGGTGGGACACCTTTAAGGAATCTCTGAATAAATCGGCTGCGGCTGAGCGGCGGGTCTTTTGCCCCATCCGTTCCGTAATAAAATTGGGAAATACACAAAGTATTCCGGAATTTCCAAAACTTTTGTTAAAACAAAATCTCTCGCCCAAAACCACAAAAAACAGTTTTTAGAGGTTGCCGGTAATTTACACGGGAAAACCTCTGGGAACCGGAAAAATTTTTTTCTTGTTTTTCCCGGGAGGATCCCCTGCGAGGGTTGCTTTTTTAAAAAAGTATGCTACAATATCCCGTGGAGAGACATTTGTGGTCATACCACGCACAGAAAGAAACTATCAGTAGGAGGAAGCTTATGCCTGCAAAACCGCAGTATTACATTGTGGAAGCATCTGCCCTGCCGGAAATATTCCTGAAAGTTGCGGAAACCAAGCGGCTGCTTTCCACGGGAGAGGCATCTACGGTGAATGAGGCCACCCGGATCACCAACATCAGCCGCAGCGCCTTTTACAAGTACCGGGACGCGGTGCTTCCGTTCCAGAACATGATGACGGGACGGATCATTACTTTCCAGTTCCTGCTTCACGATGAACCCGGGCTCCTTTCGGAAATCCTTGGCGTGTTTGCTGCCTGCAAGGCCAATATTATTACCATTAACTCCATCGTTCCCACCAACGGCACCGCGGTCGTTACCATCTCCGCGGAGACCATGGATCTGACCATCTCCCTGGAGGAACTGCTGGATAAGCTTTCGGGCATCCACGGGGTGCTGAAAGCCGAGGTGCTGGCAGGATAAAAGCGCGCCATCCGCCCCCATTTTTGGGGGCGGATTTTTTTGAAAGCCCTTTGCCGCCGGAAGGCGGCTTTCTTTTTCCGTCACCTTTCGATACGGTGTCACATAGCATGGGGCAGCGGATGACTTTCATGTATGTGCATAGCGGCTTTACGCGGCAGTGAGACGAATTGGAATTTGTAAGGCTGGCGGCGCAGCCGCCCTCGCCCCCCGCACTTGTGAGGGGGGTGGTACCAGTCCGCAGACTGGTACCGGGGGGAGCGCGTCAACCGTATGTCTTTCACAAATAAGTGTGAAGAATAGGGCTGTAAACACAGAAATATCAATTATATGACGTTTTGCTGGCGGAAATTCGTACTCCCCCCGTCCCTGCGCTAGCGCAGGGACACCCCCCTCACAAGTGCGGGGGGCAAGGCGTCTAACCACCCATGTGCATTAACTGCCCGCCAAATTCCAATTTTTCCCGCTGCTGCGTTTATCCGATAAGCATATGCATGCTATTATGCCAGGAGGGACGGATTATGCGGATCGTGCAGAAGTACGGAGGAACCTCCCTGGGTGACGAGGGAAAAATCCGGCTGGCAGCCCGGCGGATGACGGGCCTTGCCCGGCAGGGCGCCCAGGTGGTAGCGGTGGTGTCCGCCCAGGGACAGCTCACCGATGAACTGATCGAAAAGGCGGCAAAGGTGAACCGGCGTGGGGCGGCCCGGGAGATGGATGCCTACCTTGCGGCGGGGGAGCAGATGTCCGCCGCCCTGATGGCAATGGCCATCGGCGCCCTGGGCTATCCCGCGGTGAGCCTCACCGGCTGGCAGGCGGGGATCCGGACCGACAGCGTCTACGGAAACGGGCGGATCCTGGAAATTGACACCGCCAGAATCCTTGCCGAGCTGGAAAAGGGCAGGATCGTGGTGGTGGCGGGGTTCCAGGGAGTGAGCCCCGACAATGACATAACCACCCTGGGCCGGGGCGGCTCGGATACCACGGCGGTGGCTCTGGCGGCGTGGCTTCATGCGGACCGGTGCCAGATCTTTACCGACGTGGATGGGGTCTATGACCGGGATCCCCGGATCTACCCCGACGCTACCCGGTTTGGGCGGATCAGCTATGAAAGAATGCTGGGCCTCATCGGCAGCGGCGCCCAGGTGCTCCATGACCGGAGTGTGGAGATTGCCCGGGACCACGGCATCCGTCTGGAGGTCCTCTCCGCTTTCTCCGGCGAACCGGGGACCATTGTGGGCGATTAGGCGTATCGGTTTCACACAGGGAACAGACAAATTGGGAATTTGGCGGGCTAATACCTTCCCCCGGGGGGAAGGTGCCCCGCAGGGGCGGATGAGGAACGGCGACATCTTCTGATGTGGTGCGCAGTCAAATAAGACGGTACAACCCTTCAAATTGTACCTTTTTTCGAACTGTTTACAAAATCGATCTGTTTCGCCGTTCCTCATCAGTCTCGCTACGCTCGACAGCTTCCCCCCGGGGGAAGCCATGGCGCTGCCGCGCCAAAGTTACAAATTCCAATTTTCCGCGAAGCGGCACCAGAACTTCCCACTGTCAACTATCCCCAATCCGGGGACGGAATATTCTGAAAATGGCAAGAAAAAGTCCTTGACATTTGCCCCTTTCCGTGCTAGAATTACCCGGTAATGAAGAAGGCTGAACATCCGCCTCACCGTAAGCATACGCGAAACGGTTTGCATATACGATTCCGATTTCTTGTCGGGCGTGTTATCTGCGGATGCTTTGGCGTCCGCTTTTTTGCTGCTTTTTTGGAGGTGTTTCTCATCGCAAAGTTAGACCATCAGCTCAATGAGGAGATCCGGGACAAGGAGGTCCGCCTGATCGGCGCCGACGGCGCCCAGATGGGCATTATGTCCGCCGCCCAGGCCAACGCCATGGCGGAAGAATTGGGGCTGGATCTTGTAAAGATCTCTCCCAACGCGGTCCCCCCCGTCTGCAAGATCATGGATTACTCCAAGTTCTGCTTCGATCAGAAGAAGCGGGAAAAGGAGGCCAAGAAGAATCAGCGGGTCGTGGAGATCAAGGAGATCCGCATGAGCCCCAGTATCGACACCAACGACTTCAACACCAAGGTCAAGGCCGCCCAGAAGTTTGTGGCCGACGGCAATCGGGTGAAAGTCAGCGTTCGTTTCCGGGGCCGTGAGATGGCACATACCAACCTGGGTGAAAAGCTCCTGATGGACTTTGCCGCAGCCTGCGCGGATGTGGCGGCCATGGAGAAAAACCCCAAGCTGGAAGGACGCTTCATGTCCATTTTCCTCACCCCTAAGAACAGCAAATAACCGCCATTATACAAACAAATCGGAAGGAGAATTACCATGCCCAAGCTGAAAACCCACAGCGGTGCGAAGAAGAGATTCAACCTGACCAAGAACGGTAAGGTTAAGAGAGCCCACGCCTACAAGAGCCATATCCTCACTAAGAAGACCACCAAGCGTACCCGTCATCTGCGCGCAGCCGCATACGCCGATCAGACCAATGTGGATGCCATCAAGAAGATGATCCCGTACAAATAAGGATAGGAGGAAAGAAAAATGGCAAGAGTTAAAGGCGCGATGATGACGCGCAAGAGAAGAAACGCTACCCTGAAGCTGGCCAAGGGCTACTGGGGTTCCAAGTCCAAGCACTTCAAGATGGCCAAGCAGGCCGTCATGAAGTCCGGCAACTACGCTTTCGAGGGCCGCAAGCAGAAGAAGCGTGCTTACCGCACCATGTGGATCGCCCGGCTCAGCGCCGCGGTGGCTCCTTTCGGCATGAACTACTCCACCTTTATGAACGGCGTGAAGAAGGCCGGCATCGAGATGAACCGGAAGAGCCTGTCCGAGATGGCTATCCAGGATCCCGCCGCTTTCGCCGCTGTTGTGGAGAAAGCCAAGGCCGCTCTGAACTAAAACACATCCGCTCCCTGGTTTCAGGGGGCGGATTTTTTCGTGGACAGTTCACGGTTATGAGATATAAGATATGAGATATAAGATATAAGATGCGGTGCCGCTTCGCGGCGGCTGGATGATGCGCATATCCGCTTATCTTGGCACAGCGGTAAATTGAAAATTCTCGGGCAGTAAAAGACGAGGGTGGTTAGGCGCCTCGCCCCCCGCACTTGTGAGGGGGGTGTCCCTGCGCTAGCGCAGGGACGGGGGGAGTACGAATTCCCGGCAACAGAGCGTCAAACAGAATTATCTTTCTGCATTTGCAGTCCTTTTTCTCGTTCTATTGTGTGAAAGATATGCGGGTGACGGGCTCCCCCCGATACCAGTGTGCGCACTGGTATCACCCCCCTCATAAATGCGGGGGGCAAGGCGTCTAACCACCCGTGCACCTTAACTGCCCGGCAAACTCCAATTTGTGCATGATAAAACGACACCGGGAGGATCGGGGCAAAAGCGACAACAAAATCTAAGGAACCTCTGATACTAGTTTTTCATAAAACGGTTTAATGCCGTTTTATGGGACCGCTGTCAAGCGGTCAGCGGCATCGCCGCAAAAAAACGTAGTCCATACATTTCTCGCCGCCACCGGCGGCCTGCGCAAAAAGCGCAGGATAAAATGGTATTAACCATTTTATCGAGAAATAGTATGAATAAATCGTCTTCGGCTTAACAGCGGATCTTTGGCTCCCTCAGCGCAGTTTGGAAAACCGGAAATACATACAGTATTTCTCGCTTTTCCAAACTTTCTGAGAAAGCTTAATCTCTCGCTGTAAGCTCTCGCCGATTTAATCAGAGCTTCCCTATCCCACGACATGCCTGCGGCGCTGCCGCCGGGGGCGTAAAATGCACCGAAAAGCCGGCATAATGGGCATTATTTTTGTTTGGTTCGGAAAAATTAAAAAAGAGGTTGTAAGTTCAATAAAAATGATGTAAAATAATACAACTGGAATCCTGTCCTGGGGCACAGAAGTCTTTCCCGGGACAGTGGAAAACGGAGGTAATACATTATGGAAAAACCCATTGTTTTGATTATTATGGACGGCGTGGGCAAGGGTGACGGCGGCAGCGGCGACGCGGTTGCCGTAGCCAAGACCCCCACGCTGGACCGTCTTCTTGCCACCTGCCCCCATACTTACCTGAAAGCCCACGGCACCGCCGTCGGCCTGCCCAGTGATGATGACATGGGCAACTCCGAGGTGGGCCACAACGCCCTGGGCTGCGGCCAGGTCTACTCCCAGGGCGCAAAGCTGGTGGGCGAGTCCATCGAAAGCGGGAAGCTTTTTGCCTCTCCCACTTGGATCGATCTTGTGTCCAATGCCAAGGCCGGCCACGCCCTCCACTTCCTGGGCCTGCTGTCCGACGGCAACGTCCACTCCAACATCGCCCACCTGATTGCTCTGCTCCGTCAGGCCAAGCTTGATGGCGTGAAGAAAGCCTACTGCCATATCCTGCTGGACGGCCGTGATGTTCCCGCCACCTCCGCCCTGGAATATGTGGACGCTCTGGAAAAGGTCCTTGCCGAGCTGAGCACCGACGGCTGCGATTACGCCATCGCCTCCGGCGGCGGACGGATGCAGATCACCATGGACCGGTACGAAGCCAACTGGGCCATGGTGGAAAAGGGCTGGCAGACCCATGTCCAGGGTCTGGGCCGCCGTTTCCCCTCCGCCCGGGCTGCCATTGAAACCTACCGGGCCGAGACCGGCTGCATCGACCAGGACCTGCCCGCCTTTGTGGTGGAGCGTGACGGCGCGCCGGTGGCGAAGATCGCCAACGGCGACAGCGTGATCCTCTTCAACTTCCGGGGCGACCGGGCCCAGGAGATCTCCCTGGCCTTTGACCGGAAGGACTTTGACAAGTTCGACCGGGGCGACTACACCGGCGTGAAGTTTGCCGGCATGCTCCAGTACGACGGGGACCTGAATATCCCCGAGCACTACCTGGTCCAGCCCCCTGTGATCCAGCACACCCTCACCGAGGTGCTTTGCGCCGCCGGGATTCACGAGTACGCCCTGTCCGAGACCCAGAAGTTCGGCCATGTGACCTATTTCTGGAACGGCAACCGCTCCGGCAAGGTGGACGAGAACCTGGAAGTGTATGAGGAAATCCCCTCCGATGTGATTCCCTTTGAGCAGGCTCCCGCCATGAAGTCCAAGGAGATCACCGAGAAGATGGTTGCCAACATGGCTTCCAAGAAGTTCCAGTTCCTGCGCTGCAACTTCCCCAACGGCGACATGGTGGGCCACACCGGTGTGATGGAGGCGGTGGTCTACGCCATGGAGTGCGTGGATAAGAGCGTTGCCGCCATTCTGGAGGCCGCCGACAAGTACGGCTACATCGTTCTCATTACCGCCGACCACGGCAACGCCGATCAGATGACCGAAACCAAGAAGGGAAAGACTTCCGTCCGCACCGCCCACTCCCTGAACCCGGTGCCTTTCATCATCTACGATACCGACAAGGAATGGACCATTCGGGAGGGCAATTACGGCCTTGCCAATGTGGCTCCCACCGTGGTGAAGATGATGGGCCTCACCGCTCCCGACTGCTGGGAGAAGAGCATGGTGTGATCCACGGGGAAAGCTGTAAATCGCCTTGAAGCGGCAAACAGGGGAATTGGAATTTGGTGAGGTTCCGAAAAAGGGACGCGGCAAGGGCTCCCTTGTGTAAAGGGAGCTGTCGCGCAGCGACTGAGGGATTGTGCAGTAGAATTTTCTTATTTTGACGACAAATCGCCGAAATGGGTTAACAAATAAATCTTCCTGTTCTAACGAAAAGCACATTCAAAGGAAATATATTACAACCCCTCCGGTACCAGTGTGCGCACTGGTACCACCTCCCCTTACACAGGGGAGGCCTTGGCGCGTACCGCATCCACCCGCGCACCATTCACCAAACAGTTCTGCAAATACCAATTTATCGCTTTTCCTGACAGTCAAAACTCCCCAAAACCATAAGGAGGTTCTATACTATGATCCGTCATGAAAATGAAAACGGCAGTGTCAATGTGAGCACCAGCGTGTACACGGACATCGTGGGCACCGCGGCCTCCAACTGCTTTGGTGTCAAGGGAATGGCCGCCCGGAGCGTGAAGGACGGCGTGTTCCACCTGCTCCGTCCGGAATCCATGTCCAAGGGCGTCCTGGTGTCTTTCAATGATGACGACACCATTTCCATTGACCTGCATATTATTGTGGACAACGGTGTGAATCTGTCCGCCGTGGCTGCCTCCATCATTTCTGAGGTGCGCTATGTTGTCACAAAATGCACCGGCACCCAGGTCCGTGCCGTAAATGTATATATCGATTCCATGATGATTGGATAATTTCGGAGGTGTAACATTTTGAGGCAGACCATGAACGGGGCCGATTTCCGCAGAATGATCATCAGCGCGGCCGCCTCTATCGAGATCCACAAGCAGGCTCTGAATGAGCTGAACGTTTTCCCCGTGCCCGATGGCGACACCGGCACAAACATGTCCATGACCATTGCCGCCGCCGCTGCCGATCTTCGCAGCGCGGAGGATCCGGCGCTGGGCGATGCCGCCAAGATCGCGGCTTCCGCCATGCTCCGGGGCGCCCGGGGCAACTCCGGCGTCATTCTGTCCCTGCTGTTCCGGGGCATCTCCCGGAAGCTGAAAGGCCAGGACGACTGCGACGGCGTGCTGTGGGCCGATGCCCTCCAGGAGGGTGTGGACGCGGCCTACAAGGCAGTCATGAAGCCCGCCGAGGGCACCATCCTCACCGTGGCCCGTCTGGCTGCCGCCAAGGCCCGGGAGGCCGCCCAGGAGAATAACTATCTGGAATTCGTCCATGAGGCAGCTCTGGAAGAAGCCAAGGTTGCTCTGGCGGACACCGTGAACCAGAACCCGGTTCTCAAGAAGGCCGGGGTGGTGGACGCCGGCGGCAAGGGCTGGGTCTTTGCCCTGGAAGCGATGCTCTCTGCCATGCGGGGCGAGGACATCGCCGCCCCGGAGACCGTGACGGCGACCAAGGAGCAGGCGGATTTCTCGGACTTCAATACCGAGGACATCACGTTCTCCTACTGCACGGAGTTCATCATCTCCCGGGAAAATGACCGGGATCCCGAGGAGCTGCGCGCTTTTCTGAACGAGCTGGGCGACAGCCTGGTGCTGGTGGACGACGAGGAGATCATCAAGGTCCATGTCCATACCAACGATCCCGGCGCCGCCCTCCATGAGGCGGTGAACTACGGCTCCTTCGTCACCGTAAAGGTGGAGAACATGCGCCTGCAGCACACCGAGAAAGTCATGAGCGAGCAGGAGCTGGCTCCTAAGATTGCCGAGCCGGAAAAGAAGCTGGGCGTCGTCTCCGTGTGCGCCGGTGAGGGCCTTGCGGATGTGTTCCGGAATCTGGGGGTGGACGCCATCATTTCCGGCGGCCAGACCATGAACCCCAGCACCCAGGACATCCTGGAGGCGGTGAATACCGTCCCCGCGGAAGTAGTCTATGTGCTGCCCAACAACAAGAACATTATTATGGCCGCCCAGCAGGTGGACGGGCTGACCCCCAAGCAGGTCATCGTCATTCCCAGCAAGACCGTGCCCCAGGGCGTCACCGCCATGCTGAACTTCAATCCCGAGGGAGGGGCGGAGGAAAATACCCAGGCCATGACCGAGGCTCTTTCTACCGTGGACACCATGCAGATCACCTACGCCGCCCGGAATTCCGACTTTGACGGCTATGAGATCCACGAGGGTGACTATCTGGCCATGTGCGGCAGCGGCCTGTTCGGCACCAGCCAGGACATCAAGGTGCTGCTGCGGAGCCTGGCGGAAAAGGTCCGGGACGACGGCCGGGAGTATGTCACCATCTACTACGGCCAGGACATCAAGGAGAAGCATGCCCAAAGAGCGGCGGATCTGTTCGCGGATATCTGCCCGGACGCGGATGTGAACCTGATCAACGGCGGACAGCCGGTGTACTACTATCTGATTTCCGCGGAATAAATGGAAACTCTGAACAAATCGTCCGCGGCTGAGAGGCTTTTCTTTTGCCTCATCCGCGCAGTTATGAAAACTTGAAATACATCCAGTATTCCTGCGTTTTCATAACTTTCGGCTGAGACAAAATCTCTCGCCGTCAGCTTTTGCCGATTTATTCAGAGCCTCCAGAGGGGACAGTGCCCGCGGCCCAACGGCTGCGGGCGTTTTCCTTTTGGATGAAGATATTTCCGGGAGGGACATGGATGAAGGAGTTCCCCAGGGGCGGTCTTATCGGCAAGGCGTTTCACATGGCCGAGACCGTTCGGAAAATGCATATTCCCCAGCGGGCGGCGTATGCTGCATACTTTATGGTGCTGTCCGTTTTCCCGGCGCTGCTGCTGATCCTCAGTTCCCTGCGCTACACCGGCCTGTCGGTGGAGGATCTGATGGAGTATGTGGGCGGCTTCCTGCCCGGTGCACTGATGGAGGGCGCGGAGGAACTGGTGTACAGCACCTACCGCAACGCCTCCGGCGCGGTGGCGGGGCTGTCCGCCATTACGGCCCTGTGGTCCTCCAGCCGGGGTGTCTACGGGCTGCTCACGGGCCTCAACGCGGTGTACGGGGTGTCCGAGAATCGGGGATATATCTATACCCGGAGCATCAGCGTACTGTACGCGCTGGTGTTTTACGCGGTGATATTGCTGACGCTGGTGCTCCATGTGTTCGGCAATTCCCTGATGAATTTCCTGCTGGGCATTGACAACGCGGTGGTGATCTTCCTGCTGGATATTATTGACCTGCGGTTTTTCTTCCTGCTGTTTGTCCAGACCGTGCTCTTTACCGTCATGTACATGGCCCTGCCCAACGGACGCAACGGCTTCCTGAAAAGTCTGCCCGGGGGCATCCTGGCCTCCATCGGCTGGCTGGTGTTTTCCGATATTTATTCTATCTATGTGGAGAACTTCTCCGGCTATTCCAATATTTACGGGTCGGTGTATGCCGTGGCCATTGCCATGCTGTGGCTGTACTGCTGTCTGAGCATCCTCCTGTACGGCGGCGCGCTGAATAAATACCTGATGGAGGGAAAAGAAAACCGGGAGTAAGAGGATCCCGGTCATCGGGTTTTGTAAGCAGTGAGATAAAATGGAATTTAGGTTATCGGCTTAAAACAGCAAATAGGAAACCTGTGATATGGCAGT
>CAZVDH010000039.1:0-16033 GCA_964625595.1 uncultured Oscillospiraceae bacterium | reverse complement strand
CTGATATGGGACACCGGTAAATAAGAACATACAGCATTTCAAGCAGTACCTTTTTACGAACCGAATAAGAAATCGGTTAGTATCGCCGTTCCTCATCAGTCTCGCTACGCTCGACAGCTTCCCCCCGGGGGAAGCGATGGTGCTGCCGCACCAGTACACCAAAGTGCATTTTTCTGTTTGCTGCATAAAGCCGATAACCTGAATTCCAATTTGTCGTTTTGCTGAGTTAAGCCGATATGCACATAGTGTAAAATGCCCGGAACCGATCTTGGTTCCGGGCGTTTGCGTCTTATTCCGGTTTAACGGCGCGGATGGCTGCGAAAGTGGGAATTCCCATATCATGGAGCCTGCCGTATCCGTTGGTGTCTTCATAAAGGTCTGTGATCTGAAAACCCGCCGCCAGTTGGCCGCCCAGCTGATCCTCCAGAGTATGGGAGAACTGAACGCCGTCGTCGTTTCTCTGAAGCTCCGCCATGAGGGCAGGGTTGGCGATGGGGTCAAAAGGAAGGCTGTTTACAATCCTTTCTTCCTTTTCATCCACCAGGAAGTTGATCCCCATGTCATAGCCGCCCAGAAGCGCCCCGCCGGGCTTCAAAACCCGGTAGCACTCCCGGAAGATAGGACGCACCTCCCGGACATAGCAATTGGACACCGGATGAAAAATAAGATCAAAGGAATTGCCGTCAAAGGGGAGGGGCTTCGTCATATCCGCCCGAATGATGCGAATGTCGTAGCCCTCCCGCTGGGAGACCATGTGCTCACTTTCCAGCTGGGCGGGGGAGTAGTCCAGCACGGTGCAGATTGCTCCCTGTGCGGCGAAAATGGGCATTTGCTGTCCGCCGCCGCTGGCAAGACCCAAAATACGCTTGCCTTTCAGATCGCCGAACCAGGCCTTGGGTACGGGCTTATTGGGGGTGAGGACCACTTCCCAGCTTCCCGCCAGAGCATCCAGGTAGGCCTGATGTGTAATGGGGACGCCCCACTCCCAGCCCTCCCGAATCCAGCGGTCAATGGTCTGAGCATTTATATCCTGATAATTCATAACCCAAACTCCAATTAAGTGGGATCGTAATTGACAATAATATTGTGTGCCGTAAGAGCGGAAACATCGTCAATCTCATTGCCGTAGACGTTTACCTGAACCAGATTGGCACAGTCCGCCAGGGCGTCCACACTGGTAAGAGCGTTATAGTCCATGCTGACATAAGTCAGATCCGCCATACCGGCAAGACCGTCAATGCTGGTAAGAACGTTATGGGCACCGTTAATGATCCGCAGCTTGGCGCTGGAGGGCCAGTCAGGGAGGGATTCCACCTGGTTGTAGGAGAAATCAAAGACCTCCAGCTTGGTCAGACCGTCAAGGGCGGACAGGTCGGAAACGGCATTGTTGGAAATACGCAGCTCCGTCAGGCCGGTGCAGGAGCCCAGCAGGGTAATGTCCGTCAGCGCGTTGTAGTCCAGAGCCAGGCTGCTCAGCATGGTAAGCTGGGGAATACCGGACAGATTGGAGA
Source organism: uncultured Oscillospiraceae bacterium (assembly GCA_964625595.1). GTDB lineage: Bacteria > Bacillota > Clostridia > Oscillospirales > Oscillospiraceae > Faecousia. Next base: position 14,522 of record CAZVDH010000039.1, on the reverse strand, counting down.
TCCGGTTTCCGGCGGCATTCAGGGTTTTCAGCTTGGCGCATCCGCTGATGGGCTGCAGGGAAGTAAGGGAATTGTAGGAAACATCCAGGGTCTCGAGATCCGTCAGAGAAGAGATGGCGTCCAGGGTGGTCAGAGCGTTGTGGTCCATGGAAAGCTCTGTCAGGAAGACAAGGCTGGATATGGGCTCCAGATTCCGGACGGTGTTATTGCTGATATTCAGAATGCGCAGATTGCCGGCACCTTCCAGGCCGGAAATGGTGCTCAGGGAGCAGGACGACAGGTTCAGCTCTTGCAGCGCGGGGAGGCTTGCGGCGGTTTCCAGGCAGTTCGCCGGGAAGCGGCTGCCGGAAAGGTCCAGCTTCTCCAGCTTCCGCAGGGAGGAAAGACCATCCAGATTATCAAGCTGCAGGTCTGCGGCGGTCAGGCTCACAAGATAGGGCATGAGCGCCAGGTCATCCAGACTTGCGGCTTCGGTGGGAACTGTGAATTCCGTAACACCCCACAGGGCGTCGGTATAAAGGATTTTTCCCTCGCCAATATCCAGCAGCTCCCGGACGGAGGCTTCGATGGCGGGGTCCATGAAAACCGCGGGCTCGATCACGCCGCCGACGGTATACCCGAGAACCGTAAGGGGACTGACAAGACCGGTGTCATCCACGCAAATGGCCTGAATCACGGTTTCTCCCGAAGGCAGGGAGATGGGCGCGGAATAGGGAGCATCGGCAACGGAGGGGTACTCTCCGTCGGTCGTATAGTACACCGTGCCCGACTGGGAAGCCAGAGATACGCTGATATACTTGCTGTAAAATCCCGGTTCGAAGTCTGCGGTGGGGGCGGCGGGACGGAGAGTCTCGATGGATGCCCGGATAGCGGGATCCTGGATGCTTTCCAGCAGAGCCACCGCGTCCATAAGCTTGTCCTGCTCCACATAGGTCTTGCAAAGAGCGATATACAGCTCCGTGGTGGGCGTTGTATAGAGGGCCTTGGAGAGGGTCACCTCAGCCTTGGTGTAGTTTCCGTCGGACTTGTACTGATTGGCAAGCTCAATGGCTACGTTTTCGTCCCGTCCGGAGTGCTCATAGGCCAGGTCATAGAACCAGGCGGACAGGCGGGCGTTCCCGTGCAGATCCTGGTAGCGGGCCTGCTCCAGCAGCATATCCCGGGTAAAGTCCCGGTCATAAACAAACAGGTACCACCCGATGCTGGCGATGATCAGCGCGCCCATCAGCACGGGGACCAGAATTCGGAAAAACTTTTTCATAAGCAGTCTCCATTCCGGAAAAATCTCGGTCAATTATACTATAAGATGTGAATAATGTCAAGCGCAGCCGGAGAAAGCGGTATTTTGCCGCATCCCGGAAAAATAAAAGTTGAAAAATGCCCGTATTTTGAGAAAAGCGCGGACGCGGGCAGGGGCGCAGCAAAAAAATCCTTAAGTTTTTCGAAAGGCTCTTTTCTTTTTGCCCAAAATAGTGTATAGTTATGTAAACTTTAGGAAAAGAGAGAGTATATGGAAGAGAATATGTTTCGGCCTGTCCGACAGCGCCGCATATGGCGCTGGGTGATCGCGCTTTTATTGCTCGGGGCAGCGGCAGCTGCCGCGTGGGTGGTTGTGTTCCGGATCAACCGGTTTTCCCTGTCCGTGGTTCCTGCGGGTCCGTCCGAGATCATTCTGGAATACGGAGAGACTTTTACGGATCCCGGCGCGGAAGCGCTGCTTCGGGGAAGCTTATTCTGGAAGGATGGCATTGATCCCGGGATCCAGGTTCAAGTGGAGGCGGATGTGGATGACGGCAGACTGGGAAAGCATACCGTTACCTATTCGGCCCAGCTGCGTTCACTCCGAGCCAGCGCCAGCAGAACGGTACGGGTGGTGGATACCCAATGCCCGGTGATCACCCTGACTCCGGACGATCCGGAGGATCTTCTGCCGGGAAAGGTCTATGAGGAAGCAGGTTATTCCGCGACGGACAATTTTGACGGGGACATCACGGACCGGGTCATTCGGGTGGAAACGGAAGGCCTGGTGACCTACTCGGTGCTGGATTCCTCGGGAAACCCTGCCTTCGCGGAGCGGAAGATCCCCATTGTGGACCGCACGCCGCCGGTGATCACGCTGCGCGGCGGAGCGGATTACAGCTTCCCGCTGGGCTCCTGCTTCGGTGACCCCGGCTACACCGCTGAGGATAATATGGACGGGGATCTGACCGATGCGGTGGAGGTCACCGGCGAGGTGGACTGGCTGACACCGGGCACCTACCCCGTGACCTATACAGTCCGGGATGCCGTGGGAAATGAAACCTCCGTTACCCGGAGCTTTACGGTCCGCGGCGCGCCCCGGCAGGATACGGTGACCCCCAGCGGAAAGGTGATCTACCTGACCTTTGACGACGGCCCGGGACCCTATACCCACGCGCTGCTCCGGGTCCTGAAAAAGTACGGCGTGAAAGCCACGTTCTTCGTGGTAGGGGATGAGAACCCGGATCTTCTCCGGGAAATTGTGGACGGCGGTCACAGCATCGGCGTTCACACAGCCTGTCATGACTATCAGAAGATCTATTCGGATCCCCGGGATTATTTCCAGGATCTATATGCCATGCAGGATATTATCCGGCGGGAGACCGGGGTGGAGACCTGGCTGATGCGGTTCCCGGGGGGCAGCTCCAATACGGTCAGCCGTCGGTTCTCAAAGGGGATTATGAGCACTCTGACCCGGGCGGTGGAGGACGCTGGCTTCCGGTATTTTGACTGGAATGTGGACAGTGACGACGCGGGAAGTGCCCGCACTTCAAAGCAGGTTCGGGAGAATGTTATTGAGGGCCTGCTGAATCACCGGGTCAGTGTTGTGCTTCAGCACGATATTCATGATTACAGTGTGGACGCGGTGGAGGATATTATCCTCTGGGCCCAGGACCGGGGGTATCAGTTCCTGCCTCTTGAGAGCGACAGCCCCACTGCCCACCACGGCGTCAACAATTAGGAGGGACGGGTATGTCCATTGTAACCTTTTACCGGGGGGATCCAAAAAACGCCCCCAGGCCGACCCAGAGGGCGAAGCTGGGCTCCAACGCCATTATTACCTGCAAGGGCCGCCTGCTTTTGGAGCGGCGGGTGGATTCCGACATGTGGGGCCTGGTGGGGGGCGGCGTAAAAAAACAGGAGACCGGCCTGCAGGCCATTGTCCGGGAGGTCTACGAGGAGCTGGGGCTTCGCGTCCGCCTGGAAAACTTCCGGAAGCTGCGGGTTTACGGCGACCCGGGGCGGATAGCCGCCTACCGGGACGGCAGTGTCTGGCGGATGGTCATAGTGGTCTACGGCCTGAATCTGCCGGAGGAGCCGGCGCTTCGGGTGAGTCATGAATCCAGGGAGCTGCGTTTCTTTACGCCGGAGGAAGTCCGAAAGCTGCAGATTCCCGTGACCCATTCGGACATTGTGGAAGAACTGTTTCTGAAAGCGGATCCATAACCCTTTTGGATGGGGCAGGCTTAGTCGTTCCCGGCGTTTTCCGCCGGGAACGACTAAGCCTGTATTGGGTGCATTTTCATGGGATACAGGGTGCCGCGGGCTTTGTTTCAGAAGCACAATTCGGCGCCGCAGGTTTGTGCAAATATACAGTTTTTGAAAAAACACTTGTATATTCCCTTAAAATGTGCTAACATGGACGGCAACGGTGCAGTATCCTAGTCAGAGCGGCTATTTTCCAGGAAGGGCCTAAAAATCCTTTGAAGGGCACAGCGATGAAGTCCCTGGTGTCTGCTTTTTACGCCCAGTTTAGGGTGGATGCTGGGGGTTAAGGATTCCGGGCGCGTCCCAACGGCATGGGGCATACGACCCGGTTTCCGTGGAGACTTGGTGTTGTGCGACGGCGGAGAGAACCCGGAAGGGCCTGCCCGCGCACGAGCCAGGAAATGAACCTGCAAGGCAGTGCGCAGAGTCGCGTTGCTGCGTGCAGCGTAGCCTGCCTTGAGTGAGCATGCGGGAAAAGGGGACCAGGCGGCCGGCTGTCATGGCCATGGCAGCTGCCGTTATCGCTCCTGGAAACCATGTTTGCAAAAGAGGCTAAGATTATGGTGCGCTTTGCTGTGGAAAACACCTAGGCTGTCGTAGCTGGGCAGGCAGGGGATTGCAGTACGGTCTAAGTGGCAATCGGGTATCCGGACTGGCAACTTCCGGACTCAGGAATGAAATGGAAACGGCCTGCGCGGCAACGGCAGGTTTCCTCTGGGGAAAGCCAACCCGACCTAAGCCGTAAGATTTATCCTGCCTGCCGCCGTTTTATACAGTTTTTATTCAGGGCACCTTTCGGGGGCCTTCAGATTCCCATGCCAAAGTGGCTTGCCGTTTTTGCTTTGCCGGTTGTGACATGGGCTTTTTTTAAAGGGGTATCGCGGTGGCAAAGGCCGATTCCGGCACATCCAGGCGGGAGCGCAATAAAACCGCCCGGTGGGTCGTAACAATTTTTATCACTACTATTTTCGTTTCCGGCGCGATCAGTCTGCTTTCCGACGCGGTCATGGAAAGCAGCAGTATCGCCGTAGCGTTTCTGATTCTTCTGGCCATTGTGCTGGTGGGTATTGTATTCGATGTGATTGGTGTGGCGGTGACCTCTGCCGATGAAAAACCTTTTCACTCCATGGCGGCCCGGAAAGTGCCCGGGGCCAGGGAGGCGATCTCCCTCCTGCGCAGCGCGGAGCGGGTCAGCTCCATCTGCAACGATGTGGTGGGCGACATCTGCGGTGTCGTTTCCGGTTCCGCATCCGCTACCATTGCGTCCCAGATTCTGACGCATTTTACCTTTTCCTGGCCTCAGGTGGTGTCCCTGGTCATGTCCGCGCTGGTTGCGGCCCTGACCGTGGGGGGAAAAGCCATTGGCAAGACCTTTGCCATTCGGTCCTGCACCGCCATTGTCCACGGCGTGGGAAAGCTGATCTATACCTGGAGTCACTTCCGCGCGCTGTTCCGGAAAAAGAAAGAATCATGATAGGTCGTGTAACCAGTGGAATTACTACAGAAAATAAACGGTCATGAGGACCTTCTGCGGCTGAACGACGAGGAACGGGTTCAGCTTTGCCGGGAGATTCGGGAATTTCTTATTGCGAATGTCAGTCAGACCGGCGGCCATCTTGCCGGAAACTTAGGCGCGGTGGAGCTCACTGTTGCCATTGAGACTGTTTTTAATACAATGGTCGACCGCCTGGTTTTCGACGTTGGTCATCAGTCTTATGTGCATAAGCTGCTGACCGGCCGCCGGGCGGATTTTCCGCATCTGCGGCAGTTTGGCGGTATGTCCGGCTTTCCCAAGCCCTCGGAGAGCCCCTCGGACGCTTTCATTGCCGGCCACGCCTCCAGCTCCGTCTCCATCGCTCTGGGGATGGCCCGGGCAAGAACACTGTTAGGGGAAGACTACCATGTGATTGCCCTGATGGGAGACGGCGCGGCCACCGGCGGCATGGCTTTTGAGGGCCTCAATGACGCTGCCGTCAGCCATGAGCCCATGATTATTATCCTGAACGACAATGAAATGTCCATCGGCAAAAGCGAGGGGGGCCTGTCCCGGCACCTGTCCCGGATCCGTTCCAGCGAGAATTACCTCCACGCCAAGCGCCGGTATCGGGAGGTTATGAAGAAGCTTCCCGGGGGCGACCGGATCTACCTTGCCACCAGCAGGCTGAAAAACCGGCTGAAGCGGTTTCTGCTTCCGGCGACAATGTTTGAAAATATGGGTCTGACCTACCTGGGGCCGGTGGATGGGCACAATCTGCCCGGGCTTATCAGTCTGCTCCGCTCCGCCCGGGATATGAAAGAGCCGGTTCTTGTCCATGTGGTGACGAAGAAAGGCTGCGGCTATCCTTTCGCGGAGGCGGATCCTGCCAAATACCACGGTATCGGCAAATTTGACCCGGTTACCGGGAAAAAACTGGGGCCAAAGGTGCGGTCTTTCTCCGATTCATTTGGGGATACCATGCTGGAGCTTGCCTCCCGGGACCCCAGGGTCTGCGCCATTACGGCGGCCATGCCCGGGGGCACAGGGCTGCTGGGGTTTATGTACAGGTATCCCAAACGGTATTTTGATGTGGGAATCGCGGAGGAGCATGCGGTTTCCATGGCAGGCGGTCTTGCAAAGCAGGGGATGACTCCTGTGGTTGCCATCTACTCCACATTTTTGCAGCGCTCCTTTGACCAGATTCTCCAGGATGTGTGTATGCTCCACCTGCATGTGGTGCTTGCCATTGACCGTGCCGGGCTGGTGGGCGACGACGGCCCAACCCACCACGGCGTGTTTGACGTGGGCTTCCTGCGCATGGCCCCCGGTATGCTGATCCTGGCGCCGGTGAACTTTGCCGAGCAGCGGGATATGCTGTGCTGGGCGGTGGAAAGCTATGACGGCCCCGTTGCCATCCGCTATCCCCGGGGCACCGAGGGGCCTTACCGGGAATCCGGCTGGCAGGGTTTTGCCGGGGTGGAAAACCGGGGCGTCCTGATGCGCCACCGGCAGGGTGCGGATGTGACGCTTCTGACCTACGGCAGCATGCTTGGAAATGTGCTGGAAGCGGCGGCGCTTCTGGAAAGAAAAGGAATTTCTGCCTGTGTTCTGCGGCTTTTGACCCTGTCCGTATTTCCCGTGGAGCAGATCCTCCGGGAAATGGCACCCGGCCGCCCCCTCATTGTGGCGGAGGAAGCGGCAGCCGGTTCCGGCATTCGGGAGGCGCTGGCTTCCCAGCTTCGGGAGGCGGATGCGGCCTGCCGGGTTGCGGGCCTGGACCTGGGAAAGAACTATGTTCCCGGCGGTTCTATGAAAGAACTGTATCATTTCTGCGGTTTGGACGGCGGCGCCATTGCCGCGTTTGCGGAGGAGGTGCTGGGAATTGAAAGTTAAAAAGAGGCTTGATGTGCTGCTGACCGAGCAGGGCTATGCCGACAGCCGGACCAAGGCCCAGAGTATTATTATGAGCGGGCTTGTATATGTGGACGGACAGAAAGCGGACAAGCCCGGTGTTTCCTTTCCCGAGAATGTTTCCATTGAGGTCCGGGGTGCTGCCTGTCCCTATGTGAGCCGGGGCGGCTTAAAGCTGGAAAAGGCGCTGCGGGATTTCGGAATCCGGCCAAAGGACTATGTGTGCAGCGATTCCGGCGCTTCCACCGGCGGCTTTACCGACTGCCTGCTGCAGCAGGGAGCGCGAAAGGTTTTTGCCATCGATGTGGGCTACGGCCAGCTGGACTGGAAGATCCGGTCCGATCCCCGGGTGGTGGTGATGGAGCGCACCAATATCCGCTATGTGACACCGGAGCAGCTGGGAGAAAAGCTCGACCTGTCCGTTGTGGATGTGAGCTTCATTTCCCTGAAAATTGTCCTGCCGGTGATCAAAACCCTGCTGAAAGAATCCGGCCAGGTGGTCTGCCTGATCAAGCCCCAGTTTGAAGCCGGGAAAGAAAAGGTGGGCAAAAAAGGGGTTGTCCGGGAAAAGAGCACCCACCGGGAGGTGCTGGAGGGGTTCCTTTCCCTGGCGGACAGCCTGTCCTTCCGGGTCCGGGGTCTGACCTGGTCCCCGGTCAAGGGGCCGGAGGGAAATATTGAATTTCTGGCCCACCTGGCTCTGGGCGAGGGGGAAAGCCTCCGCCCGGACCCGGAGGAAATTGTGGAGGGTGCCCACCGGGCGCTGGACAAGGGGGCCGAGGAATGAAAAACGTGATCGTGACCCCGAATCCCTATCGGGACCAGAATTTTGGGACTGCCCGGGAGGCCATGGAGATCCTGAAAAAAGCGGGTATGCAGGTGAAGCTGTGCCTGCCCTTTGAGGTGGACAGAACCTACGATCTTCCCAAGGACCTGCATTTTACCCGGCTGGACCGGGAGATGCAGACGGCGGACCTGGTGGTCTGCTTCGGCGGCGACGGTACCATACTGCATATGGCAAAGAGCGCGACCCGCCGGGGGATCCCGCTGCTGGGGGTCAATATCGGAACCATGGGCTTTATGGCGGAGCTGGAGAGCACGGAGCTGGATAAGCTGGCGCTGCTTGGTACGGACAGCTTCACCATTGAGAGCCGCCGGATGCTGGATGTGACGGTGCAGCGGGACCGGGACATTATTTTCCATGATATTTCTCTTAACGATGTGGTGATTACCAAGGGCGCTGTCGCGCGGATTGTTTATCTCACGGTAAAGTGCGACGGTGTTCAGGCGCTGGAGTGCGGCGGCGACGGCCTGATCGTGGCCACGCCCAGCGGCTCCACGGCCTACAGCTTTTCCGCCGGCGGTCCCATTGTGGAGCCGGAAGCGGAAAATATCCTTATCACCCCGATCTGCGCCCACGAGATGGGCGCCCGGTGCATCGTGGCTTCCGACCGCCGGGTGGTGACGGTGGAGCTTGCCCGGAACGCCCGGCGCAACGCCTATCTGTCCGTGGACGGGGGAAAGGCCCTGCGCCTGAATATGGGGGATGTGACGACTGTCCGCCGGTCCAAGCTGGAAACAAAGCTGGTGCGGCTCAAGCAGCGCAGCTTTTACGATGTGGTCAACGCGAAGTTCAAAAAATAAACAAATCAAGCGCAATCATCCGTTATATTTTAGAAAAAGAGGGGACGGAAATTGAAAGCAAAAAGACAGGCGAAGATCATGGAGATCATCTCCACCTCCAATGTGGAGACCCAGGAGCAGCTTCTGCAGGAGCTGCAGGAGGCGGGTTTCTCCTGCACCCAGGCAACCATCTCCCGGGACATCAAGGAACTGAAGATCGTAAAAGAAATGACGAATTTCGGAACCTACCGCTATTCCATCACGGAAAAGGATCTGGGCAATCCTTTTTCTGACCGGCTCAATACCATCTTCCGGGAGTGCGTCACAAGCTTTGATTATGCCCAGAACATTGTGGTGATCCATACCCTGCCCGGGCTTGCCAATGCTGCCGCTTCGGCGCTGGACGCCATGAAAGCGGATTATATTCTGGGGACCCTGGCGGGAGATGACACCGTCGTGGCCATTCTGCGGGATTCCAATTCCGCCGCCGTTTTCTGCGGAGAGATCAAGGCGCTTATCAGCTGACGAAAGGGGGAAGCACCGTGCTGAGTCTGCTGCACATTGAAAATATTGCCGTCATTGAGCAGGCGGATATTTCTTTTGACCGGGGGTTCAACGTCCTCACCGGTGAGACCGGCGCGGGCAAATCCATCGTTATTGATGCCATATCCGCCATTGTGGGAGAACGTGCCTACCGGGATATGATAAGGACCGGCGCCCAGAAAGCCTCTGTCCGGGGCGTTTTCACCCAGGTTCCGGAGCTGAGCTGGTTTTCGGAAAACGGGGTGGCGTACGACCCGGAGACGGTGATCCAGCGGGAGATTTTCCTGGACGGGAAGAATATCTGCCGGGTCAACGGCTGCCTTGTGACGGTTTCCATCCTGCATAAGCTGGGAATCCAGCTGATCAACATTCACGGCCAGCACGATTCCGCGGCGCTTTTTGATGAAGAAAACCATCTTTCCTTTCTGGATGCCTTTGCCGGAAATGAAGCCCTGCGGGAAAGCTACCGGGAAAGCTACGATACCGTGGCGGACCTGCGCCGCCAGATCGACCGGATGACCATGGATGAGGGGGAAAAGCTCCGCCGGATGGAGACCCTCAAGTACCAGATTGCCGAAATCGAAAAGGCGGCCCCCGAGGCGGGGGAGGATACGGCGCTGGAGGACCGGCGCAAGCTGCTGCAGAACGCGGAAAAGCTTTCCCAGGGCATGGATGAGGCGGTGCAGTGCCTCTACGGAGACGATGACAGCGACGGCGCGGCGGGACTATTATCCCAGGCGGAGTATGCTCTTGCCCGGCTTTCCCGGTTCAGCGACAGCTTTGCCGCCCTGCATGAAAAAGTGGCGGACCTGAAATACCAGGTGGAGGACGCTGCCGAGGAAGCCCGGGATGCCCGGGACAATCTGAGCTATTCCGCTGATGAATTGGAGCGGATCGAGTCAAGGCTCGATGTTCTGCACCGGCTGCGCCGGAAGTACGGCGCCACCTGCGAGGATATTCTTGTCTACCTGGACCGTGCTAAGGCGGAACTGGATGAGATCGAATTTGCCGACGACCATCTGGAAAAGCTGAAAAAGAAGCTGGAAAAAGCGGAGGCCGCCGCCTGGGAAAAGGCGGAGAAGCTGCGCAGTAACCGGCAGGAAAACGCCGAGGCCATGTCCCGGCGGATCCTTTCGGAGCTTAGCCACCTGGATATGCCCAGGGTGCAGTTTTCCTGCCGGTTCCGGGAGCTGGAGCTTACCCCCAGCGGCGCGGACGCTGTGGCGTTCTATATGTCCGCCAATGCCGGCGAGGCGCTGAAGCCCCTGAGCAAGGTTGCCTCCGGCGGCGAGCTGGCCCGGATCATGCTTGCAATGAAGAACGTTCTGGCGGAGAAGGACCGGATCGGCTGCCTTATTTTTGACGAGGTGGATACCGGCGTTTCCGGCCGGGCGGCCCAGAAAGTAGCGGAAAAGCTCAAATCCCTGGCCCGTTTCAAGCAGGTGCTGTGCGTGACCCACCTTCCCCAGCTGGCGGCGCTGGCGGATACCCATCTGCTGATCTCCAAGGCCGAGCGGGGGGGCAGGACCTACACCAGCGTTACCCCCCTGGACCGGGAGGGCCGGAAGAAAGAGCTTGCCCGGATCATCGGCGGCACCCATATTACGGAAACTACTCTGAAAAGCGCGGAGGAAATGCTTGTTTCTCCGGACGAGGAACAGAAATGAATCAAAAAGACATTGCCGGTCTTGTTATTCTCATTGTCTGCTGCTGGGGCAGTGGGGCAGTGTTTTACGGAATCGGCATGTGGGCCGCCGGACGGAAAACACCCATGCACTTCTGGGCGGGCAGCGAGGTTGACCCCAAAACCGTTTCCGATATTCCGGCCTATAATCGGGAAAATGGGCGGATGTGGAAGCAATATAGTCTCTCTTTCTGGCTGGCGGGTGCGCTGGGCATCGCGGGAACATGGTATTCCTGGTGCGATATTGCGGCCCTGGTTGTGTTGTGCCTTGCCTGTACTGTGGGAATCTGGTGGCTGGTAAAAAGCTACCGCAGGATCCGGAGCCGATATTTGGTTTCCGCTTCCTCTTGAACACCTCCAAAAACTGCAGAAAGCAGTTTTCGGAGGTTGCCTCTTGACAAACCAGACGCTTTTTGTTAGGATAGGAAAGTCAACACAGTGAAGGGATGAAGTAAGCGTCCCCTTTCCTCCAGAGAGTTCCCGGTCGGTGCGAGGGAACAGGAAAGACCGCCCAAATACCTCCCGGAGTGGCCTGCCTGAAGATGCAGTAGGGCAGGACGGGTTCGCCCGATACAGCGGTAGGCGTTATCTGACGCCGTGAGGGCGCTGTCCGTGAGGAAGCGCCGATTATGAGGTGGTACCGCGCTTACGCGCCCTCTGTCTGGTTTCAGACAGGGGGCTTTTTTGTTTGCCCGGAAAGGAGAGAATATATGCTGGGAAAACCCATGGACGTTTTGGAACAGTATCCCGTCCGAAAGACAAAAAAGCAGAAAGCGTTGTTCCGAAATGCGGTGTCAGACTGGCTTTCCCGGAATGGCTACCAGTGCCGGGAGGAAGCCGGATCTTTAGGAGCCCGGAATCTTGTGATCGGAAACCCGGAAAAGGCAAAGTTCCTGATCACAGCCCACTATGACACCTGCGCGGGAATGTTGGTTCCGAATCTCATTACACCCTGCAATCCTGCTCTTTTTATATTGTATCAGCTTGTTGTATCAGCGGTGATTTTGCTTCCGGCGGTTTTGGCGGGCATAGCCGTGGGTTGGCTGGCGGACAGCATTTTTGTTGGGCAGCTTGTTTTCGTAATCCTTATTTGGGTCAATATTGCCCTTCTGCTGTGCGGACCGGCCAATCCAAGAAATGCCAACGATAATACCTCCGGGGTGGTTACGCTTCTGGAGATTGCCGGAACCCTGCCGGAAAACCAACGGGATAAGGTTTGCTTTGTCCTGTTCGACCTGGAGGAACTGGGGGTGATCGGCTCGGCTTCCTACCGGAAGACCCATAAGGCGCAGGTTCAGAAGCAGATCGTGCTGAACATGGACTGCGTGGGCGACGGAAATGAGATATTGCTTTTCCCCACCGGGAAACTGAAAAAGGACCCCCAAAAGATGGCGCTGCTTCGCACCTGCTGCGGCCGCTTCGGGGAAAAACGGGTATCCTTATTTGAAAAGGGCCTGGCCGTGTATCCCTCGGACCAGAGCAATTTTCCCTACGGCGTTGGCATCTGCGCTCTGCGGAAAGGGAAGCTGGCGCTGTATCTTTCCCGTATCCATACGGCGCGGGATACCGTATTGGAGCAAACAAATGTCAATATTCTGCGGGCCGCCCTGACCAGTCTGGTCAGCCGGTCCCAGGGGGAATAAGAAAGGAAATGCATTATGAAACTGTATGATGAACTGGTTGCCCGGGGCCTGATTGCCCAGGTCACCAATGAGGCGGAAATCCGGGAAATGATCGACAACGGCAAGGCTACGTTCTATATCGGCTTTGACTGCACCGCCGACAGCCTGACCGCCGGCCACTTTATGGCCCTGACCCTGATGAAGCGGCTGCAGATGGCAGGGAACAAGCCTATTGCCCTGATCGGCGGCGGCACCACCATGATCGGCGACCCCTCCGGCCGCAGCGACATGCGTAAGATGCTGACCAAGGAAGACATCGACCACAACGCCGAGTGCTTCAAGCACCAGATGGAACGCTTCATCGAGTTTGGACCCGGCAAGGCCCAGATGGTGAACAATGCCGACTGGCTGCTGAGCCTGAACTACGTGGAGCTTCTGCGGGAGGTGGGCGCCTGCTTCTCCGTCAACAACATGCTCCGGGCGGAGTGCTACAAGCAGCGCATGGAAAAAGGCCTTTCTTTCCTGGAATTTAACTACATGATCATGCAGTCCTATGACTTCTACTACCTGTTCCAGCACTACGGCTGCAACATGCAGTTCGGCGGCAATGACCAGTGGAGCAATATGCTGGGCGGTACGGAGCTGATCCGCAAGAAGCTGGGCCAGGACGCCCACTGCATGACCATCACTCTGCTGACAGACTCCCAGGGCAACAAGATGGGCAAGACCGCCGGCAACGCGGTGTGGCTGGATCCCAACAAGACCAGTCCTTTCGAATTCTACCAGTACTGGCGTAATGTAGCCGATGCCGATGTAATGAAGTGCATCCGGATGCTGACGTTCCTGCCGCTGGAGCAGATTAACGAAATGGATACCTGGCAGGACGCCAAAATCAATGAGGCAAAGGAAATTCTGGCATTTGAGCTGACCAAGCTGGTCCACGGCGAGGAAGAGGCTGCCAAGGCCCAGGCCGCCGCCAAGGCTCTGTTTGTGGGCGGCGGAGACGCGGATATGCCCACCACCGAGATCACCGCCGACAAGCTGACCGACGGCAAAATCGGCATTCTGAATTTGATGGTAGCCTGCAAACTGGCCTCCTCCAATAAGGAAGCCCGCCGTCTGGTAGAGCAGGGCGGCGTGTTCCTGAACGATGAAAAAGTCGCTGCCGCCACGGTGCAGGTTACCCAGGAAGAACTGAAAGCCGGGGTCAAGCTGCGCAAGGGCAAGAAGGTATTCCACAAGGCGGTGCTTGGCTGATGCTGGAGCTTGCAAAGCCCGCGGACAGGGAGACGGTCAACGCCCTGGCAGAGCAGGTCCACAGGCTTCATGTCGGCTGGCGGCCGGATCTTTTTCGGATGCCGGAGCAGATGTATCCCGAGGAACGGTTCCGGGAAGCCATTGAAAAAAAGGAACTTTTCTGCGCCTGGCAGGGTGGACAGGTTGTGGGGTATATGAGTGCCCATGCAACAGAGTATGACTATCCAAGCATGGTATCCCGCCGGGAATATATGATAGAAGAACTGTGTGTTCGGGAAGACTGCAGGGGGCAGGGCATCGGCACTCAGATCATACGGGAAGCCGCGGCCCTTGCCAAAGCCTTTGGCTGCACCTGCCTGCGTCTGGGCGCCTATGCGGAAAATGAGGACGGCCTTGCCTTTTACCGGAAGATGGGCTTTCAGCTTCGCAGTGTGACCCTGGAACGGAATGTTTAAATTTGAAAACACCCTGAGCGGTCGGACAGCCGCTCAGGGTGTTTTCAATCATTTCATGTTTGCGTGAAATCTTTTTAGTTTCTTTCGCAGCCAGAGACAAAGGACGGTAATGCCAAAGGCGGCGAGAATGCCGCTGGCCGCGGCGGCGAATGCGTCAAGACCCATGCGGATCCCTCCCTGATCATTCTATTCCGACTATTTACGAATGGAACACCACTTCCGTCTCCGCAACTGGGAATGCCGGCTTCGAATTGCGGAGGTTTTCTACCGTGGCAGCGATATTGTCCGGGGCCTCTTGGGGCAGAAAAGCATGCTGAACCGATGCTGCAAACCCGGGATGCGAAAAGGGCTGATGCGTTAGACGATAGGCAACCGCAAAAAACAGTTAAGGTTATCGGCTTAAAACAGCAAATAGGAAACCTGTGATATGGCAGTCCAATACC
>CAZVDH010000038.1:0-16488 GCA_964625595.1 uncultured Oscillospiraceae bacterium | reverse complement strand
ATTTTGAGTATACCATGGATAAATATAAAAGTAAAGAATTATAAGTTACGCACTACTACGGAGTGTGGCGTCTGTGATTCGGAAATTTGAGGGGGATTGCCACGCCAGTGTGAGTTACTTTATCGCAATGACCGGGAATTCGATAGCCCGACAAATTCCAATTTTCCGCGCTGCTGTGTTAACCGGATAAGTAACAAGGCTTTTCAATACATAACGGAGGTAACCCATGTCCTTTTTTCTTTATAGTCTTTTTGTCCTCGCCATTGTGGCGGCGGACCAGATTACAAAATACCTGGTAGTGGCGAATATCCCTTTGTATGGGGATGTTTCTTTCCTACCCGGGGTGCTTGGGCTTACCTATGTTCAGAACACCGGCGCGGCCTTTTCTGCCTTCCAGGGGATGCAGTGGCTGTTCGCGGTGATTTTCCTGCTGTTCACCGCTGCGGTACTCTGGGAGTACTTTAAAAAGCCCATGGGGTTTACCCGCTTTGAGCGGTGGTGCATTGCCGCCATCTACGGCGGCGGCCTGGGGAACATGATCGATAGGCTGCGGCTGGGGTATGTGGTGGATATGCTGGAAACCCAGTTCATGGACTTCCCGGTATTTAATGTAGCGGACTGCTTTATCACCTGCGGCTGCATCGCCCTGGTGGTATCCCTCGCTTTCTGCAACAAAGGCTTCTGGAAGGATGAAAAGAAATGACCCTTTACGCCGATACTGCCGGGGAGCGGCTGGACGCTTTTCTGACCCGGTCGCTGGAGGGCTTCAGCCGCAGCGCCGTCCAGCGCCTGACGGAGGAGGGCTGCGTCACCCGGAACGGCCGTCCCTGCAAGAAAAATGACCGGCTGGAAGTTGGAGACGAACTGACCGTCACCCTGCCGGAAACAAAGCCTGTGGAGATCGCCGCGAAGGAGATCCCTCTGGAAATTGTCTACGAGGACGAGGACCTGGCGGTCATCAATAAGCCCAAGGGCCTGGTTGTCCACCCCGCCCCGGGGCATACCGACGATACCCTGGTCAACGGCCTCCTGTACGCCATGGGCGACCGGCTCTCCGGCATCAACGGGGAAATGCGTCCGGGGATCGTCCACCGTATTGACAAGGACACCTCGGGCCTGCTTGCCATCGCCAAAAACGACCTGGCCCACGCGGTGCTGGCCTCCCAGCTCAAGGACCACACCATGGCGAGAACCTATGAGGCCGTTGTCTGCGGGAATATGAAAGAGGATTCCGGCACTGTGGATGCCCCCATCGGGCGGCACCCCACGGACCGGAAGAAGATGTGCGTCACCAGCCGCAATTCCAAGCCCGCCGTCACCCATTGGGAGGTGGTGGAGCGGTTTCCGGGCTACACCCACATCCGCTGCCGTCTGGAAACGGGCCGCACTCATCAGATCCGGGTGCACATGGCCTACATCGGCCACCCCATCCTGGGGGACACGGTGTACGGGCATAAAAATAAGGAGCTGGGCCAGGACAGCCAGTGCCTCCACGCGGGGGCCCTGTGCTTCCGCCACCCGAGGGATGGCCGCCCCGTCATGGTCTTTGCCCCCCTGCCGGACTATTTTACGGAGGTTCTGGAAAAGCTGCGCAAACGGCAGACAGATACGAATTGACAAAAAAATTCCGAACGCGAAAGCGTTCGGAATATTCTCCTCTCCGAAAGCGCAATTCTATATCTAGGGAAAAAAGAGACCAACAACTGGTTCAATGCCTTAGGGCGCTCTACGCCGTTCGGGGGAACCAGATATGGCCTCATCCGTAGTGTATCATTTGAATCAGGAAAAAGCAATGCCAAACAAAAAATATAATAGGTAGAATTCTCGGGAATTTAGGATTCAGGGTGAAAGTGAAGAGTGAATAGTGAAGAGGTAATAAGGAAAAATCGACAAGCTCCTTACGTCGCTTGTCGATTTTTGGTGACCCGTACGGGAATCGAACCCATGTTACCGCCGTGAAAGGGCGGTGTCTTAACCGCTTGACCAACGGGCCTGGTAGCGGCAATCTGATTCGAACAGATGACATACCGGGTATGAACCGGCTACTCTACCAACTGAGTTATGCCGCCATGTGTGGTCAAAGGGTTTCGGCACCGCCGAAACCAGCTTGTGTATTATAGCCGGATTTGGCGCTTTTGTCAAGGGGCTTCTCCCGTTTTTTTGGAAGATTTTTTGGGAATACTTCTTTCCGAGGTGATTCCCATGAAGATATTGCGCAAACCCATTCTGTTTGCCGCCGGCGGGACGGGGTATGTGCTGCTGGAATTTTTATGGCGGGGATGGAGCCATATCAGCATGTTTCTCGCGGGCGGGCTTTGCTTTCTGCTGGTGGGCCATCTGGAGGAAACGGAGCCGAAGCTGCCGAGGCCGGTGCGGCCGCTGGCGGGGGCAGGGATCATTACCATGGTGGAGCTGGCGGCGGGTCTTCTTGTGAACCGGGACTATGCCGTGTGGGACTACCGCAGCCGGCCCGGGAACTTCTGCGGTCAGATCTGCCCCCTGTACTCGTTCCTGTGGATCGGTGTTGCCTGGGCCGCCGGGAAACTGTACCGCGCCCTCAGCGAAAGGCTGCAGTAATTCAATTGACAATTCAGGCCGTGCCGCTGAATTCCTATGACCTTTGCCCCGGGAATTGGGAAGTTTTCTTCGGAAGCGCGGAACAGCTTGCAATTCCGGTTCCGGCATGCTATGATAGGGTCACCCGGATACCGGCTGCCGGGAAACCGGGGAATAACAGAAAAGGGGATTTTTTCCTATGTTTCAGAAATTGGGCGCGCTGCTGCTGGCAGCTGCGCTGCTTGTGACTATGAGCGCCTGCTCCGGCTCCGGCGGCAAGAGCATCCGGGGGAATGTGACTCCGGTGGAAACCACGGCTCCGGAAGCGTCAGCTCCGGAAACCACGGAGCCGGAAGCCACGGAGCCTGCTTTCGCGGTGGGCAGCAGCAGCGGAAACCGGTATGAAAACACTTTCCTGGGCATTGGCTGCGCGCTGGATGAAAACTGGACCTTCCTTTCCGACGAGCAGATCCGGGAAAACAACGATGCCGCCGCGGATATGATAGCGGAGGAATACCAGGAGCAGGTTCAGGACGCTGATGTGGTTTATGACATGATGGCAAACCACCAGAATGAAGTCGATACTCTGAGCCTGAACATGGAAAAGCTTTCCGGCGCGGCGCTGCTTATCAATGAGGAGCAGTACGCCCAGCTTTCTCTGGAGGGCCTGGAGGGCAGCTTGAGCGCCATGGGCATTGAAAATATCCAGACCTCCGTGGAGCAGATCGCTTTCGCCGGCGGAACCCATACCTGTATCCGGGTGGAGGGCGAATACTCCGGGGTCAAGGTGTACGAATCCATTGTGTGCTATAAGCGGGGCGGCTATATGGCCCTCGCCTGCGCCTGCACCTGGCTGGAGGACGGCACCCAGGCCATTCTGGACAGCTTCTACGCGCTGTGAGGACGGCTGTTTACCGGGTTAAATTGTTTACCGCCTTGACGGCAGCGGGCCACTGCCTGATTGCTGCGTTGAGCCGATATACATTAAAAAATATGATGAAAGAAGGAAACAACCATGAAGTATGTTTGCAACGTGTGCGGCTGGGTCTATGACGAAGAAGAGACCGGCGTCAAGTTCGAGGATCTGCCCGAGGACTTCGAGTGCCCGGTCTGCGGCGTAGGCAAGGACGACTTCTCCCCCGAGGAGTAAGTAACCCTGCGAACCCCGTCCGGTTTTCGGACGGGGTTTGTTCGGTGATTGCGGGGAAACAGGCAATGGAATATGCTTACCGGGTTAACGCAGCAAAGCGACAAATTGGAATTTGACGGGCCGTCAGAACAGGTCATTCCGAACCAGTCCGCAGACTGGTGTGGGAATCTCCATCGAATTCCAGGCAGGCTATCGTCGTCCATTCGTAGGGGCGGTCATTGACCGCCCGCAAAAACGTACCGAATTCCAGCATTAATTCATGTAAAATGGAACCTTTTCGCCGAAAGAAATACGAATGTCGAAGCTTTCCTTGCCGGGCGCTCAATGAGCGCCCCTACGGAGTGTGGCGTCTGTGATTCGGAAATTTGAGGGGGATTGCCACGCCAGTGTGACCAGTGTGAGCTACTTTATCGCAATGACCGGGAATTCGATAGCCTGACAAATTCCAATTTGTCTGTTTGCTGCATTAGCCGAAATGCACAATGTCTTATTTCTTGACAATTATCCACGCGCAAACCAAAGACGACCAAAAGGAGGCCCGAATTATGGCGGAATACGAGCTGGTGCGGGAGATCCAGAACCTGTGCCGGAACAATCAGATGCGGGACGTTTCTTTCCAGGAGGTGGAATGCGCCGATCCGGAAAGCTATGTCAGGGAGCTTCTGAAAGGGAAAACTGTGGAGCTTTCCTCGGATGCCCGGGAGGACGGCAGCGTTACGGTCTACGCCTCCTGCGACGGACTGACCCAGAAGTTTATCTTTTCCCCGATTTGAGGGCGGTTTTCCAATTGATTTGCGGCGGAGCATCCGCCGCAAATTTCCTATCTGCCCTATTGCTATTCTCGAATGAATGTGCTATAATTGGCCCGTTTCGGTCTGTTCATTTGTCAGGTTTTGGAAAGAATACGATTCGCCGAAGAATCGTATAAGGAGGGAAACATGGTTTTCGGAAAGTACATCAATCGTTACTATTGGAAGTATGCACCGCTTCTGCTGCTGGGACTGGCGGCGCTGATTGCCGTGGATTACCTCCAGCTGGAGATCCCGGCGCTGTACCAGATGGTCATTAACGGCATCAACCAGGGCTATGTGGACATTGACGGGGTGCGCACCGCTTTCACCATGGAGGTCCTGCTGGACAGTATCTGCATGCCCATGGTGTGGATCATCCTTGCCATCGTCTTCGGCCGGTTTTTATGGCGGGTCACCATTTTCGGCGCGGCCACCCGGATGGAGCAGGACCTGCGGGACCGGATGTTTGACCGCTGCCGTCACCTGAGCCAGGACTACTACCAGGTGAACAAGGTGGGCAACCTCATGAGCCTGTTCACCAATGACCTGGACACCATTCAGGAGTGCTTCGGCTGGGGCTTTCTTCAGCTTTTCGACGCTTCTTTTCTGGGCGGCCTGGCCATCTACCGTATGCTGCAGATGGACAAGCTTCTGACACTGCTGTCCCTCATCCCCATGGCGCTGCTGTTTGCCTGCGCCTCCGTTGTGGGGAGCGTTATGACCAAGAAGTGGGACTACCGCCAGGAGTGCTTTTCCCAGCTTTCGGATTTTTCCCAGGAGAGCTTCTCCGGCATCGCCGTTGTAAAGGCTTTCGTCAAGGAGACCCGGGAGCTGCTGGCCTTTCAGGAGCTGAACCGGGAGAACGAGAAAGCGAACATTGACTACACCCGGATCAGCGTGCTCATGCGTATTCTGGTGGGAACCTTTGTCGAGAGCGTGATCTGCGTTATCCTGGGCTACGGCGGCTACCTTGTCTACCGGGGCACTTTCAACGCCGGTCAGCTCATGGAGTTCATCGGCTATTTTACCGCCATCGTCTGGCCCATCATGGCTGTTTCCGAGCTCATCGACATGACCGCCCGGGGCAAGGCCTCCGTAGGACGGATCACCGAGCTGCTGGACGCGCCCGTTACGGTACAGGACCGGGAGGGCGCGCAGGAGCTGACGGATGTCCGGGGCAGCATCGAGTTCCGGGACCTGTCTTTCTGCTATCCCGATGGGGAGTTTGACGCTCTGGAGCATGTATCCTTTACCATTCAGCCCGGAGAGAATATCGGTCTCGTGGGCCGCACCGGCTGCGGCAAGACTACGCTGGTGGATCTGATCCTGCGGACCTACAATGTTCCCGACGGGACGCTGTTTATTGACGGGCAGGATGTGAACACCCTTACCATTCGCTCTGTCCGGGCGGCCTGCGCCTATGTGCCCCAGGACAATTTCCTGTTTTCGGACACCATTGAAAATAACATTTCCTTCGGTGCCGAGCGGCCCAGCGCCGGGGCGGTGGTCCGGGCGGCGGAGCTTGCCGATGTCCACAGCAATATCGCCGAGTTCCAGAAAGGCTACCAGACGGTGCTTGGGGAGCGGGGCGTCACGGTTTCCGGCGGCCAGAAGCAGCGGATCTCCATTGCTCGGGCCCTCATGAAAGATGCGCCCATCCTGATTCTGGACGATTCCGTTTCCGCCGTGGATACCAAGACGGAGCGGGCCATCCTGGATAACCTCCGGGCTTCCCGCCAGGGAAAGACCACCATCCTCATTGCCCACAGAATTTCCACCATCGAGCGGATGGACAAGATCCTCTTTATGGACGGGGGCACCGTGGCGGCTTTCGGTTCCCATGAGACCCTGTACGCAGCCAACGCGGAATACCGGAAAATGGTGGACCTGCAGCGGCTGGAGGAGGAAGGAGGGGAGCGCAATGACTGAGTATCTGCCGCTTATCATTGTCTGCGCCGTGATCGGCGCCTTTGCGGTGGTGTTCCTGGGAGCCTATATCGTGCTGTGCCGCAGAACGAAGAACCCGGGCAGCGAACGGCATATGGCGGATATGGAGATCGTAAAGCGGCTTCTGAAATACGCCGTCCCCTATAAAAAGGAATTTATTCTGGTATTTCTTATCATGCTGGTGTCCATCGCCTACGATGTGGTTTCTCCGCTGCTGGTGGGCAAGATTCAGGGTATCATTAAAGGAAATTTTGCCCTGCCGGAGCTGTACCGGATGGTGGCGGTGTACGCGGGTATTCTGGTGGTGTCCATGGTCTGCACCTATTTTCAGGCTATGATCCTCCAGGAGGTGGGTCAGAAGATTCTGTCCCAGCTCCGGCTGGACATCTTCAACCGCATCGAGAGCCTGTCCCATGAGCAGCTGAACCAGATTCCCGTGGGCAAGCTGGTGACCCGGGTCAGCAACGACCCCAACGCCATCAGCTACCTGTTTACCAACATCCTGGTGACGCTGGTGAAGAACACCATGGTGATCTTCGGTGTGCTGGGAGCCATGCTGGTGCTCAACTACGCCCTGACACTGATGGTGCTGTGCTTCGTGCCGTTCCTGATCCTCTTTACCATTGTATTCCAGAAATTTTCCCGGACGGTCCACCGGAAAGTGAACAACGCCCGGACCGATGTGAATACCTATCTGTCGGAGAACCTGTCCGGCATGAAGATCACCCAGATCTTCAACCGGGAGGATCAGAAGATGGAGGAATTCGTGGACAAGAGCCGCGCCCTTGCCAAGAGCAAGTACCAGCGGATGTTCGTCTTCGGCATCTTCCGGCCCATGGTGTACATGCTCTTTGTCACCTCCAACCTGTTCCTGTTCTACATCGGATGCCGCGGCTACATTCAGGACACCACATTCCTTGGACAGGTTATTACCAGCGAGATCGTCGTGTCTTTCTACATGTACATTTCCAAGTTCTTTAACCCCATCCAGACATTGGCGGAGCAGTTTGACATGCTGCAGCAGTCCTTTGCCTCCGCGGAAAAGATCTTCACCATTCTGGATATGGTGCCGGAAATTGTGGATGAACCGGATGCGGTGGAGCTGGACGAGATCCGGGGCGAAATTGAGTTTAAGGATGTGTGGTTTGCCTACAAGCCCGGCGAATGGGTCCTGAAAGGCGTGTCTTTCCACATTTATCCCAAGCAGACCGTGGCCTTTGTAGGCTCCACCGGCTCCGGAAAGACCACGATTCTCTCCCTTATTACCCGCAACTACGACATCCAGAAAGGGCAGATCCTGATTGACGGCATCGATGTGCGGCATATCAAGCTTTCTTCCCTGCGGCGGCACTTCGGCCAGATGCTCCAGGATGTGTTCCTGTTTGCCGGAGACATCCGCAGCAATATCCTGCTGCGCTCCGAGGGAATTTCCGACGAGCAGGTCTGGGAGGCTGCCCGGTATGTGAACGCTGACAGCTTCATTTCCCGGCTGGATAAGGGGCTGGACGAGCCGGTGCGGGAGCGGGGCAACAACTTCTCCGCCGGTCAGCGGCAGCTACTGAGCTTTGCCCGGACCATCATCCACAAGCCCGCCGTCATGATCCTGGACGAGGCCACCGCCAACATCGACACGGAAACCGAGCTGCTGATCCAGGATTCTCTGGAGAAGATGAAAAATATCGGCACCATGCTGATCGTTGCCCACCGCCTGAGCACCATCCAGCACGCGGACAACATTATCCTCCTGTCCCACGGCGTTATTTGTGAGCAGGGCACCCATCAGGAGCTGCTCCACCGGAAAGGCCGGTACTACCAGCTCTATACCCTGCAGTATCAGAAGCAGCAGCTTACAAACGGAACCAATTAAACAAACAGCGGCCCCGGAAAGCTTCCGGAGCCGCTGTTTGTTAGCCTACTATGTTGTCACAGCGGAATCTTTATGGAAATGATCCATTGGCGCGCTGGCGTACAGCGCTTATGCCTCTCCCTTTGGGAGAGGTGCCCCCGGAGGGGGCGGAGAGGGCCCTCTCAGTCACGCCTATGGCGTGCCAGCTCTCCCATAGGGAGAGCCATGGGGTGCCGCGCGAAATGATCGTTTATGCATAAGTTTCAAATGTGACATTCTGCTACGGTAATGACTGCCCCTGCGAACCGAAATCTTACACGGTACCTGTCAGCCGCTCCCGCCAGTAATTCCGGAAAACCAGGAATTCCGCCAGGATTCCCACAGGGGTGGCGGCGAAAATATCCACAACGCTGTGCTGCTTCACAAAGGCCACGCTGATGCAGATGAAGAACACCAGCACCGTGACGAAGATCTTGACCGCCCGGGAAGCGTCTTTCTTTTTTAGCCAGGTGGAGGCGATGCCCAGGGAGTAGGCCACATGCAGTGACGGGCATACGCCGGTGCTGGTGTCCGCGGTGTAGATAAATGCCATGAGTCGGGTGAGGATGTTGTCCCGGGGGAAGACTTCCGGCCGCAGGTCCTGGCGGCTGGGCAGGAGAATGTAGATGGTCATGGCAACCACCTGGGTGATGATGATGTAGGTCTGCAGGCTCTTGAAGCTTTTTACATCATAGAGCAGAAAATACCCCAGGGATACGACGATCAGCACATACCAGGACACATAGAAGATCAGAAAAAACTCATTGAAAGGGATAAGGTCGTCCAGGAAGCAGTGGACGGGATGGCACCGCTCCGCCGGAATGAAGTTTTCCGTCAGGAAATACAGGAGAAAGTAGCCGACCCACCCCAGAAGCAGGAACAGATGGGAATATTCCGGGGTGCGGATATTGCTCAGGCGCAGCTTTCTGTAATCAACCACAGGTTTTTTCATGGTCGGAATTCACCTCGCAGGGGATATTTTTGGGATAAAAGCCCTTTGGCATGTTTTCGTAGGGGACGACGGTGTGTTCGGGAAGACTTTCGGCAATTGCCGTGATGGCCCGGGCCATTTCCGCGCAGATCCGCTTCCGCTCGTCGGCGATGGGCGCCTCCGGGTCAAATACTACAGGTGTTCCAATGTGCAGCTGTTTGAGGGCCGGGGCCAGGTACATGGGCACAAAGGCGGCCCGTTTGCCGGTACGCTTGTAAAAAAGCTTTGCCACATCCACAAAGTTTTCCTGGAACTGGTAAAGGATCTGGTTCCGCTTTTCCAGCTTCTCCGGGAAAATGATCACATCCACACCCTCTTCCAGGGCCTTGACCGTCTGCCGGAAAGTGGAGATCACCCGGTTGTCGTGGTATACGGGGATCACGGCGGCGTTGTTGAAAATGCAGACGGACAGGGGGGCAATGATATAGGACAGAAGCTTGTAAAACCACCGGACGCAGGCGGGCTTGCCGCTCCAGAAGTCCTGGTAGGCGTAGGCGGGAACCTCTTTCAGCTTCTGCATCTGGGCGGCGCACCAGGTCAGGCGCTTGCGGGGGTAGTACAGCTCTCCTACAATGGGGCCGTGCATCTGGGCGTGGTTGCCCACGGCGATGCAGGCGTCATCCGGCAGGTTTTCCGCGCCTACCACGGTGGTTTTGGGGTAGACAAGCTTGACGGCCCAACGGATGGCCAGAAACAGCGGACGGCAGTGTTTGCTTTCGGACATGAATATCGCTTCCTTTTGTAGAGTGTGGGGATTGGATGGAGTGGACAGGAAAGAAATTGACAATTGACAATTCAGGAATCCCTGCGGGATGATTGAAAATAAAGTGCTTATCGGCGTAACGCGGCAGTTCGTAAAATTGGAATTTGTAGGGCTGTTACGGTGTGCGGGTGGTTAGACGCCTTGCCCCCCGCGTTTACGAGGGGGGTGCCACCAGTTCTCAAACTGGTGGCGGGGGGAGCCCGTCTCCCACATATCTTTCAAAAAGGTAAGAAGAAAACGGATGGCATACACAGAAAGATGATTCTGTTTGACGTTCCGTTTCTCGGAATTCGTACTCCCCCCGCCCCAGTGTGCGCACTGGGGCACCCCCCTCACAAGTGCGGGGGGCAAGGACGTGTACCGCATCGGACCGCGCACCACTGGACAAACAGCTCTACAAATTCCCAATTTGTCAAACTGCTATAGAACGACACCGAGCGGCGCAGGGCAAGAACGATTACACATATTTTGCGCACGGCTTGTCCCCCGCCCTGCGGGGCCTTAAAACAATCTTTATCCTTGAATAACGGCTTCGACTTGTTTTTGACGGCAGAAACGGGTATAATGAATTTCATAATTACAGGAAGGGGCATTTTAGGATGCAGAAAACGGAAAATGAAGTGACCGTCTATGTCCAGCAGGTGCTGGGCCAGGTACGGCGGGCAGTGGTGGGAAAGGACGCGGTGCTGCTGTGGGTGCTGGCGGCCGTCCTGGCCCGGGGTCACATCCTCCTGGAGGACATTCCCGGGGTGGGGAAGACCACCATGGCCCTGGCTTTCTCCAAGGTTTTGGATCTTCAATACAGCCGGGTGCAGTTTACGCCGGATGTGCTCCCCTCGGATGTTACAGGCTACAGTGTGCCGGACCCCCGGACGGGGGAGATGCAGTACCAGCCCGGCGCGGTGCTGTGCAACCTCTTCCTGGCGGACGAGTTGAACCGTGCCACCTCCCGGACCCAGTCCGCCCTGCTGGAAGCCATGGAGGAGGGCCAGGTGACGGTGGACGGGGTGAGCCATCCCATCCCGGAGCCCTTTGTGGTCATTGCCACCCAGAACCCGGTGGGGGCGGCGGGCACCCAGCTCCTGCCGGACAGCCAGCTGGACCGGTTTATGGTCCGGCTGAGTCTGGGCTACCCCAGCCCCAAGGACGAGGCCGCCATGGTCTTAAACCGGCAGGGAGGAAATCCTCTCCATGCCCTCCGGCCCCTCATGAGCCGGGAGCAGCTTACCGCCATCCAGGACACAGTGGAAGCCACATTTGTCAGTGACAGTGTGGTAAATTATATTGTCAGCCTGATTACGGCAACCCGGCAGAACGAAGATACCCTCCGGGGCGCCAGCCCCCGGGCAACCCTTGCGGCCACCGCCATGGCAAAGTCCGTGGCCCAGCTCCGGGGCCGGGACTATGTGGTTCCCGGGGATGTGCGGGAGGTCTTCCCCCAGACCGTTGCCCACCGGCTGATCCTGTCCCCCCGAGCGGAGACCCAGGGAAAGAGCGCCGAGACCGTGCTCCGGAACATTCTGGACACGGTGCCCGTGCCCAAGCTGCGCTGATATGGCGGGGCATCGGATCGGGTATCTGACGGTACTGCTGGCAGCTGCCGCCTTTTATATTGCCTCCGGGGAGTGGATCAGCTGGCTGCTGCTCCTGGTATGTCTGGGGCTTCCCTGGCTGTCGCTGCTTGTGAGCCTGGGGGCCATCCGGCGCTTCCGGGCAGAGCCTGCCGGATTGGATATCGTGGAAACCGGGGAGGAAACGGAGCTGTGGCTCCTGGGCACCTGCCCCGCCCCCATGCCCCCTTTCCGGGGGAAGCTCAGACTGCGCTGGTGCATTACCGGGGAGCGGCGGCGGTATCGTTCGGAAAAGGATCTGCCGACAACACACTGCGGCGGCGTGATCGTCACGGCGGAAAAGGTGCGGGTCTGCGACTACTTAGGACTGTTTTCTTTCCGGGTAAAGAATGTAGCGCCCAAAACCATGATCATCCGGCCCAAGCCCCTGGCTCCCGCGGTCATTCCGTCAATCCGGGATATAAAGCCCAAACGCTGGACCCCCAAGCCCGGCGGGGGCTTCGCGGAGAATCACGAGCTGCGGCTGTACCGGCCCGGGGACAGCCTGAACCAGATCCATTGGAAGCTGACGGCGAAGACCGGAAAGTGGATCCTCCGGGAGCCCATGGAGCCGGTCCGGGGGAAAATGCTTCTGACCATGACCCTTGGAGGCGCGCAGGAGGCGGTGGAGCGGAAATTCGGGCGGCTTTTATGGCTGGGCGGGTACCTGCTGGACCAGGAAGTGGGCTTTGAGATCCGCGCGCTCACCGGGGACGGACTTCTCAGCTTCCCGGTAAAGGACCGGAACGAACTGTATAAGGCGGTGGATACCCTGCTGTGCACCCCCGCCGTGGGGGAGGGGTCCATCCGGGAGTACGCCTTTGACGCCTCCTGGCAGTACCATATCGGAGGGGAAGCGGATGAAGCATGAAAGCTTGCGTACTTTCCTGACGGCGGCGGTGCTTGCCGCCGTGATTGCCCTGGGGGGCGTGGGATGCCTGGTCACCGGTTTTCATTTACCGGTGGAGGCGCCTCACCGGCTGGCGCTGCTGGTGGCGGCGGTGGGAACGGTGTGCGCCGCCCTGTTTTTAAAGCGCCATGGGACCTTTGCGGTCCTCTGCGCCGCCGCCCTGGCAGGAGGCTACCTCTGGCACAGGGGTACGGTGTGGGAGCAGACCAAAGCCCTTATTGACCTGGTGTCCCGGGTGTATGACGGAGCCTACGGCTGGGGGATGACGGAACTATCCGGGCAGGGGGCTTTCGTGGACGGGCCCCTGGCTGTGTGGGGCTGCGTCACCGCCATGGGCACCTGCCGGGCGGTGTGCCGCCGGAAAAGCTCCGCCTGGGGACTGATCCCCGGGGCGGGGATGCTGGGGCTGTGCCTTGTGGTGACGGATACCGTGCCGGAAACCATCCCGCTGTTTGCCTTTCTGGCGGGGGGGATTTTGCTTCTGATTACCGGCGGGGTGCGGAAGGAAAGCGCCGGGCAGGGCAGCCGTCTGGCGGTCCGGGCGGCGGTGCCGGTGTGCCTTTTTCTGCTGGCGCTGTTTCTGGCGGTGCCCCGGGAGGGGTATGTAAACCGCTCCGGGGAGCTTCGGGATAGAATCGCGGGAATGATCACCGCGCTTCCGGAGCAGGTGATGCAGAACGTGGAGGACAGGACTTCCGTCCGTCCGGCGTCTGGGGAGAAAGTCAATTTGCAGAACCTGGGTCCCCAGGACAGTCAGAAGCTGCCCGTTATGGAGGTGTTCGCCCAATATGGGGGAAATCTCTACCTGCGGGGCAGGGACTATGACCGCTATACCGGGACCGGCTGGGAGAGCACCCCGGACCGGCAGGAGCCTTTTACGGGCGCCGGAGAACCGTTGGAGACGGTGAGGGTCCGGACCCTCACGGGAAGCTTTGGAAATCTCTATCTTCCCTGCTATCCGGGGGAGGACATTACCCTCACCGGGGGCAGACTGGAAAACGAAGAACATCTGCGGGTGTATGAAATGCTCCGCTGTGCCTTTGCCGCTTCCACGGACAGCCCCGACAGCCGGTATCTTGCGCTTCCGGAGGAAACGGCGGCCCGGGCAGGAAGAATCCTTGCGGAAAACGACCTGCTGGAGGGTAGCCCCCGGGCTATCGCGGACTTTGTGCGCGGCAGTGCGGTCTATGACCGGAACACCGAGTCCATGCCGAAAAACGAAACGGATTTTGCCCTGTGGTTCCTGGAAAGCGCCGATACGGGCTACTGTGTCCATTTTGCCACCGGAGCGGTGGTGCTGCTGCGGGCGGCGGGGATCCCTGCCCGGTATGTCACCGGGTATCTGGCCCAGACCAAGGCGGAAAGCTGGGCTACCGTGACGGCGGACCGGGCCCACGCCTGGGCGGAATTCTATGACGGAGAGCGCTGGCAGATTCTGGACGCCACGCCCGCCGCACCGGAAGAATCGGAAGAAACGGAACCCAGCGCTTCCGAACCCCAGACCCAGCCGACGAATGCGCCGGAACCGGAGAAAACAATACCGGCTCCAACCGCTTCGGAACCGGAACCGTCCCAGGAAAGAAAAAAACTGGACTTGACCTGGCTGCTGCGGCTGGGAAAGGCGGCGCTGCTCGCGGCCCTTGCAGTTGGAGTGCTGATGCTCCAGCGGCTGATCCGTCTGTTCCTGCGCAGGCAAAAGGCAGGACGGGGGGACGGCAGCCGCCGCTGCCTGACACTGTGGCAGGAGGCGGAAAAATTAGCAAAGCTTTTGGGAGAAAAGCCCCCGGAGGAGCTTCTGGCGGCTGCCCAGAAGGCAAGCTTCAGCCAGCACACACTTACGGAGGAAGAGCTTGTGCCCTTTGAAAATTATCTGCGGCGGTGCCGCAGAAAGCTTTCCCGGGCGCCCTGGTACCGGCGGCTGGTGTACAAGTGGATTTACGCGGTGATCTAAGGAAACTCTGAATAAATCGCCTGCGGCTGCGGACAAAGCCTTTGTTCGCAGCTGCCGGCGGTTTTTTCTTTTTTAGGGGCGTCTTTCGGCGATTTCCTCGTCGAGAATTTCCGCCGCTAGGGCGACGAAACCGGCACAGGGCCGGGTTTTGTAGAAATCTGCCGTCCGGGGGGTGGGATTGGGGTCCGAGGGAGGGTTTCCAAGCAGCTCCCGGCAGATGATGCTTCCTGTCCGGTCCCGGAATAAAGCTGCCAGCTTCTGCACCAGACGGTAGTGGGCGGCTTTGGCTTCGTCGTCTCCCGGGGTGTCATAGCCCCAGAGAAGTCCCGCAACCAAAAGCATGCCGCTGACCGCACCGCAGGTTTCCCGCATACGGCCCATGCCACCGCCAAAGGAGGAAGAAAGCCGGGCAGCCTCCGATTCCGTCATCCCCAGTTCCTCATGAAAGGCGGTCACCACCGCCTGGGCGCAGTTGTAGCCCTTAAAAAACATTTCCTTTGCCAGGGTGCTGTGATCCATAGGGGAAGCCTCCTTTTGACAGTGGACAGTTATAGTGTGCGGGTGGTCAGACGCCTTGCCCCCCCGCATTTATGAGGGGGGTGATAAGAGTAGCGCACACTGGTATCGGGGGGAGCCCGTCACCAGGAGATCTTCTATAAAAAGATACGAAGAATAAAGACGGCAAACACAGAAGGATAATTCTGCTTTACGCTCTGCTGCCGGGAATTCGTACTCCCCCCGCCCAGTGTGCGCACTGGGCACCCCCCTCGCAAGCGCGGGGGGCGAGGGCGGCTGCGCCGCCGGGTGTGTACCATAAAACGATCCCGAGCGGGCCGGGCGTAAAGCGACCACAAAAATCCGGCGCGGGACTTGGCTCCGGGCACTGTCCTGCCCAAAGGTGTACAGATAGTAAGTTTATCTGTTTTGGGCAGAAAAGTCAATCAATAAAAAGGAACTCCGGCCCGAATCGGGCCGGAGTTTACAGAAAATTCAGAAATAGGGAGAGGTCAGAAATTACTTCTGAGCGCCGGCGATCTGGGCGGCAACCTCAGCGGCAAAGTCGTCAACCTTCTTCTCAATGCCCTCGCCGCGGACGTAGTGGATGGCGTCCACGAAAGTCACCTTGGCGCCCAGCTTCTTGCCGGCGTCGGCAATATAGCCTTCAACGGAGCCGGTGAACAGGTCGCCCCGGACGAAGTCCTGCTGCAGCAGGCAGATCTCCTTGTAGAAAGCGTTCAGCTTGCCGGCGGCGATCTTCTCCTTGACCTGAGCGGGCTTGGAGGCCATCTTGGGATCGTTGTCCATGAGCGCGACCTGGACTTCCATCTCGTGGGCCACCACATCCTGGGACACCAGGGACTTGTCCCAGTACTTGGGGCTCATGGCGGCGATCTGCATAGCCACGTTCTTGCCGATCTCGGTGACATCGGCATCGCCCTCCACAGCCAGGTTCACCAGAACACCGTGGGAACCGCCGGCGTGGACATAGGCAACGGAAACATTCTTGTCGAACCGGGCGAACCGACGGATCTGCAGATTCTCACCGATGGCCATGACTTTCTCGGGCAGAATTTCGGCGACGGTCAGGGCGGAGCCGGGGTAGGTGCAGTTCATCAGGGCGTCCACATCAGCGGGGGCATCCTTGATAACCACAGCAGCCAGATCCTTCACGAAAGCACGGAAAGGAGCGGAGTTGGCGCAGAAGTCGGTTTCGCAGTTGACTTCCACGATGGCGCCCACGCCGCACGCGGGGCAGACGGTGGCATAAGCCATGCCCTCGGCGGCAATGCGGCCGGCCTTCTTGGCAGCCTTGGCCAGACCCTTTTCCCGGAGCCAGTCAACAGCCTTGTCCATGTCGCCGTCGGTAGCCTGGAGGGCTTTCTTGCAGTCCATCATGCCGACGTTGGTCATTTCACGGAGCTTCTTAACATCCT
>CAZVDH010000037.1:0-17369 GCA_964625595.1 uncultured Oscillospiraceae bacterium | reverse complement strand
GACAGCGGTCCCATAAAACGGTATTAAACCGTTTTATGAAAAACTAGTATCAGACCTTTTCGGAAATCGGAGTACCCTGCTCGCTCCGGGGCAGCTCGATTGCCGCGGGAGCCGCCATGGCTCTGCGCATCCGCTCCGCCACATCCGCCGGGAATTTCAGCTTCCGGCCATAGGTATAGATGCCGTTGCGCTCCTGCTCCACATCGTAGAGCTGGGTGTAGCACAGGCCGCACATCCGGGGATTATCCATGAGCGCTCTGGTCAGGCCCACATATCGGTCAGCATACTCCTGCATGGTTTTCGGCGCATTGCCGTAGCCCCAGCCATTTTCATAGTTTTCATCATCCCAGAAAATCCCGCCGTATTCGCTGACGAAATAGGGCTGGCCGCCGTAGGACTGCCGCTCCGAACACCCGTCATAGACCGGGCCGCCATGCTGCATGGGCGCATAATGGGATACAAACTTCTCAACATCCTGCTCGTAGTCATGGACATCATAGATGTCCGTTGCCACATGAAAGTTTCCGCTGGTATCGATGACCGGGCGGGTGGTGTCCAGAGCCTTGGTGGCCTTATAGACGGATAACAGAACCATATTGTCCTGGGGGCGGTTGCGGTAGTCCCAGGTTTCATTAAAGGGGCACCAGCCGATCAGGGCCGGGCTGTTGTAATCGCGCTGGACCGCCTCCATCCAGGGAATCAGGTAGGCCTCCAGAGAAGCCGGGTCAGAAAGATCCAGACCCCAGTTTCCGTACTCTCCCCAAACCAGATACCCAAGCTGATCCGCCCAATACAGGAACCGCCGCTCAAAAACCTTCTGATGGAGCCTTGCCCCATTGAAGCCCATTGCCATGGAAAGCGCAATGTCCCTTTTGAGCGCTTCGTCGGAGGGCGCCGTACAGATCCCGTCCGGGTAGAAGCCCTGGTCCAGTACCAGGCGCTGAAACACAGGCTTGCCGTTTAACAGGATCGCCATGCCGGAAAGCTCCACGGTACGCATGCCGAAATAGGCAGTTACCACATCCCGGGTTCCGTCTTCGCACTCCAGGGTAAAGGCCACATCATAAAGCGCCGGGTGCCCCGGCTCCCACAGATGAAGCGCGGACAGGGCAACGGAGAACCGGGCCTGGCTGCCGCTGACCTGTATTACCGCTTCCCCCACGGGCTCTCCCCGGTAAGTAACGGACGCTGTGAGTTTTCCCACAGGCCGTGCGCCTGCAAAGAACACCGCAAAGTGCGCGGCCGAATTGTCAGGGTCGGGGTTCACACGGTAACTTTCAATGTAAGAAGCGGGGGTGATCTCCAGCCACACGGTCTGCCAGATGCCGGTGGTACGGGTATAGTCACAGCCGTGGGAAAACAACTCCTCGCTTTGCTTGCCCCGGGGTATCAGCGGATCCCGGCAGTCATCCTCGGCGCAGACCGTGATCCGGTTTTCCCCCGGGCAAACGGCGGCGGTAATGTCAAAGGTAAAGGGGGTGTAGCCTCCGAAGTGGCTGCCCACCTTGGTGCCGCCCACCCACACATCCGTGGTATAGTCCACCGCTTCAAAATGCAGCAGCACATGCTCCCCGGCGGTCAGCGGGGGCAGCTCCACGGTCCGCTGATACCAGACCGCGTTCATAAAGTCCTTGAAGCCCACCCCGGACAGCTCGCTTTCCGGGCAGAAGGGCACGGTGATGGTGCCGGACAGGTGCTGAGCCTCCTGGAGCTTTCGCGCCTTGCCGGACTTACTGATGTCCATTTCAAATTCCCACGTTCCGTTCAGGTTCATCCAGTTGGGCCGAACCATCTGGGGCCGGGGATACTCCATTCTGGGAATATTCATGGGAATCATTCTCCAATCTTTTCAAAAAAGTCTTACTTTAATAAGATTTTACCGTTTTCTTCCCGCAGCTCCAGAAAAACCGGACGCTCCAGGGGGGATTCGTTGGGAGCGTGAATGGCAAGCATCCGTCTGCCGGAAGCATCCCGGAAAATCATGCCGTGGCCCCCGTCCTTTGCGTAGATGGGGGTTTCTTCCTGTATCCAGGGTCCGCGGATGCCGTTATCCGAGTAGGCGGCACCCAAAGCGTAGCCCTCCGCACCGAAGCTTGACCAGATCATTGCCAGACGGCCGCAGTCCAGCTTGTGGAGAAAGGGACCATCGGTAACAAACAGGTCCGTGCTGTCATTGATGGGACGGGCCCAGGGCGCGTCGGATGCCCGGAATAAAGTCACAGGCTGCCCCACCATGTGAGTCAGATCCCCAGAAAGCTCCGCCAGCTCCATGGTGCCGTTTTTGACCTGGAGCCATTCATGGGCGAATACCGAGTAGTACTGTCCGTTTTCCTCGTAGAAGGTTCCGTCCAGGCAGTCCCACTCCCGGGGGGTATAGGGGCCGTCTGTCAGGGGAAGATATGGGCCTTGGGGGGAGTGGGACCGAAGAATCTGGGTGCCCCGATGGCAGCCCTCCCGGTAAAAGCTGGCAAACATATAGAAGAAATCCCCGATTTTATGGACTTCCGGAGCCCAGAAATTTGTGTCTGCCCAAAATCCTTCCGGGGGGATGAACGTGGGGAAGGGGCCCTCGAATTTTTTCAGGTCCCGGGTGCGGTAGCACAGAAACCCAACGCCCTGGCTGCGCCAGGGCTCAGGGTCGGTGGTACCGAACAGGTAATACCACGCGCCCTCCCGCAAAATAAAGGGGTCGCGGATCTGAATATCCACTGCGGTCTTCATACCGTAATATCCTCCTGTCTGTCATCTTTGGGGAGGGAACACCCGGTCTGTCTTACACGGCTTCCAGCACGATCAGCGCGGAGCTGTAATCCCATTCCAGCCAGGGCAGAAGCAGCCCGGCGTACATCCATCCCGCGCCGGAGCGCACCTCACCGGTAAGGCTGCTGCGGTACAGGGTAGTTTCCCCCAGACCGGCAAGCTCCAGGCGAACGGCCCGGCACCGGGCACGGCTTTCCACCTCCACATAGTCGATCACCGCAACGCGCTTATCCTTGGACACGGCCATAATCGCGTCGTAGGAATGATTTTCCCCGAAGGAGGCCAGACGGTAGTAATCCCCGTTGTGAAAAACAGGGCCGTATTTCCAGTACTCCTCCAGCTGCCCGGGAATCATGGCTTTCTCCTCCGGGGTCAGCTTCGTCAGATCCAGCTCATAGCCAAAGCAGCCGGGCAGGGACACCCGTCCCCTGGTCCTGAAAGGTGTGGTCCGGTTGTTGGTATGGCTGGGGCAGGCCGCCACATGGGCGCCCATGGAGGACAGGGGGTAGATCAGGGCGGTGCCTTCCTGGATCCGCAGACGGTCGATGGCCTCCGTGTTGTCGGAGGTCCAGATCTGGGGACTGTAGTAGAGCATGCCCGGATCAAACCGGCCTCCGCCGCTGCAGCAGTTTTCCAGCAGCAGGTTGGGGAAATCCGTAATCAGCCGCTCCTGAAGCTCGTATACCCCCAGCACATAGCGGTGGTACAGTTCACCCTGGGCATCACTCCCCAGCGCGGCGCTGTAAACATCGGTCAGGGCACGGTTCATGTCCCACTTCACATACTCCACGTTGGCTGAGCGCAGCACTTTGCAGATCATGTTATAAACATGATCCCGAACCTCTTTGCGGGACATGTCCAGCACCAGCTGCTGGCGGGACAGGGTAGGTGCCCGGCCGGGGACCTGCAGGGCATAGTCCGGATGGGCGCGGTAGAGGTCCGAATCCGGAGAAACCATCTCCGGCTCCACCCAAAGCCCAAAGCGCAGGCCCATTTTATTCAGTTCCTCCACCAGATACTTTAGCCCCCCGGGGAGCTTGCGCTCATTTACCACCCAATCACCCAGGCCGGAGCAGTCGTCATCCCGCTTTCCAAACCATCCGTCGTCCAAAACCAGCATTTCGATGCCGGAAGCAGCCGCTTCCCGGCCAATGGCGAGGATCTTCTCGGTATCGAATTGAAAGTAGGTGGCTTCCCAGTTGTTGACCAGGGAAGGTCTGGGCTTGTTTTTGTAGGGGCCGCGAATCAGATGATTGCGGTAAAGGTCATGGAAAGCATGGGTCATGCCGGAAATGCCGGTGCTCGAATAGGTTAGCACTGCCTCGGGGGTCTGGAAGAACTCCCCGGGCTTCAGGTTCCAGCAGAATCCCCGGGGGTTGATTCCCAGGACAAGGCGCAGCTGGCCCTGCTGGGTAAGCTCCGCCTGGCCCAGGAAATTACCGGAATAGACCAGGTTCATGCCGTAGACCTGGCCCTGCATCTGGGTGGCGGAACGCTCCAGCAGCGCCAGGAAGGGCTGCTCCTGGTGGGAGGAGATGCCCCGGTGGGAGGCTACTCCCTGCTTGCCCATGGTGACTGGGCGGCGGTTTATCATGCGCTCGGCAGACCAGTTGCCGTGGAGGGTCAGAAGATCGTATTGTCCCTGATCGTCCATATCCAGGCAGGCAGAGAGGGCCGTATGCAGCCGCAGGGGCTTGCCGGTGGTATTTTCCACCCGGACACTGCGGCAGATGGCGTCAATCCTTTCAAAGGCGGTATAGAATAAATGCACCGTCAGGCCCAGGGCCTTATCCTCCGCAATGATCTCCAGGGTCGCGCAGTCCTCCGGGCCGCCGTAGGTTGCCGGAAGTCCCGGCAGCCTGGGCTTTCCGCCGAAGATCCTGTGGTCCCGGTAGGTCAGGCCGCAGCAGCGGTAGCCCTCCGGGGTTTCCACCTCCAGGCAGCTCTGTTTCATATCCCCCACACCGCAGCCGGGGTATTCTGTGGGCAGGCCGTCCATAAAGGCCAGACGCTCCCGCTGTTTCCGGCTGGGGTAGTCCGCCTCCCGGACACGGAGCATCTCATGCGGCAGGTCGTCGGGGATCCGGCGTCCGAAATACAGGTGGGCCAGGAACCCTTCCTCGTCCACAAGGGAAATCATGTAGGTAGAGTTCGGGGTATCCAGGCGGAATACCTGGTTGGCTGCGTGAAAAGCAATACTCATAGCTTCTCCCTCCTCAGAATTCCACACTCATACCGTCATAGGCGGCCAGGAAGCCATATTTTTCCGCCTCGGCGGTCAGTTCCTCGTGGAGCCAGCCCCCGTTGTGGGAAAAATGGTTCACAACCCAGACCGTTTCCTCGTCGGCAAGGCCGGCTTTAATAAGCCGCTCCTTCTGCTCCACATCGTCATAGAAGCCCATGTGATAGCCCCCGTCCCGGTGCTTCTGGGCGGTGCAGTCCAAGCTGACGAGATTCAGCTTTCCCCGGGCGGATGCCAGCATTTCCATATTTTCTTCACTCATGGCCCCGGTATCGTGGGCATACAGGATGGATTTTCCGTCCTTTTCAATGCGGAAGAACAGGCAGGGCTCTGTTTTGGTGTGGGTTGCCCGGAGGGCCAGAACCCGGTAACCCAGGACCGAAAAGGCGTCGTTGGGCCAAATTCTGTGGAAGCGGAACCGCTCCTTTTCTCCCCCCAGGGACACCCCCGTTTCCAGCAGGCGGCGCTCCACGGCGGTGTTGCCGTAGACCTCCAGAAGCCCCCTGCGGGTATGGGAATAGGGCTCCCGCAGCAGCTCCAGATCCTCGGGATAGCAGTGGTCGGAATGGCTGTGGGTAAACAGCAGCGCCTCCACCCTGCTCAGGTCCAGGCCGTAGAGCAGGCTGTGCATATGGTTTTCCGGCGGCAGGTCCAGCAGCAGGTCATCATTGACCAGAGCCTGGGACCGGGTGCGGATGTTCTTTCCGCCCAGGGCTCTGGCCTTTTCACACAGTTCACAGCGGCAGAACACCCCGGGCCAGGCTTCCCCGGCAGCGGTGCCGTAATAGGTGATTTTCATACAGTCCTCCGATGTACAGCAAACATGTGGGTCCCGAACGGCCGGACGGAGAACGCGGCGGAATCCGCTGCGGCTTCTCCCTGGGGCCTGCGGAACAGGTCAACAGGGGTCAGGTCCGCATTGGGCACGGAAAACACGCTGTCCCGGGCTTCACCGGTCAGATCCCGCAGGGCGGTATAGAATACGCCGTCTTCCTCCCCGGCGTAGGTCAGCTCCATACCGGATGGAATGCCGGGGGTCGTGCCCCGCATCACTTGGGATGCCCAGACAGGCCCCCGGTCCGCCTCCTCCGGGCCGAAGCCCCGAAGAACAAACCGGTAGGTAAAGGAACCCTCGATCCACTGGGGGAAATTGGTTCCCCACATATTGTTAAAGAGGTTAAAGTAGAGCACGGCGGGACGCCCGGTGCCGTACTGCCTATGATATTCGTATACGCCGGGTGTGCCGATGCCGAAAAGCGGCGCGTCCAGGGAGCAGACACACAGATTGGCGTTCTGCCCCAGGATGGTCACTTCCCGTTCCAGATTGAACATGGCATGGTTGGCGCAGTCCACAATATCGGTCTCGGGATTCACAACTCCGCCAGGTTTCCCGATGCGGTATGCCGCCTTTCCGGCAAAGGGCAGCACCAGACTGCCGGACTCCACAAAGGGAGTCGCCTCCTTGGAAGAGAGCTTCAGTTCCGCGAAAATATCGTCCTCCCGGAAGGTAAGCGCCAGCCGGATTTCCTGACAGTCCCCATAGTCCCGGGTGCTGATACCCGGACAATAGCGCAGCACCAGGGTGCCGCCGGAAATGTCGTAGCCGGCAAATGCGGGATAGAAAGTTTCGTGTGGGCAGTCAGGGTAGTTCTCCCGGCCGTAGTCCTGGATTCCCCAGGTGGAAAAGCGGTAGCCGTAAGATCTCAGAAATTCGTTGATGTCCCACAGACCGTAACGGTCATAGCGGTAGGAGAGGACTCCCTCCTCCCCTGCTTTCAGCAGAGGGGCGGACAGGGTGTTATCAAACAGTTCCAGAATCCGGCCGGTTTCCGGGTGGAACCGGAGGGAATAGCGGCCTCCGTCCACGACCATTTCCTCCCCCTGCCGCAGGATTTGCAGGGGGCACAGCTTTCTTTCCGGCAGCCTTTCCCCGGGCACCAGCGCTTCGATCCGGTCAAGTATGGCTGCTGCCTGCTTTGCCCGGTCAGACTGCTCCTGCCAGGATGCTTCCATAAAGCGGCAGCGGGGAGAGGTCCTTTCCGCCAGGAAATCCTCTTTCTCATAGACCCGGTCCGGGCCCAGCCAGGTCTTCACATCGGCGCCCCAGGTATGCTCGCTGAAAAGGGCCGAGGCTTCATAATACCGGTTCCAAAGCTGCTCCAGGGCGGGATCCCAGGGTTCCCCCCGGACAAATGCCCCAAAGCAGGCGCTGTGAATCCGCCTGGCCCGCTCCCGGCAGTCCCGGATCAGGCTGACCTCCCCGGGATAGGAGCCAACGCCGTGGATCCAGGTATCCGCCAGGTCCCCGGTGATGACGGGCACATGGGACAGGTCGCATTTGGCCATTTCCCGGTAAAAATCATCCATGGTTCCGCAGACGATCTCCGCGTCCGGGCAGGCCGCCCGGAGTTTCTTCGCCATTTTCCGAATGAGCTCCGCGCTCTGGGGGCCGGAGTTGTCGTGGGTGTGCATCAGCGCCATCCAGGCAGGGAACTCCCAGTCCTTCGGCGGGAGCAGCCCGGTTCCGTAGCCGCCCCGGCTGTACATGGTCAGCACCCTGCCCCCCGCGGGACTTTCCCAGAAGAACAGCTCCGGTACGTCTGGCGGGGTGGCAAACTCGTTGCAGCCCAGGTGCAGGAACCGGATCCCCGCTTCGCTGAGAAGCCCGGGAAGCATCCTGCCATGGCCGGGCACATCGGTCATTTTCGCGGAAACCGGAATCGGCTTATCATACATCCGGGCCAGTTCCCGGGAGAAGCGCAGAGCCTGCATATACTCGTCGGGAACAGAAAAGTCGGTGTGGGTCGTAAAGGGCAGACTGTGCCACACGATCTGTCCGTTTCGGATCAGCCGGTCCAGCTCCGGCTTCAACTCACTGTCGCAGTGGCCGCAAATGTACCACAGGGGCCAGGCGGGCATCGTCCAGACGTAACGGAGCTTGCCCATATCCTCGGTTGCGTTGCAGGTCCTTATGACCTCCCGGAGCATGTCGCTGCCGTAACCGTGGATCACATTGGATGCCAGGTCCGTAAAACCGATGTCAAAATGGGTTTTGAAAACCAGAATAATCTTTTTTACCATGGAAAACACCTCTCAGGAAAGCTGCCGATCCAGCTTATTCACCAATTCCAGCAGCTGCTCCGGCATGGTAATCACGTAATCCGGTATTTCCTCCTCACAGGAAGGCACCATGTCGTATCTGGGAGACCAGGAAAGCAGTACCGAGCGGATCCCGAAGCGCTTTGCGCCCACAATATCCCGCTTCAGATTATTGCCTACCATGATAATCCGGCCCTTGTCAGCATCCTTCAGGCCCAGGCGCTCCAAGGCTTTCTGGAACATGTCCCAGGAAGGTTTTTCCACGCCATTCTCCTCAGAAATGGACTTTGCCGCGAAAATATGCTCCAGGCCGTTCTGTGTCATGGTGTTATGGAACGATTCTGTCAGGCCATCGGCTACCATAGCGATGGCGTACCCTTGCGCATACAGCTTGAGCATGGTCTCCCGGGCACCGGGGATACAATCCGCGCGAAGCACGACGCCGTCGGGAATCTCGCGAATTTCGCTCCCCTCGTCAATAATTGTATCCCCGATGTCCGTAAAAACAATCAGTTTATGATCCATCTTTTGAATCCTTTTCGTTATCAAGACCGCAGCCAAAGGCTGCGTCAGAATTTTATGGGTGCATCCGAGCCGGGCGCGGGAAACTGCTCCCGCACCACGTCAACGGGAGAAAGATAGCGTTTCTTGGGATCCTGTGCCACAACCCGACGGTACTCCGAGGGCGAAAAGCCCACGTTCTTTTTAAACTCCTTGGAAAAGTGGAACTGATCCCGGTAGCCCACCGATACCGCGATAGTCTCTATGGGAAGGCTGGTGGTTTCCAGCAGAATCGTTGCCCTGCGCATGCGGTAGTAGATCAGATAATCCTTTGTGGAAAAGCCGGTGAGCTGCTTGAAGATCGTGTACAGGGATTTCCGGTTTAAGCCCACGCTGTTGGCCACATCCTCCACGGTAATGTTGTCCTGATAATAAATGTCAATGAAATCCAGTGCCTTCATCAGGTACATGTCAGGGGGCGCGATCTGGGCCTGGGTATCCTCCAGGGTATGATCCAGCAGGAACGCGAAAATGCTGTACAGCTGCGCCATAATCGGACAATAGCGGTTTGCGGGCCTGGTTGCCACCTGTAGCAGCTGGTCAAAGAGCTTTTCCAGCTCACGCTCCGGGGTATCCTCCGCAACCGGTTCAAAGGGGGAAATTTTAGCCCGGCCCAGGTAGACATCCACGAGATACCCGGAGAAGGAGACCCAGGTTACATTGAGGGATTTCCCATGCTCCGATGTGATTGCGGCTTCCTCGTTGGGGTAGACCACAAAGCACTGCCCGGCTTTGATCTTGTGATTGGCCTTGGACTGGGTAATACTGCCCCTGCCCTCTTTCACATAGAAAAAAGAATAGTAGTCCGGGCGGAAGAGCTGTTCCACTTCCACACTCCGGTTGCCGCAATTATAAATATTCAGTGTAATATTCAGGTGGGAGCGGTCACTGATGTGGATGCTCAGGTCCTTCATTTTGCATGCCTCCTTGCCGGGTCAATTTTCTGTCTTATATGATTATTTTACAGAATTATCCGGACAAGCGCAAGCATCAATATTCCAGCAGGCCACCATACGGCCGTTTACTGCCACCAAAGGCGGAGCCTCCCGGGTGCATCGTTCGGTACAGTACTGGCAGCGGGGGTGGAAATGGCAGCCGGAAGGCGGCGCAGCGGGGTTGGGGACTTCTCCCTCCAGAACTACCCGGTCGATCTTCGTGTCCGGGTCAGGCTGGGGTACTGCGGAGAGCAATGCCTTGGTATAGGGGTGGAGGGGGTTTGCAAACAGTTCATCGGTTTCACCGAATTCCACCATCCGGCCCAGGTACATAACCATCACCCGGTCGGAAATATGGCGCACCACACTCAGGGCATGGGAGATAAACAGATACGTCAGGTTATATTCCTTCTGCATCTGCTCCAGCAGATTGATGATCTGGGCCTGAATGGACACATCCAGGGCGGAAACCGCCTCGTCGCAGACCACCACCTTGGGCTGGAGGATCAGAGACCGGGCAATGCCGATCCGCTGGCGCTGCCCTCCGGAGAAGGCGTGGGGATAGCGGCGCAGGAACGCCTTGTTGAGCCCTACCTGTTCGGCAATCCGGTCCACAGCTTTCTCGATCTCCCGCTCAGACATTTTTGTGTTGTAGCGCAGAGGTTCGCTGATGATGTCAAAAACCGTCATCCGGGGGTCCAGGCTGGCGTAGGGATCCTGAAAGATCATCTGAATATCCCTGCGGTATTTCTTCATCTGCGCTCTCGTGGCCTTCAGGAAGTCGATCACGCCGTCCTCCTCCGTGTGCAGCAGGACCTCACCGGAAGAAGCCTGGATTCCCCGCACCACACAGCGACCAAGGGTCGTCTTGCCGCAGCCGGATTCTCCTACGATGCCGATGGTTTCGCCCCGGTTAACGTCAACCGACACATCGGTCAGGGCCTTCACGCTGGCGCCCTTGGATTCATAAACCTTGGACAGATGCTTGATCTCAAGAATTACATTGTTTTCCATTGCTTACCCTTTCTGCTCCATCAAAGCGCAGCGGACATAATGTCCGGGTTCCACCGTGTAGGTCCCGATCTGTGTGCAGTCGCATTTGCCCTCCATGCACTCGCCGCAGCGGTCATGGAACCCGCAGGAGGGCTTCAGGTTCACTGCAAGAGGTACGGCTCCGTCGATGACATACAGCTTCTCGTCACGGCGCTGATCCATTTTGGGCAGGGATTTCAGTAACCCCTTGGTATAGGGGTGCCGGGGATTGTGGAAAATCTGATGGACGGTTCCGTACTCCACGATTTCACCCAGATACATGACCGCGACCTTGTCGCACATATTGGCCACAGTGCCCAGGTCGTGGGTGATGAACAGGATGGACATGCCGAACTCCTGCTGCAGGCTCTTCATAAGCTCCAGGATCTGGGCCTGAATGGTCACGTCGAGCGCGGTGGTGGGCTCGTCCGCCACCAGAAAGTCAGGACTGCACAGCAGCATCATGGCGATGAGGGCCCTCTGGAGCATACCGCCGGAAAACTCGTGGGGATACTGGTCGATCCGCTTTTCCGGGTTGGCAATGCCCACCTTTTTGAGCATTTCCAGCACCCGCTGTCTTGCCTGGGCCTTGGTGGTCTTGGGCTCATGGATCAGGATGATCTCGGAAAGCTGGTTACCGATGGTGTACAGGGGCGAAAAGGCGGTCATGGGCTCCTGGAAGATCATCGCCATTTCGGTGCCCCGGATGGAACGGTAGGTTTCGCCGTCCCGCTCCAGGGTCAGAAGGTTCAGGACCTTTCCGGACTTGGTGCGGAAAAGCACCTCCCCCGTGGAGCTGCAGTTGTCAGGGTTGATGCCCAGGATTTCCTTGGAGGTTACGGACTTGCCGCAGCCGGACTCACCCACGAGGCCCAGGGTCTCCCCTTTCTTCATGGTGAAGTTCACGCCCCGCACCGCGTTCAGAACATAGTCATCCACCTTGATGTTGACCCGCAGGTCCCGGACCTCCAGGATATTCTCTTCGGCAATACTATACTCTTTCTGTGCGTCTTTTTGGGATCTTTTCATGCCGCTCCCTCCTTATTTGTACGGATCGGCTGCGTCACGCAGTCCGTCACCCATAAAGTTGAATGCCAGAATCGTGATGAACACGAAAATCATGGGGATCAGCTTCCAGCCATAGAAGGATATGGTTTCCAGCTTATTGGTTTCCTGCAGCAGAACGCCCCAGCTGGTGGCAGGGGAGCGCAGGCCCAGTCCCAGAAAGCTCAGGGTGGTTTCGCCGATAATCAGGTTGGGGATCGACATGGTCATGTTCACGATGATGTAGCTCAAGAAGCTGGGGATCATGTGCCGGGTGACGAC
The DNA here is from genome assembly GCA_964625595.1 of uncultured Oscillospiraceae bacterium. Classification (GTDB taxonomy): domain Bacteria; phylum Bacillota; class Clostridia; order Oscillospirales; family Oscillospiraceae; genus Faecousia. The sequence goes on along the minus strand of CAZVDH010000037.1, from coordinate 5,414 downwards.
CTTTTCGGCAGGGGCGCCGGAGATCTGGGCGGCCATGATGTAGTCCTCCTTCTTCACGGAGATAAACTTGGAGCGCACAACCCGGGACAGGTCAGGCCAGGAGATCAGGGACAGGATCAGGGTCATGAGCATGAACACCTGGGCCGGCTTCAAGGTCTTGGGGATCGCGGCGGACAGCGCCATCCACAGGGGGACCTGGGGGAAGGACCGGACCACCTCCACAAGCCGCTGGATGACGGTATCCACCCAGCCGCCCACATAGCCTGCCAGAGAGCCCATGATGAGGCCCAGGATCACCGTCAGCAGCATGCCGACCACAGGAATGAACAGGGAAATCTGGGCGCCTAAAACCACCCGGGAGAACAGGTCCCGGCCCATGCTGTCCGTGCCGAAGAGGAACACCTTGCCGCCCTCCTCTGCCTCGAACAGGTGCAGGTTCGTTTCAAACAGGCCCAGGAACTTATATTCGCCGCCCTCGTCTCCCTGGGTAAAGAACCGTATGCGGTAAATTTCATCCCGATTGTCCACAAACTTCATCATATAGGTTTCGGGATCCCGTTCCCGGGCCAGGCCGTATACAAAGGGGCCCACAAACTTGCCCTCGTGGAACAGGTGAATACCGTGGGGCGGACAGTTGACATACTTGCCGTCAAACTGCTCCGTGCCCTGGGGGGCCACAAAGTTGCCGAATATAGCGGTAAGGTAGAAGATCACAAGGATGACGGTACTGGTCATTGCCAGCTTGTGCTTCCGGAATTTGCGGGCCATGAGCTGCCACTGGGAAGCGTAATAGTACTTATCCTGCTTTTCACTCCCGCGTCCATCCGAAGAACGGGCTTGTTTTCTCATTTTCGTCATTGTCCTCACCCCTTCAGATATTCCTTGCGGGCTCTGGGATCCAGCCAGGCCAGCAGAATGTCGGAGATAAACGTACCGATTACGGTGACAATGGTCATCAAAAACAGCCAGCTGCCTGCCAGATACATATCCTGATCGATCAGGGCATCATACATGATCCGTCCCATGCTGGGCAGGTTCAGGACAATGGCGGTGATGGTCGATCCGGTGAAAATTCCCACCAGAGACCAGCCGATGGAGGACACAATGGGATTCACCGCGGCCCGGACGCAGTATTTATAACGGATCATCTTTGCCTTCATACCCTTGGCCTTGCCCGTCATCACATAGTTCTTGCTCAGCTCGTCCAGCATCTGACTGCGCATGGTACGGATCAGTCCGCAGGTGTTTCCCGTTCCGATGACTAAGATGGGAATGATGCAGTGCTTGAGAAGGTCCAGGACCTTGGCTATGGACCAGGGCGCGTTCTGCATTCCGGGAGAGTAGAGACCCAGCATGGTGTCTCCCGTCAGCCGGAAGGAAACAAACATTAAAAGGATCGCCAGGAGGAAATTGGGAATTGCCTGTCCCAGGAAGCCGATGGCGGTAAAGGCATAATCGCCTACGGAATACTGATGCACCGCGCTGTAAATACCAATGGGAATGGAGATCAGATAGGTAAACAGCATGGTCACCAGGGACAGGGCCATGGTCGGCACGATGTACGCTTTGATGATCGTAGTCACAGGCATTGCCATAGTGAAAGAATAGCCGAAATCCCCATGGAAAAGAATATTGCTGAACCAGCGCCAGTACTGAACAATGAAGGGGCTGTCCAGGGCGTATTGCTCCCGAAGCTGGGCAATCATCACAGGATCCACGGATTCGCCCGCGGCAGTCAGCCGTCCGATGTATCGGGTGAGGAAGTCTCCGGGCGGCAGGGTAATAATATAAAATACCGCCAGGGAGATCAGGACCACTGTGATAAACATAATCAGCAGCTTTTTGGTTATAAACTTAACCACGTTACCATCTCCGATCTAAAAAATCGCTGATACGCAATGGCCGGCAGCCAACCATGGGCTGCCAGCCATCGCGCATACAAGTTTATATGGATTTTCCGGCGCCCGAATTATTCCTGAATGAACCAGGTGTAGGGCTTGCCGTAGCCCAGGAAGCGCAGTTCGTCGCAGTGCATGAAGCCATCATTAAAGTTGTGGATCCGGTTGTTGGCGGCGTAGTAGGTGCCGGCATCATTCAGAATACCAACGGTCCATCTGTTGTCGGTGAAGTTCTTGATGACCTTCGCGGCAGCGGCCTGCAGTTCCTCAATGGTGGTGGCGGACTGCAGCTCCTTGGTGGCGTTCACCATCTCCTCCATGGGAGATCCGGCCTCAGGCGTCCAGTGATCCTGATGCTCCAGGCCGTACTTGCCGGACCAGGCCAGGTTGTTCCGGTTGACCGCGACAGCATCGGGACGGAACATGACGTTGAAGGCTTCGCACTTGTACAGGGAGAGCATGACCTCATCGCCCACATACAGCTTCTCGTTACGGGCGTTGTTGTCGGTGTTGGGCACTTCCACAACCTGCAGGCCGATCTTCTTGAAGTAGGTACCCAGCAGAGCAATGGCCTTTGCCTGGACATCGGTGCTGTCGCTCTCGATCTGCAGAACGATGGGCTTGCCCTTGTTGGCGCCGTCCACGAAGGTCCGGTAGCCGTCGGCGTTCAGTTCCTTGGAGATCATGGCAATACCATCCAGCAGCGCGTTGGCGCCGTCCACATCCAGCTCGGTCCACTTCTCGGTTTCTCCCTCAATATAGGCAGGGCTGCCCTGGGGAGGCGCGGTCTGGGTGGGAACTGCCATGCCGTTGTAGAGGATGTTGTTCATCTCATCCCGGTCAATGGCGATGGACAGAGCGTGACGGAAGTCGATTTCGGAGAACAGAGCACGGTACTGCTCATCCTTGTAGGTCTGGTTGGGCTGCAGCTCCATGATGCTCCAGTTACTGCCGATCAGCCGCTTGATGCTGTAACAGCCGCTGGCCTCGCTGGCCTTATACAGGGGGAATTCATCGTTGCCGAAGCTGGCCACATCGATGTTGCCGGCCATGATTTCCTGAGCCTTCAGGCTGTCATCCAGATTGACAAATTCGATGGTGTCCATGTACGGCAACTGACGGCCCTCGGCATCCACCTTCCAGTAGTAGGGGTTGCGCGCAAAGACCAGGGTGCTTTCGGTCAAAGCGGAGGTCAGCACCCAGGGACGGATGGTGGGACGGCCGGCGTACTGCCAGTAGTAGTAGCACAGCTCCTTGCAGAGCATGTTGTAGTCTTCAAAGGTGTACAGAGAATTCCGGGCCTTCACATTGGCAAGGGCCTGTTCCTCGGTGATGGTGGTGAGGCCTTCACCGCCGATGCGCTTCAGGTCGGTCTCTCCAGACCAGTGGGGAACGGTCTCATCATAGGCCTGGAGGTCTTTATACCAGTGCTTGGGGGCAAACATCCACTTGTTGTCGATGCAGATAGCCTGGAGCAGGGTCGCCTTGGGGCTGTAGAGGGTAATGGTAAAGGTATAGTCATCCACATAGCGAACCTGGGCCGGCTTCATCAGGCCGTCGGCAGGATCCTTGGTCATGTACCAGTTGTAGTACTTGGTGGTGGCGGACTTGGTGACCTTGCCGGTCTCATTGTCCACATTGGTAACCAGAATGTAGTTATAGTAGTAAACGCAGTCGGTGGCGGTGAAAGGCTCGCCGTCGGACCACTTCATGCCCTCGCGCAGGTGGATGGTGTAAACAAGGCCGTCATCGGACAGTTCGTAGCCCTTGGCCACGTTGGGTGCCACGGTGCCGTCGTCCAGCAGCCGGAAGAGGGGCTCTTCGGTGATGGGTCCAAAGTACCACTTGCCGCCGTTGTTGGTCCGCATGGTGCCGCCATAGGAAGGCGTCTCGGCAGGGGCGTTGTCAACCTCCACATACACATCGGAGGCAACGGGGATCCGGTCTGCCAGATGGGGCAGGGTGCCTGCGTCCACCATGGCCTGCAGCATGGGAGCCTGCTTGCCGGTCTCATCGCCGGTCAGGTCGGGCTGTGTCGCCTCGGGCTTGGTTTCCGGGGTTTTCTCGGTAGCGGTGGTGCTGCTGCCTTCCGTGGTCTTCCCACAGCCGGCGAAAATACCCAGCAGCATAATTGCAGCCAGCAGCAGACAGATGAGCTTTTTCATGTTGTTCCTCCTCAAAATGTTTTTCCATCCAAAGACGGTCTTTTCTCCATGTGAAGTCCCTCTTGCGGATGATTTGTACCCTTATTTTAAAGGATTCCATCCGGTAAATCCATGTCATTTCGACACATTGTTATGTTAAAAATGTTATAGAAAAAATTCAAGTGCACGTTATATTTTGTGTGATTTCACTATATCCCGCTTGTGTACCATCATTTTGACTAAAATACCCGAACGCAATTTGTACAACCCCCACAGCCGGAGCGGCATTTCTTTTTCTTTTTTCCGCTGACGAAAAACACAGATTCCGCCCCATTGGAATAAATCCCGGCGAAAACAAAGACAAAAACACATTTTCCACCGTTTTTTTATGAAAATCATCCAGTTAAAACCGGTATGCTCCCGTTTCGCTTTGCTATTTTCTATATGGTCGGAACATTTTTCCATGGAATTTCTCTCCTTTTTTCTCTACAATAACAGCACGCAGACAAAGAAGGTTTCATCATGCTGACACCCAACGAACGCGAACCTGCGCTTCGGTTTCTGCCGCGTTTCCGCAAGGATAAAAATGAACCCTTCCTCATCCGGCAAATCGGCTGCACCGTGGTCACAGAGCCCATGTACTCGGAGAGCTTCCGGGATCTGAAGCTGGATCCCGGTGCGGAGAGCGCCGATTTCATCATCGAATACGCCATCTATTTTGATTACGACATCCAGCATCTTTATGATCTGGAGCATGCCTGGGTTGCCGTAAGGGACGGCGCGGTGACGAAATGCTGGTGCAGCTTCCACGGCATGCGTCTGTGTGCCTCCGGCGCTGCCGATCTGTATCAGCAGGAAGACGGGCTTCCCCTGCTCTACATTCAGCCCGGGAAACACGCGCTTCTTCCGGACCCCCGGCTTTTCGGCCTGCACACCCAGGCGAATACCTGCTGCAATTCGCTTTGCGGCGGCGGGCTGCTGGTTCCGGACATGCTGGCGGATCAGATGCGGACCGATCCGCAGCAGGACGAAATGATCCGCGGCTTTATCCGCCGCAGTTTTGCCTTCACCCCCAGCTGGGAATTTGTCCCCGAACCGGTTTCCCCCGCCCGGGTCACAAGCTGGGCGGAGCTGAAGCAGGCGATTCCCGAGTATGTCCGCATCCAGCTGCAAAAGATCCTGCGGGAAGATTAATCATGCGCCTGTCCGCTTTACGCAGCAGTACGGAAAATAGGAATTTGCAGAAGGAAGCCAGAGCATCGAACAACACTGTTATTGCGAACCAGTGACATTGGTCACTGGTTCGCAATGACCGGAAATTCGATAAATTCCAATTTAGGCTATCGGCTTTATGCAGCAAACAGAAAAATGC
>CAZVDH010000036.1:0-17659 GCA_964625595.1 uncultured Oscillospiraceae bacterium | reverse complement strand
AAAGTGCATTTTTCTGTTTGCTGCATAAAGCCGATAGCCTAAATTCCAATTTATCGCTCTGCTGGGCTGGCGGATATTCGTAAGTTTATTATACCGCGCTTTTCTCCGGGGTCAATCCCGATTTGAGAAAGAAATTCCCGATTTGAGAAAGAATTTCTTGCATTTTTTCCTGCCTGCGAGTATAATAAACTGATTCATTATAATTTGTGTTGCAGAGGTTTTGCTGTGTATCTGAAATCATTGGAATTACAGGGCTTTAAGTCCTTCCCGGATAAGACGCTGATCCGGTTCGGTGACGATATTACCGCCATCGTTGGGCCCAACGGCTCCGGAAAATCGAATATTTCCGACGCCATCCTCTGGGTCATGGGCGAGCAGAGCTCCAAGACCCTCCGGGGCGCGAAGATGGAGGATGTGATCTTCGGCGGAACCCAGAAGCGGCCCGCCGTGGGCTTTGCCGAGGCCACTCTGACCCTGGACAATACGGACCGGGCCCTGGCCTATGATGCCGACGAGGTGATGGTCACCCGGCGCTACTACCGTTCCGGGGACGGGGAATACTACATTAACCGCCAGTCCGCCCGGCTGCGGGACATTAACGAGCTGTTTATGGACACGGGCCTGGGCAAGGAGGGCTACTCCAACATCGGCCAGGGTCGTATCGATGAAATCCTCGCCCTGAAAAGCGGGGACCGCCGGGAGATCTTTGAGGAAGCGGCGGGTATTTCCAAGTACCGCCACCGCAAGGAGGAGACGGAGCGGCAGCTGGAGCGCACCGAGGATAACCTGCTTCGTATCGGGGACAAGGTTTCCGAATTGGAGCTGCAGATTGAACCCCTGCGGGAGCAGTCCGAAAAGGCAAAGCAGTACCTTGCCATGAAAGAGGAACTGCAGGGTGTGGAGGTCACGGTGTGGCTGGACACTTTGGAAAAGCTTTCCGCCGCCGCCAAGAAAGCGGAGGAAGACTATGCCTCCGCGGCCTTTGTTTTGCAGCAGGCCCACGACGATCTGGACGAAATGTACCGCCAGGCGGAAGCTCTGGGGGAAGCCCTCCGGGAAAAGGACGGGCAGCTGGAAGCGGTACGGCAGAATATGTCCATGCTCCAGGGCACCCACCAGCAGCTGGACGGCCAGATCGCGGTGCTCCGGGGAAATGTGCAGAACAATACCGCGAATATCAGTAGAATCCGGGAGGAATTGCAGGGCCAGGAGGACCGCTCCGGCGGCATCGACACCCAGATTCGCCAGACCGTTCAGCGTATCGACGAGATCGGGACGCTGCTCCGGGAAAAGGACGCGGCCCTGGACGCCCTGGGACGGAAGCTTGCCGCCATGACCGCCAGCAGCGAGGGTCTTACCCGGCAGTTTTTGGAGCTGCGGGGCAAGGAAGGCTCCCTTTCCGCAGCCCTTGCGGGCCGGGAGGCGGATGTAAAGGGCCTGGAAACCGCCATTGCCCAGACGGAGGAGAGGCTTTCCGTCCTTTCGGAGGACCTTGCCGCCGGGCAAGTACGGCAGGCGGAGGCACGGAAAAATCTGGACGATTGCCTGGCAGATTTAAAAACCGCCGGGGAGGCGGTCACCGCTGCAGGTAACACCATCGCGGGCTATACCCTCCGGCAGGAGTCCCGCCGGAAGCGGCAGGCAGCGGCGGAAGAAAAGCTGGGTGAGCTGAATACCCGGCTGAACAGCGTCAGCGCCAAGGCCAAGGTCTACCGGGCCATGGAGCGGGACTTTGAAAGCTATCAGAAATCGGTGCGCCTTGTGATGCAGGAGGCCGGACGGGGCGCTCTTCGCAATATCCACGGGCCGGTATCCCGGCTGATCCGCACCGATGACCCATACACTGTTGCCATCGAGATTGCCCTGGGGGCGGCTATGCAGCAGATCGTGGTGTCCTCGGAAGCCGACGGCAAGGCAGCCATTGCCTACCTCAAGCGCACCGGCGGGGGACGGGCAACGTTCCTGCCTCTGACGGGAATCCAGGGCCGGGAGCTCCAGGAAAATGGTCTGGAAGACTGCCGGGGCTTTGTGGCGGTGGCCTCCCGGCTGGTAAGCTGCGAGGACCGCTACCGGGCGGTGGTGGAGAACCTCCTGGGCCGGACGGTGATCGTCCGGGATCTGGATGCCGCTATCGCCATGTCGAAAAAATACCACAGCCGCTTTAAGATCGTCACCCTGGACGGCCAGGTGATGAACCCCGGCGGCTCCATGACCGGCGGCTCCGTGAATAAGGAAGCGGGTATTCTCTCCCGGTCCAACGAGCTGGAAAAGCTCACCCGGGAAGAAAAGCAGCTGCAGGAGGAAGTGCTGGCTGCCCAGGCTGAGGCGGGGGAAGCAAAGCGCCTTGCCGAGGAAGTAACGTTCCAGTTAACGGGCGCCCAGGAGCAGCTCCGGGAGGCCCAGGATCAGGTCCTGCGGCTGGAGGGCACCCGCGCCCAGCATGAGATTCTGCTGAATGCCATCAATGATGCCCGGGAGTCTGCCCAGCGGGAGTATGACAGCCTGCGGGAACGGGACAAAACCGACCGGGAGCGGCTTTCCGTTCAGACCGGGAAGATCCAGTCCGAGACCCGGGAGCTGTCCGAGATTCGGGCGTCCCTTTTGACTCTGGAGGGCAGCCAGACCGAGGCAGCCCAAAAGGCAAACACGATCACCGAGGAAATGACTGCCAGGAAGACGGAAAAAGCTGCCTTGGAGGCGGAGCAGTCCACCGCCCAGGCCCATATGGAGGACCTGCGGCAGCTGCGCGCCGCCATGGAGGGGGACCGGGAAAAGAAGCTGGCCCTCATCGAGGTCATGGAGGCGGATTCCCGCCGTCTGGAGGAAGAGATGGAAGCTCTTTCCCAGCGGCAGAAAGAAAACGATGCCGAGGCGGAAAAATGCGCCCACCGGCTGCAAAGCATGATGACCGACCGGTCGAAGACCGAGGCGGACAAGACCCGCACCGAGCGGGAGGCCCAGGAAAAAAACAAGGATATTCTCAATATGGAGCGGGCCAGCGCCCTGCTGGAACAGAAGAAAGTCACCAGCGCCATGGAGGAACGGCAAATCGTGGACAAGCTGTGGGATTCCTACGGCCTGACCCCCGGCACAGCGGCGGAGAAGCGGGTGGAGCTGGAATCCACAGCGGCGGGAAACCGGCGCATCGCCGAGCTGAAACGGAAGATCGGCGCCCTGGGCACCCCCAATCTGGGCGCCATCGAGGAATACGCCCGGGTGAACGAGCGCTATACCTACCTTGCCTCCCAGCGGGACGACGTCCTCACCTCCAAGCGGGAGCTGGAAAGCATCATCCGGGACATCACCAAGGAAATGACCACGATCTTTGTGGAGGAATTCGGAAAGATCAACCACTATTTCGGCCAGGTCTTTGAGGAAATGTTCGGCGGCGGCAAGGGCGCGCTGATGCTGGAGGACCCGGAGAACCCCTTAACCTGCGGCATTGAGATCCGGGTGCAGCCCCCCGGAAAGCAGCTCAAGACGATTACCCTGCTCAGCGGCGGTGAAAAGGCTTTTGTCGCCACGGCGCTGTACTTCGCAATTTTGAAAGTCCGGCCCACGCCGTTCTGCCTCCTGGACGAGATCGACGCGGCCCTGGATGACCGGAACGTGGAGCGGTTTGCCGGGTATCTGCGCAACCTGAGCAAGAAGACCCAGTTTATTGTCATCACCCACCGCCGGGGCACCATGGAGGCTTCCGATGTGCTCTACGGTGTGACCATGCAGGAGCAGGGCGTGTCCAAGCTGCTCCGGCTGGACTTAAACCAGATGTCCGAGATGCTGGGCATTGCAGAATGAGAGATAAGATATGAGATAAGAGATATGAGATAATCATTTTCTCTTTCAAACACAATCAATTATCTAATATCTTATATCTCGTATCTTATATCTATTGTATTTGGGGGAGAGTTATGGGCTTTTTTGAAAAAATCAAGGCCGGAATGGCAAAGACCCGGGCCGCGCTGAGCAATACCCTGGGCGGCGTCTTTACCGGCTTTTCCGAAATTGACGATGATTTTTACGACGAGCTGGAGGAGTGCCTCATCATGGCGGACCTGGGTGTGGAGACTGCCGGAAAGGCGGTGGAGAGGCTCAGAAAGACGGTGCGGGAGCAGCACCTGAAGCAGACAGAGGAGGCACGCCAAGCTTTGCGCCAGATCCTTACCGACATGCTGAACGTGGGAGATCCGACCCTGAATCTCAGCACCCGCCCCAGCGTGATCCTGGTGATCGGGGTCAACGGCGTGGGAAAGACCACCACCATCGGCAAGATCGCCAAGCAGCAGGTGGAAGCCGGAAAGCGGGTTTTGCTGGTGGCGGCGGATACCTTCCGGGCAGCGGCGGCGGACCAGCTGGAAATCTGGGCCGGGCGAACCGGCGCGGAGCTGGTGCGGCAGCACGAGGGGGCGGACCCTGCCGCCGTGGTGTATGACGGCATCCAGGCGGCAAAGGCCCGGGGAACCGATGTCATCATCATCGACACCGCCGGACGGCTGCACAACAAGGCCAATCTCATGAACGAGCTGAACAAGATCAGCCGGATCGTGGAGCGGGAGCTGCCGGAAGCGGCCAAGGAGGTCCTGCTGGTGCTGGACGGCACCACGGGCCAGAACGGCCTGATTCAGGCAAAGCAGTTTAAGGAAATCGCCGGTGTCACCGCCATTGCCCTGACCAAGCTGGACGGCACCGCCAAGGGCGGCATCGTTATTGCCGTGGCGGATGCCCTGCAGATTCCGGTGAAGTTCATCGGGGTGGGGGAAAAGGCAGAGGATCTGATGCCCTTTGAGGCCCGGGCCTTTGTGGAAGCCCTGATTTGACAAAGGAGAGACCATGAAAGTAGTTCTTGCAAGCAAAAATCCCCATAAGCTGGTGGAGATCAGCCAGATCACCGAGAAATTCGGCATGGAGTTGGTGCTGGAAAGCCAGCTTGGGGTGGACATTGACGTGGAGGAAACCGGCTCCACCTTTGAAGAAAATTCCTTTCTGAAAGCGGAGGCTGTGATGAAAGCCACCGGGCTGCCCGCTCTGGCGGACGACTCCGGCATCTGCGTGGACGCTTTGGGCGGCGAGCCGGGGATCTACTCCGCCCGGTACGGCTTTGACGATTCCCTGGACGACTTCGGGCGGCTGCAGCTGCTGCTGAAAAACACGGAGAATGTGCCCGACGGTCAGCGCCAGGCTCAATTTGTCTGTGTCATTACCTTTGTGACCCCCGATGGAAAGGTCATTCAGGCCCGGGGGGAGGTCCACGGGGAACTTCTGCGCTATCCTGCCGGGGAGGGGGGCTTCGGTTACGACCCCATTTTCTACTATCCGCCTTTCGGCAAGAGCCTTGCCCAGGTCAGCCCGGCGGAAAAGAACAGCGTGTCCCACCGGGCAAACGCGCTAAAGGTGTTCTATGAAAAGCTGAAGGAGGCAGGCTATGCTGACAAGTAAGGAACGGGCGGAATTGCGTGCCCGGGCAAATACTTTGGATACCACCCTCATTGTGGGCAAGGAGGGCGTCACCCAGGCGGTGGCGGAGGAAGCCGACACCCAGCTTACCGCCCGGGAGCTGGTAAAGGGCCGGGTGCTGGAGGGGGCGCTGATGACTGCCCGGGAAGCCTGCGACGCCCTGTGCGAAGCTACCGGCGCCGACGGAATTGCCTGCATCGGTTCCAAATTTGTGATCTACCGTTTCAGCGAGAAGTGCCAGGCCCAGCGCAACGAGACGGGCCGGGCCAAACGGAAGCCCACTCCTGCCAGCAAGGCCGACCCCGTGCGCAAGGGCGCCCGGGCACGGCGGCAGGCCATGAAGCGGCAGCGGGAGGAGCGCAACGCGTATTTCCGCCAGCAGGCCATTGACCAGGCCATTGCCCGCAGACAGGAAAAGAAAGAGAACTGATATTTTAGGGGAAAGATCCTGAAAGGGGTGTGTTTATGGAACGGATCGGCATTTTCGGCGGGACCTTTAACCCGCCCCATATCGGCCACATCCGGGCGGCGGTCCGGGGTGCGGAGGCGCTGGGCCTTGACAGGGTTCTGATGATTCCGGCCCGGCAGGTCCCGGGCAAACAGATTCCCGAGGGTTCACCCACACCGGAGCAGCGTCTGGAGATGGTCTGGCTGGCTGCTGCCGCTTACCCCAATCTGGAGGTTTCCGACCTGGAGGTCAGCCGGCAGGGCGACAGCTACACCTGGCAGACCCTGCTGGATTTGCGGGAGCGGTATCCGGGAGCGGAGCTTACACTCATGGTGGGCTCGGATATGCTCCTGAGCCTGCCCAAATGGCAGCAGGCAGATCGTATTGTGAAAGCGGCCGCCATTGCCGTTCTGCCCCGGGGAGGTAAACAGGAAAAAAACCTCCTGCCCGCAGGGATTACCGCTCTGGAAAAACTGGGGGCAAAGGTCACGGCGGCGGAGACTATCCCCTGTGAGATTTCCTCCACCCAGCTTCGACGGCTGCTGGCGTTCCGGTGCGCATCGGAGTTTCTGGACCCGGCGGTGGAAGACTATATCGTGAAAAACGGCCTGTACCATACCGCAAGCGACTGGAAGAATCTTCCTATGGACCGCCTTGAGCAGGTGGTCGTCGGCCTGCTGAACCCCAACCGGGTGCGCCATGTGCTGGGCTGCCGGGACACGGCGGTGGAGCTGGCAAAGCGCTGGGGGGCGGACACGGTGGACGCTGCCCGGGCGGGGATGCTCCACGATGTGACAAAGGCCCTGGACGGCCCGCTTCAGTTGACATTGTGCCGGGCCTATGGTACACTATTGGATGATTTTTCAAAAAAATACCCCAAAACCCTCCACGCTCTCACGGGAAGTCTGGTTGCGGAGCGGATCTTTGGGGAAAATAAAGCGGTGGTATCCGCCATTCGCCATCACACCACGGGAAAGGCGGATATGAATGTGCTGGAAGCCATCATTTATGTGGCAGACTATATGGAGCCGAACCGGGACTTCCCCGGGGTGGAGGAGCTGCGAAAGCTAGCCTTTTCGGATCTGCAGGCCGCTCTGAAGCTGGGTCTGGAAATGACGCTGGTGCACCTGAAAAACCAGGGCAGCGAGGTCTCCCCGGAATCCCGGCAGGCGCTGGACTGGCTGAAACGCATCTGATAAAAGCGTGGATTCCCATTCGGATAAAGGAAAGGAAAAGAAATTATGTTAACGCCTAAAGAGATCGCCTATGAAGCAACCAGGGCACTGGATTCCAAAAAGGGACTGGACATCCAGGTCCTGCGGGTGGACCGGGTGACGAGCCTGGCGGATTATTTCATCATCTGCACCGGCACCTCCAATACCCATGTAAAAACTTTGTGCGACTGCGTGGAATACACCCTGGAGCAGCTGGGAGAGACCATGCTGGGCCGGGAGGGCCACCGGGGGAACTCCTGGGAGCTGCTGGACTTCGGCGCGGTGGTGGTCCATGTGTTTACGCCGGAGGCCCGGGAATTCTACAGCCTGGAGCGTCTGTGGGCCGACGGGGAAAAAATTGAACTGAAAGAGATTGTCACGGAACCGACCGTGTGAAGAGAGGCGGATTCACAATGAATTACGATTATGCAAGCATTGAAGCCAAGTGGCACAAATACTGGGAAGAGCATGACACTTTCCACACGGATGTGCGGGATTTTTCCAAGCCCAAATACTATGTGCTGGACATGTTCCCGTACCCTTCCGGCGTGGGTCTGCACGCAGGGCATCCCGAGGGCTATACCGCCACGGATATCATGTCCCGGATGAAGCGGATGCAGGGCTACAATGTGCTGCACCCCATGGGCTACGATTCCTTCGGCCTGCCGGCGGAGCAGTACGCGGTGAGCACCGGCAACCATCCCAACGGTTTTACCCAGGAGAATATCAAGACTTTCTCCGCCCAGCTGAAAGAACTGGGCTTTGACTACGACTGGTCCAAGATGATTGCCACCTCCGACCCGTCTTTCTACAAGTGGACCCAGTGGATCTTCAAGAAGCTGTACGAGGCGGGCTACGCAAAGCGGATCGAGATGCCGGTGAACTGGTGTGAAGAGTTGGGCACCGTGCTTTCCAACGACGAGGTTATCGACGGCAAGTCCGAGCGGGGCGGCTATCCCGTGGTCAAGAAGAACATGATGCAGTGGGTCATTGACCAGCCCGCCTTTGCCGAAAAGCTCCTGGAGGGTCTGGACGAGATCGACTGGCCCGAGTCCACCAAGGAGATCCAGCGCAACTGGATCGGAAAATCCACCGGTGTGGAGGTGGACTTCCGGCTGGTGGGCGGCGGCGAATTCTCCATCTATACCACCTGTATCGAAACCATCTACGGCATTACCTTTATGGTGCTGGCTCCTGACGGCAAAATCGTCCAGTCCCTTATGGACCGGGTGCAGAACCGGGAAGAGGTCCAGGCGTACATTGACGAGACCCTCAAGAAGAGCGACATGGACCGCACCGAGCTGAACAAGGGCAAGTCCGGCTGCCGGCTTCAGGGCGTCTATGCCATCAACCCCGTAAACGGCAAGGAAGTGCCTGTGTTTATCGGCGACTTCGTTCTGGCCAATTACGGTACCGGCGCGGTGATGGCGGTGCCCAGCCACGACCAGCGTGACTTTGAATATGCCCAGGTGCATAATATCCCCATGATCCAGGTCATTGACGGGGCGGATGTGTCGGAGCATGCCTTTGAGAAGCAGGATTACCTGGGAAAAGGCTGTAAGCTGATGAACTCCGAGGAATTCACCGGTATGACCGTGGAGGAGGCCAAGGAAGCCATTACCTGCAAGCTGGAAAAAATGGGTGTTGCCAGAAGAAAGAACAACTACCACTTCCGGGAGTGGATTTTCGCCCGGCAGCGGTACTGGGGGGAGCCGGTTCCCTGTGTGTACACCGACGACGGCAAGACCTACTTCCTGCCGGACGAGGAACTGCCTCTGATTCTGCCTGAGCTGGAGGACTACAAGGGCCGGAACGGCCAGGCCCCACTGGAGAACGCCACCGAGTGGAAGAAATATGATCGGAACGGCATCCACGGCGTCCGGGAGACCTCTACCATGCCCGGCTCTGCCGGTTCTTCCTGGTACTACATGCGCTACATCGACCCCAATAACGATAAGCAGTTCTGCGACCCGGAGCTTCTGAAGCACTGGATGCCCGTTGACCTGTATGTGGGCGGCCCGGAGCACGCCGTGGGACACCTGATTTACTCGAGGATCTGGAACCGGTTCCTGTATGACGAGGGCTTGTCTCCTGTGAAGGAGCCTTTCAAGAAGCTGGTTCATCAGGGCATGATCCTGGGTGAAAACGGCATCAAGATGGGCAAGCGGTTCCCTGAGTATGTGGTGAACCCCAGCGATGTGGTGCGGGACTACGGCGCGGATACCCTGCGGCTGTATGAAATGTTCATGGGCCCCCTGGAGGTCTCCAAGCCCTGGAGCACCACGGCGGTTGCCGGCGCCAAGAAGTTTATCAACCGGGTGTGGAACTTCTTCACCGAGCCTGCCAATATCACTGATACCGACGACGGAAAGCTCACCAAGATCTACCACCAGACCGTGAAAAAGGTGACATCCGACTTTGAGGCCCTGGGCTTCAATACGGCCATCGCCCAGATGATGGTCTTCGTGAACGAGGTCTACAAGAACGGTACCTGTCCCAGGGAGTATGCCGAGGGCTTTATCAAGATGCTCTCCTGCGTCACCCCCCATGTGGGCGAGGAAATCTGGCAGATTCTGGGCCACGACAATACCATTGCCTATGAAAGCTGGCCTGTGTACGACCAGGAAAAGTGCAAGGATACGGAGATCACCATGGCGGTGCAGGTCAACGGCAAGCTCCGGGGAACTGTGATGCTGCCTGCGGATTCCGACGACGAGACGGTGGTGGCGGCGGCTCTGGCCGACGAAAAGGTCAGCCGGTTCCTGGCAAAGCAGGAGGGGACCATCCGCAAGACCATCGTGGTGAAAAATAAGCTTGTGAATCTGATTGTGAAGTAATCGCGACCTTTCGGTAAAATTAAAGAATTCTTTCTTGACAATTGCGGAAAGAAACCTTATAATGTACAAAGCCAGTATGGCCCTGAAAGCATCCTGGATTTAGCCGGATGCGTCGGAGGGAGGGAAAACAATGTCTGAAATTCGCGTGAAGGAAAACGAGTCTCTGGAGAGCGCTCTGCGCCGTTTTAAGCGGAGCTGCGCCAAGGAGGGCGTAATCGCGGAAGTGAAGAAGCGCGAGCATTACGTCAGCCCCAGCCTGAAGCGGAAGCAGAAGTCTGAAGCTGCCCGTAAGAACAAGAGAAAGTTCTATTGATAATCCCTCTTTTGCTGCGTGCTAAGAATCTCCCCGGGTTTCCCGGGGAGATTTTTTGCTGCCTTTTTGAAAATTCGGAAAAATGGTCGTTTAGCGCATTAACACGGTCCGACAGTTGCTGTGGCGCGGGAGCGCCCCAAGGCTCCCTTGTGTAAAGGGAGCTGTCGCGAAGCGACTGAGGGATTGTGCGGTACGGCTATTCTATTTTGAAGGCAGATGGACGAAATGGGACAAAAGATAATGTTGTCCGTTCTGACGATAAGCACATACGGAAGTCCTCCGTTACAATCCCTCAGTCACCAGTCTGCGGACTGGTGACAGCTCCCTTTGCACAAGGGAGCCCTTGCCGTGTACCGCATCGAACCGCATACCATACAAGGTAAAGTAGTCAGCAAAACGATCATTTATCAGTTTTTGAAAACCAGGCGGAAAGCAATGCCCGGTCACGCTTTCTGCGCCCACTCCTGGTAAAGACCCACGGCGGTGGTAACGCCATATTTTCCGGCTTCCTGTAAAAGCGGCGACAAATCCTCCCGGGCGCGGTACAGGAGAAATTCCGCGCTGTCATCGGAAAGGGTAATCCGGTAGCGGCAGTGCAGGGTCTCGTCCCGGAAGCCGCCCGGCGCGCTGTCAGCCCGGGGCAGCGGCGCAAAGGAAGCGCCCTTTTCCGTAAGGGTGATCTTCACGGCGTCCAGGGCGGTTTCCAGCCAGATTTCCCGACCCTGCCAGGGAGCGAGATATTCCGGCACCGGAGTCTGCACAGGTACGGGAGGGAGAAACACCGGACGGGTAAGCGAACCGGCATAGGGCTGGGACACGGCCATGGGGCAGGGGAGGCTGCCTGCCAGGTATTGCGCCAGGGCGGCGGTCTCGGCGTTTCCGGGCCGCTGAAAATCCAGCAGAACGCCGCTGCACCCAAATGCTTCCACGCACTCCCGGAGCCTATCTGCAACAGCCTCTGGGCTGTGTCCGTGGATGGGAGAAAAATCGTTGAGAATCAGCAGGGATCCCGGGGGCAGCTGCCTGGGACAGTTGGAGAGCCCGGCAGAATAAGGCGAAAAATGGCAGGCCATCCAGGCGATTTTCGGCGGAAGCGGAGGATCTGCCCCGATTTCCGCCGCCGTCATGGCAAGATAATGCATAATATCCATGGACAAATCCACCTTTCTGTGCTATAATTCAAAAATTGAAATGTATATCGACCCGACGCAGCAGACAGATAATCCGGCTTCGCCGAATTGACAATTGACAGTTGACAATTCTTGTGTCCCTGCGGGACAATTTTAAAATAATGCTGTGTGTTTTCTTCCAGATTCTTTATATTTTAAATCATCCCGGAGGGATTCCTTAATTGACAATTGTTCATTGTCAATTGTCAATTAAATTACTATTTCCCGTGCTGCTGTGTTAACCCGGTAAGCACGGAGTGCATGTATGAGAAATCCTATGAAAGGAGTACGGCGAATATGCCCTTTTCCCTGCTTCCCAAGGTGATGGTACCGTCCCTCACCGCCCTTACGCCGGACCTGCTGGATAGTCTGGGCATCCGGCTTCTTATGCTGGATTTTGACAATACCATCGTCCCCTATACCACCAATATTCCCACGGAATCCATGGCCCGGTGGCTGGAAGCAATGAAAAGCTCCGGGATCACCATCTGCGTGGTTTCCAACAGCAAGCGGGACAGAGTACCGGCCTTTTGCCGGGAGAATAACATTCCCTGCGTCACCCGGGCAAAAAAGCCGTTTCTCCGGGGCATCCGCCAGTGCCTGGACCGTTTCGGTATTCCGCCGGAGCAGGCGGCCCTGGCCGGGGACCAGATCTATACGGACACTCTGGGGGCAAACCGGGCGGGGGTCACCTCCATCCTGGTGGAGGCCATTGACAATCATAATTTCTGGCTGAAGGCACGGCATGTGCTGGAGCTGCCGTTTATTTTTGCCGCGAGAAAAAGGAGAATCGGATATGAAAAACATTGACAAGTACCTGTCCCTGCTGGGTGAGGAAGCCGACGGCCTGCTGCTGACCTCCCGTTACAGCCGCCATTACGGCGCGGAGTTTGACATTGCCGAAGGCATTGCCATCGTCACCGCCTCCGGCTGCCGCTACTTTACCGATGCCCGGTACATTGAGTCCGCCCAGATGAACATCAAGGGCTTTGAGGTGCTGGAAGTGAACCGGGAGCACCCCTACTCCCGGCGGCTGAACGATGCCATTGCCGATTTCGGCGTGACAAAGCTGGGCTACGAGGAACATTATCTTACCGTGGAGGAATTCCGGGATTTTGAGCAGAAGCTGAACGCTTCCCTTGTCCCCATGCACAAAAAGATCTACGGCTTCCGGGCGGTCAAGGAAGACTGGGAGCTGGACCGGATGCGCAAGGCCCAGAGCATCGCGGACAAGGCTTTCCTGGAGACGCTGCCCCGGATTCACGCCGGGATGACCGAGCTGGAAGCCCAGGCGGAGCTTATTTACTGCATGTATAAAAACGGCGCCCAGGGATTGTCCTTTGACCCCATCGTGGTGTCCGGCCCCAATACCAGCATGCCCCACGGCGTGGCGGGGGAGCGGGTCATCCGGGAGGGCGACTTTGTCACCATGGACTTCGGTGTCCTGTACGGGGGCTATTGCTCCGATACCACCCGGACTTTCGCGGTGGGCTACGCCACCGAGGAAATGAAGAAAGTCTACAACGTGGTGTTGGAGGCCCAGAAGACCGCCATTGCCATGACCCGGGCAGGGGTGACCGGCAGCGAGATCGACGGCGCCGCCCGGAAAGTCATCACCGACGCGGGCTACGGCCTCTATTTCAGCCACAGCTACGGTCACAGCCTGGGTCTGGAAATTCACGAAAACCCCGGCATCCATGGCAATAACAAAGAGCCGCTGCCTGCCGGTGTGGTAGCCTCCGCGGAGCCCGGTATCTATATCCCCGGTAAATTCGGTGTCCGCATTGAGGATGTGACCATCTTAAAGGAGGACGGCTGTGAGGATATTACCGGAATTACCAGAGATCTGCTGGTTATCTGAGGAAGTACCGCAAAAAAAACAGAAAATCCCCCCTTGAAAAACATAGACGGATAGAGTACAATATTTTCATGGAAACTATGCGAATCATTTGACTCCCCGCAGGGGAAGATACATTAGGAGGATAAAGAAATGATTTCTGCCAGCGAATTTAGAAACGGCGTCACCTTTGAAATGGACGGCAAGGTCATGCAGGTCGTCGAGTTCCAGCATGTGAAGCCCGGTAAGGGCGCGGCCTTTGTCCGTGTGAAGATGAAGAATGTCATCACCGGCGGCGTTACCGAGACCAGCTTCAACCCCACCGCCAAGTACCCCACCGCTTTTGTTGAGCGGAAGAAGATGGAGTACTCCTACAACGACGGCTCCCTGTACTACTTCATGGACAGCGAGACCTATGAGCTGGAGCCCATCGATGCTTCCGTTCTGGACGATTCCTTCCGGTTCGTCAAGGAGAACGATACCTGCACCATCCTGAGCTACAAGGGCAAGGTGTTCGGTGTGGAAGCTCCCAACTTTGCTGACCTGGTGGTCACCAAGACCGAGCCCGGCTTTGCCGGCAACACCGCCACCAACGTGACCAAGCCCGCCACCGTGGAGACCGGCGCTGAGATCAAGGTGCCCCTCTTCATCAACGAGGGCGACAAGATCCAGGTGGACACCCGCACCGGCGAATACCTGGGCCGTTCCAAGGCCTGATCCCGTTAACAGGGAATCAATAAGGAGGTTTATCATGACCATTTCCGAAAAGTCCGCCTACCTCAAGGGCCTGATGGACGGCCTGAAGCTGGATACCGCCTCTGACGAGGGCAAGATGATTGCTGCCATCGTGGACCTGCTGGGGGATATGACCAAGAAGGTTTCCGACATTGAGGAGACCACCATTGCCATCTCCGACGAACTGGATGAGATCGAGGAAGACCTGGACGCCATCGAGGACTACATCCTGGACGAGGATGATGACGAGGACGACTGGGATGACGATGACGACGAGGACTGGGACGACGATGAGGACGACGAGGACGACGAGGACGAAGACGAGGACTTCGACCTGGGCGACGAGGAGACCATCTACGAGGTAGAGTGCTCCTGCGGCAATATCATTGACTTCGACGAGGAGACCCTGGAGAAAGGCAGCATTGTTTGCCCCAAGTGCGGCGAGACGCTGGAGTTCACTTTCGAGGACGACGAGGAGTAACCTCCCATATTGAACAATGATAAAAGCGGCGGATCATCTGACCCGCCGCTTTTTACTGTGAAAACCGCCGCCGGTCTTGCCGGCGGCGGTAAATGCTTATACAGAGAGGATTATGCTGCGGGAATAAGATCCTTCAGGACGGCACCGAAGAAATCGCAGTTCAGAACGCCTCTGCAGTACAGGACCTTGTTTTTTACAATGGCGTTGATCCGGTCCACATACCCATCCGGCACCTGGATGTCCGGCGCGGCGGGAGTGAAGCCGCCTGCCATGGTGTAGGTGCCCAGATCGGTCTTCCAGTCGTAGGACAGGTTGAAAACCAGCGGCTCGGCGTCGGAGAATACATCTCTGCCCACCATCAGCCGGGAATCGAAATCCACACCGAAGAGGTTGCACAGGGTGGGCAGAATATCCATGCTGGAGGTGGGGGAGGAAATTACCACCGGCTCCCGGTCTTCCAGACAGCCGGACCACAGAATCAGCCGGCTGTGATCCCGCTCCAGGCGGGTATTGACGGAATAGCCGTACAGCTTGGACAGGTTGGGCATGGAACCCAGGGAGGCGGAATCATCCAGACCGTAGGGGAAGTGGTCCGCGGAAATACAGATCACCGTGTCGTCGGCTTTTCCGGCTGCCTCCAGAGCTTCCACGGTATAGCGCAGGGCGTATTCCAGTTCCAGCTGGCAGGCAAGATACGCCTGAATTTTTTCCGGATAGTCAAGACCGGCGACTTCCTCCTGGTGCTTCTTTGCACTGGAGTTGTACCAGTTGTAGACGCTGTGACCGCTGACGGTCATATAATACAGGTTGAACGGCTCGTCCTGCTCCAGGTACTTGGGCAGAGTGCCCTGGAACATTTCCAGATCGCTTTGGGGGAATTGGTTGGAAACGTATGCTTCCATACCGCTGCCCATGGCCATGTAGCCGTCGGGATAGCCCAGACGGTTGTGGGTCACATGCCGGTCATAGAACGTACAGTCATTGTTATGGAAAGCGCCGCCGGTATACCCCAGGGGCGTGAGGAAAGTGGCCATATCCATAACGTAGTGGCTGGTGAGGATTGCCATGGAGCTGCCGCCCTCCGTAGGCAGCAGACCGAACAGATTCAGCACCTCGCCGCCGGTGGTTCCGGCGCTGGTGGGCTGGTAGTAGTCCGTGAACTGGAAGCCGGAATTGGCCAGACGGTACAGCGTGGGCGTCAGTTCCGGGTCGATCACCTCGGCACAGAACGCTTCCGCCGTAATGAGGATCAGGTTTTTACCGGCAAAAAGGCCGGTATAGGCGTTTTTGGAGGAGGCGGTCAGGCTGCCAACATAGTCTGCCAGGTTCTTTTTGTCTCCCTTGCAGGTGTCCAGGGGAAGATCAAGCTCGTTCTTTCCGTAGACCACCGGTTCCGTTTCCTCAGGCACGGTGGCTTCCGGCGCCGCCGTGGTTTCCGTCGGCTCGGTGACAATCACTTCAAATTCCAGAGGCTGATTTTTGCTGCCGATATACCGGATGTCCAGCCGCAGGCCGGTGAGCAGGCCGAAGTACTGGACGGCGGACTCGAAATTGTAGGTGTCTGCGCTGTACAGGCTCCAGGCAAAGGAGGACAGACGGACGCTCCCCCAGCCAAGACCAAAGAGCACCAGCACCGCGCACAGCCAGCACAGCAGGGGGCGCAGGCGCAGACGGGTCGCCGGGTCCAGGCGGAAACCGAGAATGGCGTACAGGAGGGCGGGCAGAAGCAGAAGAACCAGGAACAGGATCCCGGTGGGGGAGGTGATCAGAAGCATGGCATCTCCCATGAAGCCTGTTACCACGCCTCCCGCGCCATTGATGACTGTGGAGACGTCATAAAGAACCTTAAACTGACGGTACACGAAATATTCCACACCGTAGGGTACGGCCAGAAGAATCAGAAATACCTGCCGGAGAACGCGGTTGACCTTAGCGGGGAACAAGGAACTGAGCAGTTGAACGGCAGCGCCTGCCGACAGGGAAAACAGGAGAATATGAGCAATTCCGGCAGGCTCCGGCCTGCCGTTTACGCCGAAGGCAAAGAGAATTTCCCAGTAAAAAAGGACCAGCGGAAAGATCAGGTGGGAAAAGGCGGAACGCAGCCGGCCCGGTTTTTTTGGATCGGGGTGGGTGCCGCCTGCGGGGAAACTGGAATCCGGTTTCATAAAAAGACCTCCGGGATCGGTAAAAATAGTGATCTTTATTATAATAAATGTGCCGAAAAAAGTCAATGATCCCATTCCGGATTCAAAAGGGAACCGATACCGCAGCGGGCAGGCCCCCGTGTGGAAAGGCGCCTGCACGCCCTGAAAGCGGGGGACGGGGACACTTGTGCATTTGTGGCGGACAATTGGAAAAGAAATTGAAAAATCAGCAGAATTACAAAATTTCTTTTCCAATTTTTGTTGACATTTTCTGATTTTTGCGTATAATATCATCTTGTATGGATAAAAAAGAGGATTATGTCCTCCCGAGCTCCGGCGCGCTCCCGGACCCGTCCCGAAGCAGGGTCGTGGTGGGGGCCAAGCAGCTTAAGAAAGCGCTGCTGCACCGCACGGCGAAGGAGATTTATCTTGCCCTGGATGCCGATCCCACTGTCACCGGGCCTATTGCGGCGATGTGTGAGCAGTGCGGTATCGAGCCCGGATGGGTGCCAAGCATGGCTGCCCTTGGCCGGGCCTGCGGCATTGATGTGGGCGCCGCGGCGGCTGCCGTGGTGGAATGACCCCTTGTTTTCTCCGGGCGAAAGCCCGCTGAAAAATATTTTCCCCGCCCGATGGGCGAGAACAAAAGAAAGGAGAAATTAGATGCCTACTTTTAATCAGCTCGTGAGAAGCGGACGTCAGCAGTCCACCTACAAGTCCACCGCACCTGCTCTGCAGAGAGGTCTGAACACTCTGGAGAACCGGGCTACCACCCTGCCCTCCCCCCAGAAGCGCGGCGTTTGCACCGCTGTTCGTACCATGACCCCCAAGAAGCCTAACTCCGCTCTGCGGAAGATCGCCCGTGTGCGTCTGACCAACGGTATGGAAGTTACTTCTTACATCCCCGGTGTCGGCCACAACCTGCAGGAGCACTCCGTGGTTCTGATCCGCGGCGGCCGTGTCAAGGACCTCCCCGGTGTCCGTTACCACATCATCCGCGGCACTCTGGATACCCAGGGCGTGCAGA
>CAZVDH010000035.1:0-17824 GCA_964625595.1 uncultured Oscillospiraceae bacterium | reverse complement strand
TCAATCGCCTTTTTCTAGTCTTTTGGTCTCACATCAATTGTAACACTACACTTTTTACCGGGGAATTTTCCTTTCCCCCTTGAAAACACCGCAAAAATACGTTATAATACTTCGGTCTGTGCATTGTTTTCGGATCATCGGAAATATATCGAAACAGTCAAGGAACAATTGAGAGGAAATGATACCATGAGTGCATCCAGCAAGAAAAAGCTTCGCGCCGAAGAAAACGCCGCAAAGCTCACCGAAAAGCAGCTTTCCGAAAGAAAGGAAGCAAGAAAACTTCGCATCTACACCATCGCTTTCGGCGTCGTCCTGGCGGTCATGATCGTGGCGTTCATCTGGGTGGGCGTCAGCCAGACCATTACCAACGCCGGTGTCCGGGAGAAGAAAACCGTTGCCCTGACCGTTGGTGAGCACAAAATCAACAGTGTGGAAATGAACTACTTCTACATTGACTCCATTAACAAATTCTACTCCCAGTACGGCAGCTATGCCGCCATGTTCGGCCTGGACACCACAGTCCCTCTGGATCAGCAGGTTCTGGACGAGGAAACCGGACGAACCTGGGCAGATGATTTCCTGGAATCCGCCCAGAGCTCTGCCCAGAACGCCTACGCTGCCGCGGACGCTGCCGCCGCTGCCGGCTTCACGCTGCCCCAGGATACCCAGGACCAGCTTGACCAGTACGCTTCCAATCTGGATTCCTATGCTAAAGTCTACGGCTTCTCTGATGCGGATGCCTACCTGAAAGCCATGTACGGAAACGGCGCTTCCAAGAAATCCTACATGGACTATTACACCCGCAACGTTCTGGCCAGTGCCTATCAGGCCGAGTACCGTGCCAGCCTGAGTTTTACGGACGATGAGATCGCCGCCAAGGACGCCGAAGATCCCACCGCTTATAATTCCTACTCTTACCATCAGTACTATCTGTCCACCAGCAAGTTCCTCACCGGCGGCACTACTGACGAAAACGGCACCACCACCTACTCCGACGCGGAGAAAGAGGCTGCCCGAATCGCTGCTGAAGTGGCTGCGAAATCTCTGGTGACCGATGAAATCGTCACCGTCGAAGACCTCGATGCCGCCATTGCCGCGCTGAGTATCAACGCCGAGTCCGCCAACGCGGCAAGCACCGCCTATACGGATACCCGCGGAACCGCCCTTGGTTCCAGCGTTTCCGATTGGATTAAGGCCGGCACCCGGAAAGCCGGAGACAAAACATATATTGCCAGCACCAGCACCTCCACGGATGATGACGGCAACGAGACGACCACGGTAAACGGCTACTACGTTGTTTATTTTGACAGTGTAACCAATAACACCTTCCCCCTGGCTAATGTCCGCCATATTCTTGTCAAGTATGAGGGCGGCACCACCGAGAACGGCACCACCACCTACTCCGACGAGGAGAAGGCCGCTGCCATGACCGCCGCCCAGGCGATTCTGGAAGAGTGGAAAGCCGGGGAAGCCACCGAGGACAGCTTCGCCGCTCTGGCTTCCGAAAAGACCGAGGACGAAGGCTCCAAGGAAAACGGCGGCCTGTATGAGAATGTCTATCCCGGTGAAATGGTCACCGCTTTCAACGACTGGTGCTTTGACACTGGCCGCAAGCCCGGTGACACCGGTATTGTGGAAACCGAGTATGGCTGCCATGTTATGTACTACAGCGGAGACAGCGATATTACCTACCGGAACTATATGATCACCGAGGATCTTCGCACCGAAGCCTATTCCCAGTGGAGTGAGGATTTGCTGGATGCCGCGGTTACAACCGTTGGCAACACAAAATACATCCGGCGGGATATTACTCTGAGCAACTGATCGTAAGCATAAAAATCATCTCCTGTGGAAATCTATTCCCGGGAGATGATTTTTTATGGAGCGTAGGATTCGTCTGGCTCTGGCAGGCGCCGGGGCAGGGGCCGTGGCGGGGCTTTTCGGCGCGGGAGGCGGCATGGTTCTGGTTCCCCTGCTGGGGCTTCTTGTCCGGATGGATGACCAGGAGATTTTCCCCGCTTCCGTTTCCATTATCCTGCCCATCTGCCTGACCTCCATCCTTGCAACCGGTTTGTCGGTGGGGATTGCCTGGCGTGAAGCCCTCCGATACCTCCCCGGCAGCGCCCTGGGCGGCTATCTTGCCGGGCGCTGGGGCCGGCGGATCCCCACCGTCTGGCTTCACCGGGGCCTGGGGACGCTGATCATCTGGGGAGGGATCCGGTACCTATGCTAGATTCCATACCGGCAGCCCTGGCCGTGGGCACTGTCCTGGGGTTTCTGTCCGGCCTGGGGGTAGGCGGCGGGAGCCTGCTGGTGCTCTGGCTGACGCTGGTGCTGGACATGGACCCGGAAACCGCCCGGGGGATCAATCTTCTGTTTTTCCTCCCCAGTGCCTGCATTGCCTGCCTGCTCCGATGGAAGCAGGGAACGCTTCATTTCCGCCCCCTCCTGCCCGCGGTCCTGGCAGGCTGCGCCGCCGCCGCTTGCTTTTCTTTTCTGAGCGGGATGCTTCCCATAGAAATGCTCAAAAAGCTTTTTGGCTGCCTGCTTCTTGTCACCGGCCTGCGGGAGCTGCTTTACCGCCCCAAAAAGAGAGACTAACAGAAGCAGCAGGCCGAAAAAATGGAATTTGTAGAGATGTCTGGGCAGTGGTGTGCGTACCGATGCGGTACACGGCAAGGGCTCCCCTGTGTAAGGGGAGCTGTCAGCGTAGCTGACTGAGGGGTTGTAACGGTAGACTTCCATATCTACCCATCGTCAGAACGGACAGTACCCTTTGTAGTCCCTTTTCGCCGATTCGTTGTCAATTTAAACGTTTTACTGCACAATCCCTCAGGCGCTTCGCGCCAGCTCCCTTTACACAAGGGAGCCCTTGGCGTGTCCCATTTTCCATCCGCGCACCATTTATCAAAAAGCTCGCCAAATTACAATTTTCCGCTTTGATGACTGAGCCCGCTCCGTTTTTCGTGTATAAACTGCCCGCGTTTGAGAAGTCAAACAGCGGGCAGCGCCTTTTCAATTGGATTATTATTTTTCGTATTTTCCCTGGCGGTTTTTTCCGGAAAGGAGCTTATTCCAGTCAGGCTTATACACCACCTGAATCAGGACAAGCAGAATGACGGCGCACAGAGCGGTGATCTTCCAGCCCAGGGAAAACGCCTCATTCCGGTAGCGGAACGTGACGGTATGCATGCCCTCTTTCAGCTCCACACCGATCATGCAGTCTCCGATCAGGAGAATGGACGCTTCCTCCCCGTCCACATAGGCATGCCAGTTGCCGTTCTGCGGAATGGAGGTATAGAGCAGGCCGTCCCGGTTGCAGTCAATGATCCCCTCCACATAGGTATTACGGAATTCCGTCAGACCCAACACGGAGCTGGCAAGCCTCTCATAGCCTTCCTGGAACACCGTCTGATCCAGTATGGCGGCAGTCACCGTCATATTGCTATTTTCTCCCGCGTCACACAGCACCCGCACCTGAATGGCATCCCCCGGAACTACATCCTGCACCGCCAGCATCTGGGGCAGGCTGATAACCTCCCGGTACAGCTCCACATCGTTGACACTTACCACAAAGTCGTTGCGCTTGGGAAGATCCAGCCAGATGCAGGCAAAGCCTGCCCGGTTCACCATAAAGGTATAGGTCACATCGGAGCCCGCCTCGCAGTCGGAATAGGTGCAGTAGCCGTCTGCTGAGCCGCTTAAAACGGTTGCGCCGTTTCCGGCGATGAAAATGTTCTCCCCGCTGATCTGCGTCCACACATCCCCCGACACCCCGGAGGCACTGGAAAACAGCCGGTTCTGGAACAGGAACGGATCCTTTCCGCCGGAAAAATCCAAATCTCCCAGGGCATCCTCCGTCAGGAAGCCCAAGGGCAGATAAGCCGTATTTTCCAGCAGGGATACGCTTCCATAGTGGTGCACCTCCCGGAAGAAGCTGGACGTCCGGTCCCGCCCGTCCCGTTCCAGCATATATTTCAGGTCCAGGAACAGGTTTGCCACCGGGGAGCTTTCCTCAAAGCAGTAACGGTTATAGGTGTTTTTGGCCCCGTAGCCCAGGGCTTTCATAAATTCCGTGGTTCGCACATTGGCGGAGCTGGTAAAGGTGGAAATGCCGTTGTAATTATTCAGGGCCCCGTCATTGAGGGTCTGGGAATGGGTGGTTTCCGCCCGGTAGAACAGGGTATTCGCTTCCCGTTCGTGAAGATACCGGATCATGGAGGCCGCCTGCTCCGTTCCCCTGGGGTAATCGGAGACATTGGTCCCGGGGAACCATACCGCAAAGTTTATCACAATGGCAGCAACTTCCACCCCGGCGACAGCCATCATTGCCCGCCGGGAGACTAGCCGGGCCCTTTCCCGGTACCGCCTTGCCTCCACGATTTCCTCCTGCTCCGCGTCCTCGGGCACCGCTTTCTTCCGCAGGCCCAGAAGCAGAGCAGCCGTGTAGATCAGCAGGAAAGAGGCATTATAAATAAGGTACACCGGCAGGTCCAGGCTTAGCCCATAGGCCTCCACCGTCCGGGTGACAGTCAGGTCTGCCGAACAGCACAGCACTGCCGCCGTCAGGAACATGGCGGTGAGAATCTGCAGGTCATTGAATCTTCGCCGCAGGAGCCAGGCCCGGTAGGCCATGTACAGCAAAACAAAGCTGTACAGGAAGCTGAAGCGGTACGGGATCATATTGGTAAAGTGGAAACCGTGCCAGATATAGTCGAGCTGCCGGATGATAAAGCTGAGATTGAAAAACAGCAGCAAAAATACCGTGCACAGCTTGTCCCGCAGCTTTACCTCCCCTGCCATTAGGTACAAAAAGCCCAGCAGAATGCTGCCCACACCGCAGTACAGGTTGGGAAGTCCCTCTTTGAAGGAGGGCTCCAGGCTTCCGCC
Source organism: uncultured Oscillospiraceae bacterium (assembly GCA_964625595.1). Lineage (GTDB taxonomy): Bacteria > Bacillota > Clostridia > Oscillospirales > Oscillospiraceae > Faecousia. The sequence goes on along the minus strand of CAZVDH010000035.1, from coordinate 12,934 downwards.
CATGTTGCCCGCCACCTGGCGCATGGCATCCAAAAGTCCCAGAAACGTATTGGAAGACGCGATATTCAGCCGGAAGCCCTTGGGGAAATTGTTTACGCTGGACTGGGTGGTCTGCAGCGCCGCCAGGGCCGGCAAGGTCAGTACGGCGGTCATACCGATGGCAATGGCAGAAAACACCGCCATGAGGCCCAAGTCCGCAAAGAACCGGCGAAGCCCCTGGGGGCGGCAGATCTCATAGCAGAAAAACACCAGCGCTACAAAAATGCAGGTGAAGAAGCCGATATAGTAGTTGGAAAAAACGGACAGAAACAGCGTCAGGGTATACAAAATGAATTTCCGCTCCCGCAGAAGGGAAATTTCCCCCAGGATCACCAGCGGCAGCAGGGCAAAGGTGTCCAGCCACATAATGTTCCACTGGTAGCCCAGGGCCCAGGCGCACAGGGCATAAAAGCTTCCGAACAGGGCAATGGGAAGATCATTTTTCCCATAGAGCTTTTTCAGCAGAAGCCCGAAGAAAAGGCCGGCCAGGCCCAGCTTGACGGGCATCAGCAGGGAGAAATAGGACAGAAGCCACTGTTCCGGCACCAGAACGCTGAGCAGGTACAGCGGAGACGCCAGATAGTAGGCAATGAGGCCCAGATAATCCATGCCCATGCCCACATTCCAGCTGTACAGCAAAGAGTCTCCGCTTAAGAGGGCCCTGCGGTAGGCCACAAAAAAGGGATAGTACTGGTGGTACATATCGGAATACAGCATGGAATATTTGCCGAAAGGCTTATAGCCGCTGATCAGCATGACCAGAAGCATCCCGACAAACGGAATCAAAAAGGCAAGGGCCAGGTAATTGCACCGCCGTCCCGCCCTCCTGCGTGATAAATTCATGGAAATACCCCCGGGATGTAGTTTTATTTATCTTACCACAAAAGCACGCCGTGGTAAAGAAAATATCTGCAGTGCTTTCTTAATTTTTTCCTTATTCTGATTTTAACATCCTCGGGATTGCCGTTTTTCTTTCGTTACCGGATATCTGACTGCAAACCCGTTTCATCCGTTCTTTCAAAAGGACAAATATCAGAGATTTTATTCACCATGTACAAAAAAATCCCTTGAGAATTAGGCAATCAGCGAATAGAAAAAATGAACATTTTGTGATATCATGCTTATACAACACGTTATTCCTCGGAAGCGGCAGTTGTACTTGTATATATTGGCGCTTGTTGCAGCTTTTTTGCAAGTATGATTGTGATCGCTGTCCGGGGTTTTTCTTTATCCAGATATGGTAAGGGGATACGTGCTATGCAGATTGTTCGAAAAATCAATAACAGCGCCGCAGTTGCTCTGGATTCCCGGGGACGGGAAATGATCGTGATTGGAAGAGGTATCGGGTTTCCCAAGGTTCCCTATGAGCTGACAGACATCTCCCATGTGGACCGAACCTTCTATGACATTGAGCCCCGCTACTATGAAATGCTCAGCGCACTCCCGCAGGAGATTCTTCTGGCAAGCGCAGATATTTCGGAAGATGCGCAGGTTACCCTGAACACCGCCCTGAACCCCAATCTTCCGCTTACCCTGGCGGACCATTTGAATTTTGCCGTGGAACGGCTTCGCAGCGGAATGGATTTGAAGATCCCCATTGCTTATGATATCCGCCACCTGTACCCCAAAGAATTCGATTTGGGGGAAAAAGCACTGGATATTCTCAAGGCATATGTCGGCGTTTCGCTCCCCAAGTCCGAAGCAGTCAGCATTGCCATGCACCTCATCAACGCGGAATTTGAAAACAGCGACATTCACTCTCTCGTGAAAGTTCTGCAGATCCTTGACAATATTGATTCCATTGTGGAAAAAGAGCTGAACATCACCCTTGACAGAGAAAGCTACAACTACTACCGGTTCAGCATGCACATACGCTATCTTATCCAGCGGCTTATGACTTCCGCACAGAGCGAAAACGGAAGCGGCAGCATGGTGAAGTCGCTGGCAAAGGAGTATCCCAAAACCTATATGTGCGCAAAGAAAGTAACTGCTTACCTGCAAAAGGCAGGTGGCTGGTGCTGCAACGATGAAGAGGTTCTCTATCTTATGCTGCACATCAATCGGGTTTGCCAGAAAAACATATAATCCTTGTCCGTTTAGGAGCGATACCTGTTTTAACGGGACGTTATCCGGGGACAGAACATTTGGTGCCGTGATCGGATCGGTATGCCATGGTCGTTCTGTACCCGGATTCTATTTTTGTTTGAACAGCGGTGCAGGGCCCGCATCGCTTTCATAAGATACACATCAGGAGGATTTTCCATGAAGCAAGATGAATTTATACAATCGATTTTACCCCACATCGGCGGGGCGGAAAACATTGCCCGCAAACGGTTTGAGGGAGATCATCTTTACATCACCATAAAAGACAGCGGCATGGTAAATCCGGAAGCCCTGAATCAGATGGACCGCATTGTCGGTGCAGAAGTGAACCGCAGTATTCTGTCCATCACCGTTCAGGAGAATAGTTTGGAGGAAAATTATATGGCAAAAGAGTTTCAGGAACTGGCAGAATCTATTATGCGTCTGGCCGGTGGAAAAGAGAACGTTACTTCCGTATTTCACTGCATGACTCGGCTTCGCATGACCGTGAAGGACATTGATAAGGTCGATCAGAAAGCCATCGGCGAACTGTCCGGTGTGCTGGGCATCACCTATCAGGGCGGTCAGCTGCAGGTCATTATCGGCAAGAACCTGCTGAAGGTTTATGAGGAAGTGCTGAAGCTGGGTTACAGCGACGGCGGTTCCGTGGACGAGAATCCGGACGGTGACGGCAAGGGCAAGAAGCTCTCCGTCGGTCAGACCATTATCGGTTATGTCTCCGCCGCAGTGCAGCCTATGATCCCCGCTTTGATCGCGGGCGGCATGATCAAGGTCTTTCTGCTGCTGATCTCCAAGATCTATGGTCCCTTTGCTGCAACTTCCACCTACAAGCTGCTGAGCATCGTTGGCAATGCTCCGTTCTACTTCATGCCCATCACCGTAGCCTACGGCGCCGCCAAGAAGCTGGGCGCGACTCCCATTTATTCCATGATCGTTGCCGCCGCGCTGATTGCTCCCGAATGGACCAGCATCGTCAGTGCCGCTGAACCTGTCACCCTGTTCGGTATCAATGTTGCTTTGAAGGGCTACGGCAGTTCCCTGCTTCCCGCTTTACTGCTGGCAATCGTTGCTTATTATGTGGAAAAGGGCTTGAACAAGGTTATCCCCGGCGTGTTTAAGCCCATCTGTGTCGGCACCCTCACTTTGATTGTTACCTACGCCGTCTCCATTCTGGCACTGGCTCCTCTGGGTCAGCTGGCTGGTGTGTACGTCACCGCCGCTATCATGGGTCTGTACAAGATTGCCGGCCCCATTGCTATGGCTGTGTTCACGGGTCTGTTCCCCTACATGGTTATGACCGGAATGCACATGACCCTGGGCGCTCCCATGGTCCAGCTGCTGGCTGACAACGGCTATGACCCCATCTTCCGTCCCGGTATGCTGCTGTCCAACATGGCTGAGGGCGGCGCCGCTCTGGGCATTGCCATCAAGGCCAAGGACAAGGAAATCAAGTCCGAGGCTCTGTCCGTTGCTGTCGGCTGTATCTTCGCCAGCGTTACCGAGCCCGCCATCTACGGCTTCAACCTGCCCCTGAAGAAGCCCATGTGGGCTGTCTCCATCGGCGGTGCCATCGGCGGTGTTGTCGCTGCCATTCTGGGAGCCCACAACTACGAATACGGTTCCTCCTCCCTGTTCGCTCTTCCCATCTTTGAAGATACCATCCTCGCCATGGTCATTGCTATCGTAGTTACCATCGTTGCTGCCTGCGCACTTACCATTGTCTTCGGTTTTGACGAAGAGACTCTGAAAAAGAAGAACTGATGCAGCTTTCATCCCCCCTGGGAAGATCTTTCTTCCCAGGGGGCAGGAGGGTTTTTATGAAAAAGAATTCCGGCTTTTTGTGGGGCGGTGCTCTGGCCGCAAACCAGTGCGAGGGGGCCTATCTGGAAGACGGCAGACTGCCTGCTTCCTCCGATTTCCTTCCCGATGCCGCCCATGGCAGATGGAATGCCATGCTCCATCCAACGAATCTTCTGCAAACCGAATACGACTATTATCCCAGCCGGGAAGCAACTGACTTCTATCACCGCTATAAAGACGATATTCGCCTGCTCTCCGAATGCGGGATCAATGCCCTGCGGCTTTCTATCTCCTGGACAAGGATTTTTCCGACTGGAGAAGAAAATACACCAAACGAACAGGGCCTATTATTCTATGAGGACCTTTTTACCGAATGCCGCAAATACGGCATAGAGCCTGTTGTTACCCTGTGCCACTTTGATGTCCCCATCCCTCTGATTCAGAAATACGGCTCCTGGAGAAGCCGTAAGCTCATTTCCCTCTACGAAAAATATGCATCCACCGTTTTTTTCCGGTACCGGAATCTGGTAAAATACTGGCTGACCTTTAATGAAGTCAATATGATCACCCATATTCCTTACCTTGGCGGCGGTCTGCTGGTTGATAAAGAGGATCCCGATTTTAACCAAATCGTATATAACGCCGCCCACAATCAGCTGCTGGCAAGTGCCTGTGCCGTGCGGGTGGGAAGACAAATCAATCCCGATTTCAAAATCGGATGCATGATGGCAGCCGGAAGCTTCTATCCCTATTCCTGCAATCCCAATGACGTGATGGAAGCCTGCATCTGCAACAACAAAAACTATATCTTCATTGATGTGCAGATGAACGGCAGTTACTCCGGTTTTGCCCGCAACTATTTTCAGAAGTTGGGCGTCACGTTGGAAGAAGAACCGGAGGATGCAGCGCTTTTGGCTCAAAACACCTGCGACTATCTGGGATTCAGCTACTACTCCTCCCGCCTGATTTCCACCGATCCGGAGCACCTGAAGAACATCGCGGACGGGAACGCCATCACAACCTTACGCAATCCCTACCTCAGCATCACCAAATGGGGACGGCAAATCGACCCAGTTGGTCTGCGGGTTACCATGAACGACCTGTATTCCCGCTATCATAAGCCCCTTTTTATTGTGGAAAACGGTCTCGGTGTGGAGGACAAGCTGGAATCGGACAATTCCATTCATGATTCTTACCGCATCGATTATATCGATGCCCACATTGCCCAAATGAAAAAAGCCATTCTGGAAGACGGTGTGGACTGCATGGGTTACCTTGTCTGGGGCATTATAGACCTGATCAGTGCCGGCGGCGGTGAAATGGACAAACGGTACGGACTGGTATACGTGAACAAGCACAATGACGGTTCCGGTGATCTGTCCAGATTCAAGAAAGATTCTTTCTACTGGTACGGTCAGAAAATACAGAATGAATGCCATGAAGAAAGCTTATAAACAGTATCTGGATCTTATATTCGGCTCTTTCCTGCTGGCGTTGGGCATCTACCTGTTTGTAACCCCCAATAGGATCAACTTTGGCGGTGTAATCGGTCTGGCGCAGATTGTTGAATACTTTCTCCGGAAGCTGATCACGCTGCCGGAAGATCTGAACATTGTCGGCGTAATCAACTTTCTGATCAATATCCCACTGTTTTTCCTTGGATACCGGATCATGAGTCGGCAATTCTGCATAAAAACCGGCATTTCTCTGATCGTGCAGACAGCGATTCTCTCCCTGCTTCCCCCTCTGACGGCGCCACTGGTAGACGATACCCTGCTCAACTGCGTTTTCGGTGCCATTCTCTGCGGTGTGGGTGTTGGCTTTGCTCTGCGAAGCAGCGGCTGCTGCGGTGGTATAGACATTGCCTGTATGTGCCTTGTGAAGAAGCATCCTGATTTCAAGACCGGCCGTCTTTCCATCTATTTCAACGCCATGCTGTTTTCTGTTTGCCTGTTCCTGTTCAATCTCAAAACCACCATGTACTCCATCGTCTTCGTGGCAATCCTGTACACCGTAGCCGACAAGTTTCATGACCAGAACATCAACGTAGCAGCGCTGATCTTTACGGAAACAAAAACCGTACAGGAAGAGATCATGAAAAAAATGGGGCGAGGCATCACTTTCTGGAAAGGCTTCGGCGCCTATACCAATCATCCCAAGAACATTCTTTTTTGTGCCGTGAATAAGTACGAAATCGGACAATTGCAGGAGATCATTCATTCTCAGGATCCCCAGGCGTTTGTTACATTCTTCGAAGGCCCCATGATTCACGGCGGATTTGAAAAGAGACTGTAATCGCCTTTTCCCTATCGGCGGCCCACGCCGAATCTCCGTGCTTCCAAGCCATTTTCCCTTCCTATGGCTTGGAAGCTTTTTATAACCGAAAGTATCCACGGAAAGGCTGCCGCCAGTGTGCCCCTCTCCTGTTTCAGCGAATCGCATGCAAAAATTCCCCGCCGGGAAAGCCCGGCGGGGAAGAAAATCAGGTATCGTTGTCCAGATCGTCGTCGTCGAAATCGTCATCATCGTCATCATGATCGTGATCACAGCCGTTGGCCATGATCTCACCCACACGGACCCGGCGGCGGATCTTCATTTCCTCCACGCTCTTGTGGAGCAGCTCCTTGACCATGGTGGGATCCTTGACATTCTTCAGAACCAGAGTGGGCATGGTCTTGTCGGAGGACACCACGGTAATCGTGCCCACGCCGCACAGCCGCTGCCACAGGGTCCGTCTCGTGGTGATGTCCCGCACCCGGTACAGCAGAACCTCTTCATCCCGGATGTTGAAAAGGCCGACGGAAAGGAACAGCCGGTCCTCCGAAAGCGCGTAGCGGGTAAAGCTCAGGGGCAGTCCCATATGACGCTTCCGGTCTTTCCACAGATATACAATGGTGGTCTTATCCATAATGGGTCCTCCTTTGTTTTTTCTATATTTTATTCCCCAACATTCTTCCTGTCAAGAAATTTCCTACAAAATCAGGCAGATAAGGCCGGTGGCCCCCTCGTTGACGATCCTTGTCAGCGTCCCCCGGAATTTATCCCGCACGTCCTCCGGCAGGCCGACCAGCTTGGCGGTCAGCCCGCCCTGGATCAGGTCATATACGGATTTTCCGAAAATGTTGCTCTGCCACAGTTTATCCGGGTCCTCGCCCTTGAGATAGTCGATGAGCTCCTGGGACTGCTTTTCATCCCCCACCATGGGGCTGATCTGGGTGTCAATGTCCACCCGCATCATATGGATGGAGGGAGCGCCGGCTTTCAGCTTGATCCCGTAGGAGCTGCCCTTGCGGACGATCTCCGGAGACTCCAGCTTCATTTCCTCCGCCGTCGGCATCACCACCCCGTAGCCCGTGGCTTTCACCGAGGAAAGGGCGTCGGAAATTTTATCGTATTCCTTCCGGATCCGGCTCAGCTCGGTCAGCAGCTTCAGAAGCTCCCCGTCATTGCGGATAGGCATTCCCGCACGGCTGCTGAGAATCTCATAGAACAGTTCTTCCGGGAACGCCATGGCAATAACCACCGTGCCGCTGCCCAGGTCCACACTACGCAGGGAATAGTCCTGGACCTGGGGAAGCTCCCGCAGGCTCCGCAGGGTCTGCTCCGCCTGACCCAGGCTTGTGATTTTCTCGGCCCGGTCCAGCAGTGCCTGGTACAGCGCCGCCTTAACAGGATGCTCCGGTTCCAGGGCATCCATCCATCTGGGCAGGTGAACCTGCAGCTCCGACATGGGGAACGCGTACAGAATCTGCCGCATCAGGTCCCGGATTCCCGAAGCGTCCATGGCCTGACAGTCGGCAACCATAGGCGTGATCCCGAAGCGGTTTTCGATCTGGCTCTTTGCTTCCTCCGCCGCGGCGCCCTCCGGCTCCCGGCTGTTGACGATCACAAGGAAAGGCTTCCCGGTGGCGCGCATATCGGAAATTGCCTTTCTTTCCGCTTCCAGATAGTCCTCCCGGGGGATGTCCGTAATTGTGCCGTCGGTGGTCACCACAAGGCCCACGGAGCAGTGGCCCTCCATTACCTTTTTGGTGCCCAGTTCCGCCGCCTCGGTCATGGGAATCTCATGGTCATACCAGGGTGTGGTGACCATCCGGGGATTTCCGTCCTCCTCGGCGCCCACCGCCCCGGGGACCATATAGCCCACGGAATCGATCATCCGCACCCGGAACCGGGAGGTGCCGTCGGGGGAAACCTCCACCGCTTCTTCGGGGACGAATTTCGGTTCCGCTGTCATAATGGTCCTGCCGGAGCCGCTCTGGGGCAATTCATCCCTGGCCCGTTCGGCACGGTAGGGGTCGGAAATACCGGGGATCACCAGCACCTCCATGATCCGCTTCACCAGGGTGGATTTTCCGGTACGCACAGGGCCCACCACGCCAATATAGATATTCCCTCCGGTTCTGGCGGCAATATCCTCATAAATATTCTCCATAGCCAGCCTCCTCTTCCGGCAGGAGAGGGCTCCTGCCATGGGTTTGTTCCATGGTATGTCCAGCAAAAGGAAAATAGAACCGAACCGGCAGGCCGACTGGCAGTATCCATTTTATCACAGGTGTCGGAGAGAAACAAGTGGAGGGATAATTTTTAACAAAATCCGGTTATATGACTGTTCCTGCGTATTTTTTCTCCGTTTTTGGGAATAATGCCGTCCTGTGAAACAATCGTCCGAACCTGACCGGGCACACCGGAAAAAAGTAAGGAAAAACACAAAATAATGTTTGACAAACCAAGGTTTCTACTATATAATATCCGGGTACGACTACGGGGAGGGAACAAAATGCTGCTGGATCTGAAGCCCATAATGGCCGTGCCCGGCGACAGTATTTCTTTCCTGGAATCTTTCGATCTGAGCGATCTTTGCTACGGTGTCAGCTTTCCGGTGACGGAACCTGTAAAGGCCCAAGGCATGGTGCGCAACACCGCCGGGGTTCTTGTGATGAAAGGCACCGTCAGCACCCGTATCCACGGAACCTGCGACCGATGCGCGGCGGACTTCCAAAGGGATGTGTCCTTTCCCATTGACGCGGTACTGGTAACGGAGTTGAACAGCGAAGAGGACGAGGATGAAAATCTTTTCCCTCTGGTTGGTGACTGCGCCGACCTGGAGGAGATCGTCCGGACGGTGTTCGTGCTGAATCTGGATTCCAAGCTTCTGTGCCGGGAGGACTGCAAGGGTCTGTGTCCCCGGTGCGGCAAGAACCTGAATCTGGGTCCGTGCGATTGCCGGAAGGAGCCGGATCCCCGGCTGGCTGCCCTGGCGCAGCTGCTCGAACGGTAAACAACATATAGAATCTGCCAAAAGCGCAGTTAACCCAAGGAGGTGTCACTATGGCTGTCCCCAAGTGTAAAGTGTCCAAGGCCCGCCGCGATCAGCGCCGGGGTTCCAACTGGAAGCTCTCCGCTCCCAGCGTCACGGTTTGCCCCAAGTGCGGTGAGCCCGTTCTGCCCCACAGAGCCTGCAAATCCTGCGGCACCTACAACGGCCGTCAGGTTCTGACTGTCGAGGCTGAGTAAGGAAAAGCGCAACGGTAAGAGGAAGGCGGATGTCTTCCTCTTTTTCCGTATCTGACAGCTTTTGGCAAAATCAGCCAAATAATTGTACCCCTCCCCTTTTGAAAGGAAGTGTTATTCATGGGAAAACCTCTGGTCGCGATCATCGGGCGGCCCAATGTGGGAAAGTCCATGCTCTTTAATAAGCTCACCGGCCAGCGCACCTCCATTGTGGAGGACACCCCCGGCGTTACCCGGGACCGGATCTACGGCGACTGCGAGTGGTGCGGCCGCACCTTCCGGCTGGTGGACACCGGCGGCATCGAGCCGGGCACCGGAAATGATATGCTGAAATTCATGCGCCGGCAGGCGGAGATCGGCATCGAGCTGGCGGATGCCATTATCATGGTCGCCGATGTCCGCACCGGTGTCACCGCCGCCGATCAGGATGTGGCCACCATGCTGCGCAAATCCGGCAAGCCCGTGGCCCTTGCCGTGAACAAGTGCGACTCCATTGGCCCCACGAACCCGGATGTGTACGATTTTTACTGTCTGGGCATCGGAGACCTGTTTGAAACCTCCGCCGTCCACGGCCACGGCACCGGGGACCTGCTGGACTGGGTCCTTGCCAATATTCCCGAGGAAAACGGAGACGACGAGGACGACGGCAGAATCAAGGTTGCCATCGTCGGCAAGCCCAATGTGGGCAAATCCAGCCTCCTGAACCGGATCCTGGGTGAGGAACGGGTCATCGTCTCCGACGTGGCGGGCACCACCCGGGACGCCATTGACTCCTACTTTGAAAATGAGACCGGGAAATACTGCTTCATCGACACCGCCGGTATGCGCCGCCGCAGCAAGGTGGACGACGCCATTGAGAAGTACTCCAATATGCGTTCCGTCAACGCCATTGACCGGGCAGATGTGTGCCTGATCCTCATTGACGCCCAGGAGGGTGTCACGGAGCAGGACACCAAAATCGCCGGTCTTGTTCACGAGGCGGGAAAAGCTGCCATCATTGTTGTCAACAAGTGGGACGCGGTGGCGGACAAGGAAACCAACACCATGCGGGATCAGGAGCAGCAGATCCGCGCCGGTCTGAGCTATATGCTCTACGCCCCCGTTGTTTTCCTCTCCGCCCTCACCGGCTCCCGGGTGGACAAGCTCTTCCCCATGATCCAGGAAGTCTATGCCCAGAATACCAGCCGGATCACCACCGGTGCCCTCAACTCCCTGCTGGCGGATGCCACCGCCCGGGTGCAGCCTCCTACGGACAAGGGCCGCCGCCTGAAGATCTACTATATGACCCAGGCGGGAACCAAGCCCCCCCACTTTGTCATCTTCTGCAACGACGCCAGACTTTTCCACTTCTCCTACCAGCGGTATCTGGAAAACCAGATCCGGGAGGTCTTCGGTCTTCAGGGCACCCCGGTCCGGATCACCATCCGGCAGAAAGGAGACAAGGAAGAATGAGCTTGTGGCTTTCCCTTATCATTGCCGCAGCGGTCAGTTATCTCCTGGGAAATGTGAACGGTTCCGTGCTGATCTCCCGGCTTCACGAGCATGACGACGTTCGTCTCCACGGCAGCGGAAACGCCGGTTTTACCAACTTTTTCCGGAACTACGGCGGACTTTTCTCCCTGGCTGTCATTCTGGTGGACGGGCTGAAAGCCGCCGCCGCGTGTCTGATCGCGGGCTGGCTTCTGCGTCCTTTCGGCCTGCAATCCGAGGGTGCCATTCTGGGAGCCGTCTGCGTCACCCTGGGGCACAACTTCCCGGCACTGCTGGGCTTCCGGGGCGGCAAGGGCATTGTCTGCGGCTTTGTCTCCGCCATCGTTATTGACTGGCGGGTCGCCCTGGTGGTCTTCCTGGTGTTTGCCGCCGTCTATTTTATCTCCCACTATGTCTCTCTGGCCTCCGTTCTGGCCGCAGTCAGCTTCGGCGCCGCGTTTTTGGTGCTCCACCGGGGTGAATACTGGGTTTGCGCAGGCGGCGTAACGCTGGCGATTCTCGCCATCTTCATGCACCGCCAGAACCTCGCCCGGCTGCTTCGGGGAGAGGAAAACAAAACCGACTTCTTCCACAGGAGGGACAGCAAATGAAAGCTGCAGTTGTCGGCGCGGGCGCCTGGGGCACCGCCCTGGCTACCCTGCTGTGCAAAAACGGCATCCAGACAGCCCTGTGGTTCCGCAGTCCGGACCGGGCGGAGGAAGCCAAGGTTTCCCGTATCAACCCCAGGCTGCCCGGTATCGTCCTCCCGGAGGGGATCACCCCCACGGCGGACCCCGCCTGCGTAAGGGACTGCCCCCTTGTGGTCATGGCCTCCCCCTCCTTCCCCTTGCGGCAGGTTGCCCGTCAGGTTGCCCCCTACCTGGAGCCGGACGCGGCCCTGGTCTCCGTGACCAAGGGAATTGAACAGGACACGCTTCTTCGGATGAGCCAGATCGTTGCCCAGGAAACCGGCCACAGCGTCGCCGCGCTGTCCGGTCCCTGCCATGCCGAGGAAGTGGCAGCGGGGATCCCCACCGGATGTCTTGCCGCGTCGCCGGATAAGGCGCTGGCGGAATTCGTCCAGTCCGCTTTCATGTCGGACACCTTCCGGGTCTACACCAGCCCGGACATCATCGGTGCCGAGCTGGGCGGCGCGCTGAAAAACGTGATCGCCCTGTGCGCCGGAGTCGTCGCGGGCCTGGGCTTTGGGGACAACACCGCCGCCATGCTTATGACCCGGGGGCTGACGGAGATTGGCCGGCTGGGTGTCTCTCTGGGCGCCAGGCGGGAAACCCTGGCAGGGCTGTCCGGCGTGGGAGACCTGATCGTCACCTGCACCTCCATGCACTCCCGGAACCGCCGGGCGGGGATCCTCATTGGTCAGGGGATATCTCCAAGGGATGCCATGGCCCAGGTGGGCGCCGTGGTGGAGGGCTATTATGCCGCCCTGTCCGCCTGGGAGCTGAGCCGGAAGCAGGGCATTGAAATGCCCATCACGGAGGCGGCCTATCGGGTACTCTATGAGGGGGCCAACGCCAGAGAGGTGGTCTCCCACCTCCTGATGCGAAGCCCCAAGCCGGAATCCGAGGATGCCGGTTGGCTGTAAATGACAATCACTTAATATGCGGCCCCCTCCGGCGGAGGGGGCCGCATACTAGTTTTTCATAAAACGGTTAAATACCGTTTTATGAGACCGCGGTCTCGCGGTCAGCGGCATCGCCACAAAAACGTAGTCCATACATTTCTCGCCGCCACTGGCGGCCTGCGCGAAAAGCGCAGGATAAAATGGCATTAGGTTATCGGCTTAAAACAGCAAACAGGAAAACTGTGATTTGGCAGTCCAACACCTTCCCCCGAGGGGAAGGTGCCCCGCAGGGGCGGATGAGGATCAGCGACACTTTCTGATATGGGACACCGGTAAATAAGAACATACAGCGCTTCAAGCAGTACCTTTTTTACGAACCGAATACGAAATCGGTTAGTATCGCCGTTCCTCATCAGTCTCGCT
>CAZVDH010000034.1:0-17837 GCA_964625595.1 uncultured Oscillospiraceae bacterium | reverse complement strand
CGCCGATGATCTCGCCGATGCCGGGAACCAGGCAGTCCATGGCAGCCACGGTCTTTCCGTCGGGATTCAGCTTCATATAGAAAGCCTTGATCTCCTTGGGGTAGTCGGTGACAAACACGGGCTTCTGGAAGATGACCTCGGTGAGGTAGCGCTCGTGCTCGGTCTGCAGGTCGCTTCCCCAGTGGACGGGATACTCGAACTGGTCGTTATGCTTTTCCAGCAGGGCAATGGCGTCGGTGTAGGTGATGTGACCGAAGTCGGAGTTGAGAACATGATTCAGCCGGTCCAGCAGGCCCTTATCCACAAAGGAATTAAAGAAGTTCATTTCCTCCGGGGCCCTTTCCAGAACAAAGGCAATGATAAACTTAATCATGTCCTCGGCAAGACGCATATCGTCGCTCAGATCGGCAAAGGCGATTTCCGGCTCGATCATCCAGAACTCGGCGGCGTGCCGGGTGGTATTAGAGTTTTCCGCCCGGAAGGTGGGGCCAAAGGTGTAGATGTTCCGGAAGGCCATGGCAAAGGTCTCGCCGTTGAGCTGGCCGGAGACGGTAAGGTTCGTGGGCTTGCCGAAGAAGTCCTGGGTAAAATCCACCTTGCCGTCTTCCGTTCTGGGGATGTTGTTCAGATCCATGGTTGTGACCTGGAACATTTCACCCGCACCCTCGCAGTCTGAACCGGTGATCAGGGGCGTATGGACATAGACAAAGTCCCGCTCCTGGAAAAACTGGTGGATGGCATAGGCGATGAGGCTGCGGACACGGAAAACCGCCTGGAATGTGTTGGTTCGGGGGCGCAGATGGGGCATGGTCCGCAGGAACTCCATGGAGTGGCGCTTCTTCTGCAGGGGATAGTCTCCGGTGGAGGGGCCCTCTACGGTAACGGAAACGGCCTGGATCTCAAAGGGCTGCTTTGCGTCGGGGGTGAGCACCAGCTCGCCGGTGACGATGAGGGCAGCGCCTACATTGGTCTTGGAGATCTGCTGAAAATTGTCCATGGTGTCGTGGTAAACCACCTGGACGGGGGTGAAATAAGTACCGTCATTCAGCACGATAAAGCCAAACTGCTTGCTGGCCCGGATGGAGCGCACCCAGCCGCCGACGGTAACGGTCTTCCCAGCGTAATCCGCCGTGTGCTTAAACAGGTCTCTGACAGAAATCAGTTCCATAATCTTGATCCTCTCTCTTAAGGAAATATAGGTAAGTATACGCCAATTCAGCGGAATTTACAAGAGGAAAAGAAAAAATTTGTGAAAAAATTCCTGAAAAAAGGGCTGTAAACGTGCCCGTCACAGTGTGAGACGGTGCGGCGTTTACAGCCCCATTTTATTACAGATTGCTGGCAACGCTCTTGCGCACAAGAGCCCGGCGAAGCCTTGCTTCCGCCAGACGCAGGTCGGTATCCGAGGCCTGCTTATCGTGGAGGACCTTGTCCGCCCGCTGCAGGGAAGCCTCGGCCCGGGACAGGTCAATGGACTCCGCCCACTCAAAGGTGGTGGGAACCAGGGTCACGGCACCATCCACCACGCTGAGCATGCCGCCGATACAGGCGGCGGTGCGGCGGTTACCGCCGGAAACCACAACGGCACGGCCCATGCCCAAGGGCGCCACATAGTTGATGTGCCCGGCCAGGATCGCGGCGTCACCGGAGGTGGTCCTCACCAGAATTTCCTCCGCTTCGCCGTCAAAGAGCAGCCCGTCGGGGGTCACTATTTTCAAAGGGAAAGGGGTCATTTGGCTTCACCGCCCCGGTACTTCGCCACCACCTCGTCGATGGAGCCGGCGAACAGGAAGAAGGATTCGGGAATGTCGTCATGCTTGCCCTCGATGATCTCCTTGAAGCTGCGGATGGTATCTTTCAGGGGGACATACTTGCCCTTATAACCCGTGAACTGCTCGGCCACATGGAAAGGCTGGGACAGGAACCGCTGGACTTTCCGGGCACGGTTCACCGTCAGCTTGTCCTCTTCGCTCAGCTCGTCCATGCCCATAATGGCGATAATATCCTGCAGTTCCTTGTAACGCTGGAGGATGCTCTGCACCGCCCGGGCGACTTCGTAGTGCTCCCGTCCCAGGATTTCCGGGGACAGGATCCGGGAGGTGGAATCCAGGGGATCCACGGCGGGGTAGATACCCAGGCTTGCGATGCCCCGGTCCAGAACGGTGGTGGCATCCAGGTGGGCAAAGGTGGTGGCAGGGGCGGGGTCGGTCAGGTCGTCAGCTGGGACATAGACCGCCTGTACGGAGGTGATGGAGCCGTCCCGGGTGGAGGTGATCCGCTCCTGGAGAGCGCCCATTTCGGTGGCAAGGGTGGGCTGATAGCCCACGGCGGAGGGCATCCGGCCAAGCAGTGCGGAAACCTCGGAACCGGCCTGGGTAAAGCGGAATATGTTGTCAATGAACAGCAGCACATCCTGGTGCTTTACATCCCGGAAGTACTCTGCCATGGTAAGGCCCGACAGGCCCACCCGCATACGGGCTCCGGGGGGTTCGTTCATCTGGCCAAAGACCATGGCGGTTTTGCTGATAACGCCGGACTCGGTCATTTCGTTGTACAGGTCGTTGCCCTCGCGGGTCCGCTCACCAACGCCGGTAAACACGGAGTAGCCGTTGTGGGCGGTGGCGATATTATAGATCAGCTCCTGAATGAGAACGGTCTTGCCAACACCGGCGCCGCCGAACAGGCCGATCTTGCCGCCCTTGGCGTAGGGGCAGATCAGGTCAATGACCTTGATGCCGGTTTCCAGAATCTCGGTAGCGGGCTGCTGCTCCTCGTAGGAGGGGGCGGGGCGGTGAATCGGCCAGCGTTCCTGGTTTTCCGGCGCGGGCTTATTGTCAATGGGCTCACCCAGCAGATTGAAGACCCGGCCCAGGCATTCCTCGCCCACGGGGACGGTAATGGGGGAGCCGGTGTCCGTCGCTTCCACACCCCGCTGCAGGCCGTCGGTGGAGGACATGGCAATGCAGCGCACCACATTGTCGCCGATGTGCTGGGCCACTTCCGCGGTGATCATCCGGTCACCGCAGGGAATGTGAATGGCGCTGAGCAGCGCGGGAAGCTGATTGTCGGGGAATCGAATATCAAGAACAGGACCCATGATCTGGATCACCGTTCCTTTTGAATTGGCCATAGGATTCAACTCCTTGTGATTGGTTTCGGTCATTTACGGGAAAAGGAAAAAATCAGGAACCCGCGACGATCTCCGTGATCTCCTGGGTAATGGCTGCCTGCCGGGCACGGTTGAACTTGAGACTGAGATCGGAGATCATTTCCTCGGCGTTCTGAGTGGCGTTATCCATGGCGGTACGGCGAGCGGCCTGTTCTGAGGCCCGGCTCTCGCACAGGGCACCGTAAAGGACGCCGCCCAGGTATTCCGGGATAATGGCCTGGAAGACCTCTTCAGAGCTGGGCTCGTACTCGATGCCGGCAGGGGTGTGGGCCTCCGGTTCCTGCTGCGCCGTTAGGGGAAGCAGCTGCATAAGGGCAGGGGATTGGGAAAGCATGGATTCAAAATTCGTATACGCCACATAGACACTGCGAATCTTTCCGGAGAGAAACGCTTTGCACACCTGCTTGGAAATGGAAAAGCAGTCTCCGATGGACACATCGGACGCGTCCGCATAGGCTTCCGTAAAAGCCGGGACTTTCCGGGTGCGGAAAAACTCCACGGCTTTCTTGCCGATGGGCAGCACCTGGGCATCTTTCCCTTCCAGCTGCTCATGGGCAAGCTTCAGGACATTGCTGTTGTAGCCGCCGGCTAAACCTCTGTCACCGGCAATGACGATGCACAGCACCGTACCCTCCGGCTGGGGCAGCAGGTAAGGGGAGCTGAGCTCCCGGTTGGTGGCGGTAATATTCTGAATGGTTTTATACAGGATCTCAAAATAAGGGCGGGAATTCAGGACCTGCGCCTGGGCACGGCGAAGCTTGGAGGCGGCCACCATTTCCATAGCCTTGGTGATCTGCTTTGTGCTCTCCATGCTTCGGATCCGGTTTTTGATTTCCTTTGTGGAAACACCGGCCATCTCGATACCTCCTTACGCTGGGCAGAACTGGGCTTCCAGCTCCTCCAGAGCCTTTTGCAGCGTCCGCTCGGTGTCCGTATCCAGTTTTCCGGTGGTGCGGATGGTTTCCAGCACCTGGGGATAGCGAAGATCCATGTGCTCTTCCAGCTGCTTTTCAAACTCCGGAACCTTGGCAACATCAATTCTCGTCAGGTAGCCGTGGGTGACGGCGTAGAGGATGCAAACCTGCTGGGCAACCTCCTTGGGAGTGCCGTTCTTCTGCTTCAGCACTGCCACGATCCGTTCACCCAGAGCAAGCCGGGCCTTGGTGTCCGCGTCCAGGTCGGAACCGAACTGGGCAAAGCTCTGCAGCTCCCGGTACTGGGAGTAGAGAAGCTTCAGGGAGCCGGCAACCTGCTTCATTGCCTTGATCTGGGCATCGCCGCCGACACGGGATACGGAGATACCGGGGTTCACGGCGGGCATGATGCCGGAATTGAACAGCTCCGTCTCCAGGAAGATCTGGCCGTCGGTGATGGAAATAACGTTGGTGGGAATGTAGGCGGATACATCGCCTGCCTGGGTCTCGATGATGGGCAGGGCAGTCAGGCTGCCGCCTCCCAGCTCGGGAGAAAGCTGCGCCGCGCGCTCCAGCAGACGGGAGTGGAGGTAGAAAACGTCGCCGGGGTAAGCTTCCCGTCCGGGGGGACGGCGGATCAGCAGGGATATGGCACGGTATGCCACGGCGTGCTTGCTCAGGTCGTCATAGACCACCAGCACATCCTTGCCCTGGTGCATGAAGTATTCGCCCATGGTGCAGCCCGCGTAGGGGGCGATATACTGCATGGGAGCCAGCTCCGAAGCGGTGGCAGATACCACAATGGTATAGTCCATGGCGCCGCCCACGGTGAGGTTTTCCACCACCTGGGCCACGGTGGACCGCTTCTGGCCGATGGCAACATAAATGCAGATCACATTTTTGCCCTTCTGGTTCAGAATTGTATCCGTAGCGATGGTGGTTTTTCCGGTCTGCCGGTCGCCAATGATCAGCTCACGCTGGCCCCGGCCAATGGGGATCATGGAGTCGATGGCCTTGATACCGGTCTGCAGGGGAACGCTCACATGCTTCCGCTCGATAATACCGGGGGCGGGGCTTTCAATGGGGCGGTAAGCCTCCGCCTCAATGGCGCCCTTGCCGTCAATGGGCTCGCCCAGGGCGTTCACCACACGTCCAATGAGGTTCTTTCCCACAGGAACGGAGACGACCTTTCCGGTACGCTTGACGGTGTCACCCTCCTTGATCCCCTGATCGGAGCCGAGAATAACAATGGAGACAGTTTCCTCCTCCAGATTCTGGGCCATGCCGTAGGAGCCGTCTGGGAATTCCACCAATTCGCCTGCCATGCACTGGTCCAGTCCGGAGGCTCTGGCAATGCCGTCGCCCACCAGAATGACCACGCCGGTCTGGCTGACCTCCATGCGGTTTTCATAATTCTTGATCTGGTTGCGAATGATTTTTGTAATTTCTTCAGGTCTCAGTTCCATACAGTCCCTGCTTTCTTGTCAGAGTACGGTGTTTTTCAGCAGATCCCGGATAGAATCCAGCCGGTGGGACACCGTGTCGTCCAGCCGCTGTCCGTCGTAGTCCAGCCGCATGCCGCCCATGCAGGCGGCATCCACCCGGCTTTGCAGCAGGATGGTCTTACCGGTGATAGCGGTAAGCTTGTCCGTGAGTGCTAGGCGCTGCTTTTCCGTCAGCGGTACGGCAGTGACGGCGGTAACCTCCAACATGTTGTTGTCCGCGTAGTAATTTTCGGTGAACGTTCTGAAGCACGCATCGAAGGAGCGCATATAGCCCCGCTCGGTCAGAAGCTTCAGAAAGTTCAGAAGATAGATGTGTATATGGCCCCGGAAGCTGTCGTCCAGAATCCCACACCGTTCCTCCTTGCTGAGGGTAGGGGAGCTGAGCAGACGGATAAAGTCCGGCTCCGCCCGGAAGCTGTCCGCCAGGGCACGCATCTGCTCCAGAATGGGAGCGGTCAGGTTTTCCTCGGAAGCCAGGTCATAAAGGGCCTGGCCGTAAACACTGCCCGGGCCGGTCATGACGGGTCACCCAGGTCCTGAATGAAGCGGTCAATGAGGGCAGACTGATCCGCATCCGTCAGTTCCCGCTCCACCACCTTCCCGGCGATGGCCATAGCCAGACCGGAAATTTCATTTTTCGCGTCGTTGACAGCCTTTTTCTTTTCCTGGGCAATGTCCGCGATGGCTTTGTCCCGGATGGCGTCGGCTTCGGCGCTGGCTTTGCGCAGAATTTCCTCCTCCCGGTTCTGAGCCCGGAGGGTTGCTTCCCTGACGATCCGGTCGGACTCCGACTGGGCCTGGGAAAGCTGCTGCTGATAGGTATCCCGGAGCTTGGCGGCGTCCGACTTGGCTTCGTCCGCCTTGGCGTACATGTCGTCGATCTCTTTCTGACGGTCCTGGATCATTTTCATAACCGGACCGTAAAGAAACCGCTTGCCCACGTACAATACCAGCAGGAAGTTCAGCAGGGTAAACAGAGCCGTCCAGGGATTGACACCCAGAAAGGCTTCAAATTGATCCATTTGCCCATTCCTCCTTTCGTGGCAGGATCCGAAAAGGGATTACAGGGCGAACAGAATCAGGAAAGCGATGATGAGGGAGTAGATACCGGTGGTCTCCGCGATGGCGCAGCCAAGGATCATGTTGGTACGCAGGGTGCCGGTTGCCTCAGGCTGCCGGGCCATGCCGTCCAGAGCGTGGGCAACAGCGGTGCCTTCGCCCACGCCGGGGCCGATAGCGCCGATGCCCATGCAGATACCTGCGCCGATAGCCTTACCGGCGATTGCGATTGCAGAAGCGAGTTCCATAAAAGTTCCTCCTAGATGATGTTTTGGTTTTTATCTTTATTTTTATGGGTGACAGGTTAACGGTTTCCGGCTCAGGCCTGGACGGGAGCTTCCTCCGGGGGACAGGCGGCGGCAATATAGATCATGGAAAGCAGGGTAAAGACCAGTGCCTGGACAAAGCCGGAGAACAGGTCAAAGTACAGCGACAGGACAGCGGGGATGCCCAGAGCCAGGATGGGGACACCGGAGAGGATTCCCAGTACCTGAAGCAGGCCGAAGAAGCCGAGAACGGCGCTGAGAATGCCGAATATCAGGGGAGCCTTTTTTCCGGCCTTTCTGCCCCAGAGAATGAGACCCAGGGCAAGAACCAGCAGCACGATGGATATGGCCACACCGCTGGACGCGATCAGATTGAGAACGATGGCAGATACCAGGGACAGGGCGCTGTAGAGGATGGTGGTGATAACGCCGCCGCCTGCCACGTTGCCGAAGTGACGAAAGGCCATGCTGATGGGCTGGGCAATTTCGGAAATGATGTTCATGGGGGTCATGACCACAATGGGCTCGGTGAAGCCTTTCAGCCAGCCGGCAAAGCCGTTGCGGGAAATATTATTGTACCAGATCACGGCGGTGACCATCAGCGCCCAGGTCAGGGTGGTGCTCACATCGGCGGTGGTGGACCGGAGGAAGCCGGTCATGCCGATGAGGCTGCCGCAGATACTGCTCAGAAACAGGGTGCAGATGAAAGGAAACCAGTAGGCGTTGTGCTCTCCCATAGACTGAATGGTCATATTGTAGAGCATGGTGATGCCCTTTTCCACCAGCACCTGGCGCCCGGTGGGACGCTTGCGCAGTCCCTTGCCCAGCTGAATAAAACAGACGCACAGCAGCACGGTTACCACTGCCGAGGACAGCATGGTCTGGGTGACGTTGATCCCACCGAAAATGGGAATGGTGAAATAGATAAATGGCCCTGTAACGCTTACATTCATGGGGTTTTCTCACCTTTCTTTCGGAATAACTCGTATATGGTGATCACAGGCCGGACAAAGGCTACCGGCAGGACGCAGGCCAGCGGGTCAAAGCCCAGGAGCTTGACGCACACCACCAGCAGGCCAAAGAGAATGACAAGCCGGAAAATGTAAGACAGCTGCATCACAGCCTGTCCGCCCTTGACATCCTGACTTCCGGCCTTGTCCGCGGCGGCACCGGCAGACAGTGCCATGAGGAAGAAATTCCCCAGCGCCAGCACCATACCGGCAATGGCGCCCCACAAAACCGGGAGCCGGAAGAAGCCCGCCAGGGCGTAAATTACCAGCATCAGCCCGGTGAGGGCCGCAACCCCCAGGGCAACAGGGGCGGTGGTGCGCAGGGCAGTTTTGAATGGGGCCATAGGAAACCTCCTGAAAACGGTTGGAGTCAGTTGTGCTCGTTAAAGGATACAGGCGGGTCCTGCTTCTTTTTATCCTGGGACAGGCGGTCCATGGTTTTCAGCGCGTCCCGGAAGCCGGTGACGGCGCAGATAAGGCCCAAAGCCAGCCCTGCCCAAATCATCCAGCTTCCCCAGCCGAATTTGTCCCGCAGCCAGATCGCCAGGAGAACAAAGCCGGCGAGGGGAAAGGCAACGGTGAATCCAAGCTGGGTCAGAAAGACCAGCAGATTCAGATCTTTCATTCCGCTGCCCCCTCCGTTGCCAAAATAATCTAACTTATTATACCCGCAAACCTGCCAAGATGCAAGCGGCTTTTATGAAAAATCGGTAAATAAATCGTGTCGCCTGGAACAAGCAGCGGTGTCTGCCGGAAATTGCGAAAAAGGTCTTTCTTTTCTTGGAAAAGTGTAGTAAAATATCCGGGAATGGTACAGGCTCACGGAAAGCGCTGCCCGCATATCCTGATCCCGGGGGGATGCCTTGTGGAGGTGTGGATCGGCGCGCTGGCGGCGTTTGGCATATTTTGCGTGCTGTGGGCGGCGTTTGGCTGGCTGCTCAGCGGCGGACGGGGAACGGTTGTTTGCCTGGGAGAGCCTGCCGGGGCGGCGCTGCTTGCCCGGCGGCTGCGGCTTCTGCGGGAGCTGGGGCTGTTCCGGGGGCATATCGTGCTGCTTATCGATGAGAAAAACGCAGGGGAAGACGTTACGCTTTCCGGTGTGGAAACAGTAACGCCGGAGGAGTTTTCCCGGCGGATTCAGTTAGGAGCGGAAGAATTTGGCGCAGCAGGAGATGGAAATATTACAGGGCACCGTGTCGGCGGTGGTCTATCA
The DNA here is from genome assembly GCA_964625595.1 of uncultured Oscillospiraceae bacterium. GTDB lineage: Bacteria > Bacillota > Clostridia > Oscillospirales > Oscillospiraceae > Faecousia. The sequence continues at coordinate 8,701 of CAZVDH010000034.1, read as the reverse complement.
AAATTATGAAAACGGCTATGCCGTTCTCCGCCTGGCAGTGGGGGGCGGACAGAATGTAACCGTGGTCGGCACGATCCCCCTGCCGGCGGTGGGAGAGCGGCTGGTGGTTACGGGGAAATGGGGCAATCATGCCAGCTATGGCCGCCAGTTTGAGGCGGAGTTTCTGGAGCGGCTCATGCCCCAGACCAGCATGGAGATTCTCAGCTATCTTTCCAGCCGGGTCATCAAGGGCATTGGCCCCAGGATGGCGGCCAGGATCGTGGAGGCTTTCGGAGAGGACACCCTGCGGATCATGGAGCGGGAGCCGGGCCGCCTTGCCCAGGTTTCCGGCATTTCCGCCGAACGGGCGAAGCAGATCGGCGAGGAATTCCGCCTGCAGACCGGCATGCGGCAGCTGATGGAGTTTTTTGCCCTCCACGGCCTGCCGGCGGAGCTTGCGGTGCGGACGTACAAGCTCTACGGTGACAGTGCCACGGAGCTTCTGTACGAGGATCCGTATCTATTGATGGATGACGGTCTGGATGCGCCGTTTGGCGCGGTGGACCGGTTTGCCATTGAGCTTGGCATAGCGGCGGACGATCCCCGGCGGGTGGAGGCAGGCATCCTCTTTGAGCTTACCTACAATCTTTCCGCCGGTCACAGCTTTCTGCCGGAAAACAAGCTGGCCGTCGCGGCAGCCCAGCTTCTTTCTGTGGAGGGGGAAACCATCCGTGCGGGCATGGGACGGCTCCGGGAAGCGGACAGGCTGATGACAGATACCCTTACGGACATTACGGTTGCCTACCTGCCGGAGCTTTATGAGGCGGAAACCTTCTGCTGCCGGTCCCTGACGGCCGCCGCTGCGCTTCGCTTTCCACTGCCGCCCAGGCTGGACCGAATGATTGAAAACGCCGCGTCGGAAAGCGGAATTGCCTATTCCGCTGAGCAGAAAAATGCCATCCGCACCGCTGCGGAGCAGGGACTTCTTCTGGTCACAGGCGGCCCGGGCACCGGCAAAACCACCATTGTGAAAGGCATTCTGTCATTATTTGCCAATATGGGCCTGAAATATGTGCTGGCGGCCCCCACAGGCCGGGCAGCCAAACGGCTTACCGAGGTCACCGGGGAGGATGCCTCCACTATCCACAGGCTTTTGGAGGCGGGGATCGACCCTGCCACCGGGAAAATGGTCTTTGCCAGGGATGAAGATAACCCGCTGAAAGCCGACGCGGTGATCGTGGATGAGATGTCCATGGTGGATGTGCTGCTTTTGGGAAGTCTTCTCCGGGCGGTGCCCCAGGGGAAACGGTTGATCCTGGTGGGAGATCCGGACCAGCTGCCGCCGGTGGGGCCGGGCTTTCCTTTCAGTGACATGCTGCGAAGCGGGGTGCTTCCTGCGGTTCGGCTGACGGAAATCTTCCGTCAGGCCCAGCAGAGCCTTATTGTAATGAATGCCCACCGGGTAAACCTTGGGCAGATGCCGGAGCTTCGGAATACCCAAAGCGATTTCTTCTTCCTGCGGCGGCAGTCAGAGCAGACCCTGATCCAGACGGTAAGAGATCTGTGCACCACCCGGCTTCCCAAGAATATGGGCATCCCGCCGGAGCAGATTCAGGTGCTTTCCCCCACCCGGAAAGGAAGCGTGGGAACCTCCAGCCTGAATCAGATGCTGCAGGCGGCGCTGAATCCTCCGTCACCGGAAAAAAAAGAGCGCCAATTCGGAGATTTTTCTTTCCGGGAGGGCGATCGGGTGATGCAAATTCGGAACAATTATGATATAATGTGGCAAAAGACGGACGGCAGCGCTGTGGGCGCTGGGATCTTCAACGGGGATGTGGGGACGGTTGTGTCCATCGATCCCGGCGCCGAGACCATGACCGTTGTCTTTGATGACCGGCAGGCCGAGTATGACTTTTCCCAGCTTGGTGAGCTGGAGCTTGCCTACGCGGTTACGGTACACAAGAGCCAGGGCAGCGAGTACCGGGCGGTGATCCTCACTGCCTGGAACGGGTCGCCGTATCTAATGTCCCGGAGCGTTCTGTATACCGCCATAACCCGGGCCAGGGAGCTGCTGATTATTGTTGGCAGGGAGGAAACCGTCCAGGCCATGACGGAGAACGCCAGGAAAAACCGGCGCTATACCGGGCTGAAGCTGCGTCTTCAGGGGAAATGCTTATGATGGTGCTTTCATGGCTGGGGGAAGTGCTGTATCCGCCCAAATGCATGCTCTGCGGGCGGGTTCTTGGGAAGCAGGAAACGGACCTTTGCGGCAAGTGCCGGGTGGACGCCCCTTATTACCCTTACAGCCGGGTGAAACCGGCCCCAAAAGGAATTCTTAACCTGCGGTTCCTTGACAGTTTTACCGCTGTCTGGTACTATGAGGGGGACGTGCGAAAAAGCATCCACCGGTTTAAGTTCTGCAGGGCTGCCCACCTCTCCGACGGGTACGGCAGAATGGTTGCTATCCGGCTGGAAGAGAGCTTTCCCGAGGGATTCGATTATCTGACCTGGGTCCCGGTGAGCACCCTGCGCCGTATCAGCCGGGGCTATGACCAGGCGGAGCTTCTGGCAAGGGCGGTGGGCAGGGAGCTTCGTTTCCCGCCGGTCAGGCTTCTGAAGAAGATCCGCAATACCCGTCCCCAATTCAAACAGGCAACCCCGGAAGCCCGTCGGGCCAACGTCTCCGGCGCTTTTGCGCCCAATGAAAATGTGGACCTGACGCTCAAGCGGGTGATACTGCTGGACGACATCTATACCACCGGCGCCACTGCCTCGGAGTGCGGAAGAATCCTGCGGCAGATGGGTGCCGGGGAGGTACATATCGTTACCATTGCCGCCGCCCGGCGGAGATGATTTCTTTACACAATCTTACCAAGTAGGTGAATCAATATGTTACTGTTTTCCAATGACCTGGGTGTGGACCTGGGTACTTCCAATGTGCTGATCTATGCCGACGGAAAGGGCTTGGTTGTCCGGGAACCCTGCGTGGTTGCCGTGGACCGGAATACCGGAAAGATCCTGCAGGTGGGCGCGGCTGCCCGGAACATGCTGAACCGGACCCCCGGCAACGTGGTTGCCATGCATCCGCTGCGGGAGGGCATTATCTCCGACCATGAAATGACGGTGCGGATGCTCCAGGAAATGTTCAAGACCGCAACCAAGGCTTCGGTCTTCACTCCCAAGCCCAGAGTGGTCATCAGCGTCCCCAGCGGCGTTACCGAGGTGGAGGAGCGGTCCGTTATCAACGCGGCCATCGAAGCCGGCGCCCGCCGTGTGTTCCTGATCGAGGAGCCCCTGGCCGCCGGTCTGGGCGCGGGGCTGGATATTAAGGATCCCAGCGGCCACATGGTCGTGGATATTGGCGGCGGCACCACGGACATCGCGGTGCTGAGCATGAACGGAGTCGCCGTTTCTTCCTCGCTGAAAGTTGCCGGCGACTCCTTTGACGAGGCAATCGGGCGCTATGTCCGCCGCCAGCACGGTGTGGTCATTGGCCAGGTGACGGCGGAGGATGTGAAGATCCAGATCGGACAGGTCTATCCCCGCCACGAGGAACTGAGCATGAATGTCAAGGGGCGTGACGCTAAGACCGGCATGCCCAAGATGGTGACCCTGACCTCCACGGAGATCTATGAAGTTCTGCGCCGGCCTGCCCGGATGATCGCGGACGAGGTTCTGTCGGTTCTGGAGCAGACAAGTCCCGAGCTTGTCAGCGACGTGTCCGAGAACGGCATCACCCTCACCGGCGGCTGCAGCCAGCTTTGGGGCTTTGCCGAGCTGCTCATTGAGCGCACCGGTATTCCTTGCATTCTGGCGGATGATCCGGATTCCTGCACAGCCTACGGCTGCGGCAAGAGCCTGGCATGGATCAACCATATGCAGGAGGGCCCCATCAATATCGCCCGGCGTCGGATCATGCGCAATGGCTGATCCGCGAAAAGGAAGTATCAGCGCTCTGTGGATCATCGGTTGGGTGTATTCTGCCCTGGGGGCGCTGTTTGTGGTGCTGGGCAGCGTGCTTGCCCTGGTTTTGGGGGAGGAAGTCCTGCTTTTTGGAATGATCTTCGGCGGGATTGGCCTGGCCTTTTTGATTCTTGGCGTCGTTTTTCTCCTTGTGGAATACAGGAAACGTAAGAATGTGGAGCGGTTGATCACCTCCGGCAGGTATGTCTGGGGAACCATCGCGGACTGGCGGGTGAACCGTTCCGTTGAGGTCTGCGGCAGGCATCCCATTGTCCTGCTGGTGCGCTATGTGGACGGCAGGGGACAGGAACACTTATTCCGCAGTCCCAGCCTGCGGATCGTCGGCGGCCCGCAGCTACTGGGCAAACAGGTCCGGGTGTACTATGGAGACCCGGATTTCAGGAACTACTATGTCGCGGCGGACTGTGAAGTTCTTGCGGGCAGACCCTGGGAGAAAGGCTGAAATACTTATGGGGTTGCCCTGGATTGGCAGGGCAACCCCTTTCCATACTGAAAGGAGCACCCGGTTCCGTTGGGAAAGCGTAACATACATTATATAATAATGTAGTTATTGCATAGCAATTCGCCGCCGGAGAATCCGGCGGCGAAAAATTCAGGTGTTATCGCTGTTTTGAGAGGTGCCGCATGCATCCTTTTTCTGGTCGCAGCCCCGGGGTGTGAACTGTGCCGAGGGGAAAGGGATCCGGCTGAACATTTCACAGGGATCCTCGGTGCAGCCGGGATTGTCGCAGCATTCCTTTGTGGGAATACTGTAATCCAGCACCGGCACGATAAGCTGCGCGTCCCGTTCCAGACGGACGATGGAGAACTGGCCCAGGGTGACATAGAGCCGACGCCGGTCGGAGCAGAATGTCAGTTCCTCATCAAACATCCGACGGATGGGATCCGGAACCTGAACGGAGCCGGCCTCTTTCACGGGACAGTCGCAGGCCTCCCGGACCCGGGAACTGAGCACCATGGGGTCCAGCACTTCCACCACGGCGGTGGGTCGGTTGGCGCTGGCCCGGGTGATCCCATCGGGGGCACACAGCCGGGTGTCGCTGCGGTAGATGTGAGCGCAGCTGTCCTCCCCGCAGAGCACCGCCCGCTTGGTAAAGGATGCCAGGCCGTACAATGTAGCAGGCCGGGCGGTGCCCACCAGGGCATCGGCGATGATCCGGTAGTAGAACGTGATGTCGATGCAGTAATGGTTCCTGTCAAAGGCTACCGGCTCCACATCGATATAGGTGCTGATAAGCTCCGCGCAGCGGACACGGGTACCGGCGGAGCTGTCCAAAAGAGACTGGCTGCCGCAGGTTAAGTAGACGGGCAGGTCTTCGATACAGTCCTTATCCCGGCAGGAGTCCGTGATCTTTCGGGTGTGAATGGACATGGCCTGCCGCAGCTCCTGGGGGTCACAGTGCAGGGTGTCCTGACATTGCTCAGACATGGGAATACCTCCTGATAAAGAGTTCCATAAGCATCCGCTTATAAGACAGTTTATGCAGGGGGTGCGGTACTGTGCACCGGGCGGGGGACAGGAAATTCAGAGCGGATTGCCGCTTACCAGAAGAACCGGTATACGGTCTCGGAGTGATAGCGGTTTCCGGCTTTCACCACCGGCTGTTTCCAATCGGGATGGTGCAGCGCGTCGGGATAGAACTGAGTCTCCAGAGCGATACCGCTGCGTTTGCCATAAAAGATGCCGTTCTTTCCCTTTTCGTTCAGAAAATTACCGGCGTAGAACTGCAGGCCCGGGCAGTCGGTGGAAACGGTCATGGTCCGGCCGGATTCCGGGTCCTGGAGTATGGCGCAGGGATCGCAGAACACCTCAAAATTGTGGTCATAGCCGCACTGGAAATGCAGTGCGTCGTAGTCTTCGGCAATATCCTGCCCAATGGGCTTGGGGGTGCGGAAGTCCATAGGCGTACCGCTGACAGGTCGTATTTCTCCCGTGGGGATACTTTCTCCGTCAGCGGGAGTGAAGAACCGGGCGGGGAGAGTAAGCAGTTGGCCCATGGCTTTTTCCGGGTGATTGTGACCTGCCAGGTTAAAATAACTGTGGTTGGTCAGGTTGAATACCGTGTCCTGGTCGCAGACCGCGTCGTAGGTGATGTGCAGGCCGCCCCGGGCATCCAGGCAATAAGTGACACTGATGTCCGCGTTGCCGGGGAAGCCCTGGTCGCCGGAGGGGCTGCGCAGGAGGAAGCGTATGCTGTCTTCGCTGTGGGATGCCACATGCCAAAGCCGCAGATGGTAGCAATCGGGGCCGGAGTGGAGGTTGTTATTGCCCTCATTGGGAGCCAGGGAGTATACCCGCCCGCCCAGAGAAAAGGCGGAGCCTTTGACCCGGTTGGCGTTGCGGCCCACCGTGGCACCGATATAGGAAGATCCTTTGAGGCAGTCCTGCGCACTATCATAGCCAAGAACCACATCATCCAGGTTCCCCATGGAATCGGGAACGGTCAGCGTCATAAGCGCGGCGCCGCAGTCTGTAATGGAAGCGGTGATGCCGCCACAGGATATTGTGTAGAGGCTGGCCTGTTCGCCGCTGGGCATTGTGCCGAAAAATTTTTTCATTGGAAATCTCCTCTCAATTTTTCGCCGGGGAAAGGGCGGAATTATGTAAAGACATTGTTTCCTTATTGTACGATATTCAGGCTCATTTTTCAACGATTTCTTTTTGCGTCGCGGCAAAAAAGCAAACTTCTTTCCATCCTTTCCGTTTTTGCAGGCTCTTTGAAAAGCGGCACTTTTTGACCTCTTTTCCGATTCCTACCATATTTTGTGTTTTCTACTTGACAAAACCACAATATGTAGTATAATGAAGTCTGCACGGATACAAGCAACGGCAAAGTGCAGAGGAGGACTCAGTGATGAAGATCATCAAAAGAAACGGTACCGAAGTCAGCTTTGATATCGATAAAATTGTAATGGCCGTGACGAAAGCCAACAACGCGGTGGATGAAAAGGTGCGCATGACGCCCCTGCAGATCGACCGTATTTCCCAGAGCGTACAGACCGCCTGCGAGGAAATGGGCCGCAGCCCCTCCGTGGAGGAGATCCAGGACCTGGTGGAAAAGGCGATCATGGCCCACGGTGCCTATGAGGTGGCCAAGGTCTATATCACCTACCGCTACAACCGCAGCCTGCTCCGGCAGAGCAATACCACAGATGACCGGATCCTTACCCTCATCGAGTGCAACAACGAGGAAGTCAAGCAGGAGAATGCCAACAAGAACCCCACCATCAACGCGGTTCAGCGGGATTATATGGCCGGCGAAGTGTCCAAGGATATTACCAGCCGGATCCTGCTGCCCCGGGAGATCGTGGAGGCCCACGAGGCGGGCATCATTCACTTCCACGACTCCGACTATTATGCCCAGCATATGCACAACTGTGACCTGGTGAACCTGGACGATATGCTCCAGAACGGTACGGTCATTTCCGGCACGCTGATCGAAAAGCCCCATTCTTTCTCCACCGCCTGCAACATTGCTACCCAGATTATTGCCCAGGTAGCCTCCAACCAATACGGCGGACAGTCCATTTCCCTGACCCATCTGGCGCCCTTTGTCCAGATCAGCCGGGAGGCCATCCGCAAAAAGGTGGAGGAGGAGATGAAGGTTCTGGGTGTTCAGTCCGACGAGGATAAAATCTCCCAGGTCACCGAGAAACGGCTCCTGGAGGAGGTCCGCAAGGGCGTTCAGACCATTCAGTACCAGGTTGTTACCCTTATGACCACCAACGGACAGGCGCCTTTCATCACCGTGTTCATGTACCTGAACGAGGCCAGAAACGAGCAGGAGAAGAAGGACCTTGCCCTCATCATTGAGGAGACCCTGCGCCAGCGCTACGAGGGCGTGAAGAACGAAAAGGGCGTGTGGATCACCCCTGCCTTCCCCAAGCTGATTTATGTGCTGGAGGAGGACAATGTCCGGGAAGGGACTCCCTACTGGTATCTGACGAAGCTGGCCGCTGAGTGCACTGCCAAGCGGATGGTGCCTGACTATATCAGCGAGAAGAAAATGCGGGAGTTCAAGCTGTCCAAGGGCGAGACGGTGGGCAACGGCGACGTCTATACCTGCATGGGCTGCCGCAGCTTCCTGACCCCTGACCGGTCCGGCAACGGCTGGAACAATGTGGCCGGGGCCCTCAACTATGAGCCGGGCAAGCCCAAGTACTACGGCCGGTTCAATCAGGGTGTGGTCACCATCAATCTGGTGGATGTGGCGCTGTCCTCCGGCCGGGATGTGGATAAGTTCTGGCAGATTTTTGATGAGCGGCTGGAGCTGTGCCATCGTGCCCTCCTGTGCCGCCACGAGCGGCTGAAAGGCACGCTGTCCGATGCCGCGCCCATCCTGTGGCAGTACGGCGCTCTGGCCCGGCTTCCCAAGGGTGAGCCCATTGACAAGCTGCTCTACGGCGGCTACTCCACCATTTCCCTGGGCTACGCCGGCCTTTATGAGTGCGTCAAGTATATGACCGGAAAGTCCCATACCGACGAAGAAGCCAAGCCCTTTGCCCTGAGCGTCATGCAGCATATGAATGATGCCTGCGCCAAGTGGAAAGCGGAGAGCGACATTGACTTCTCCCTGTATGGAACGCCTCTGGAGTCCACCACCTATAAGTTTGCCAAGTGCCTGCAGAAGCGCTTCGGCATCATCCCCGGCATTACCGACAAGAGCTATATCACTAACTCCTACCATGTCCATGTGGCGGAGCCCATCGACGCGTTTACCAAGCTGTCCTTTGAGGC
>CAZVDH010000033.1:0-17845 GCA_964625595.1 uncultured Oscillospiraceae bacterium | reverse complement strand
GCGCCCCTACAGAGGCAGACGACCGTAATTCGGAAATTCGAGGGAGATTGCCACGAAAGTAGTGCGCTACTTTATTGCAATGACTGGGAATTCGGGTTCGCAGAGACCGGGAATTCGATGGCCCGCCAAATTCCAATTTGTCTGTTTTCTGGGCTTACCAGGTATGCATCTTCCTCTCCAATGCATATACCCATTCTTGTCCCCAGAAAGCCATTGCTTTTTCCCCCGTACTGTGATACAATGCAGAAAAATGCTGAATTGTTGAGGAAATTCCATTATGAATCGGATTCTGACCCAATATGCCGGGTTAAAAAGGGAAATATATATCCTGTTTGTGGGCAAGCTGGTAACAGCCATGGGCTCCTTTGTCTGGCCCATGATGACGTTCCTCTTGACCACCAAGCTGGGCTTTTCCGACGGCGTCGCCGCGATGCTCATTGCCACGGCAGGCGCCGTCTCTTTGCCGGCGGCCCTCTTGGGCGGCAAGCTTGCCGACCGCTTCCCCCGGAAAAATATCATCATCCTTTTTGACTGCCTGACGGTGTCGCTGTACCTGTTGGCGGCTGCCTTGCCCATCGGCTACCATACTGCGGCCATTATCTTCTTCGCGTCATTGTTTCAGACCCTGGAATCCCCTGCCTATGACGCGCTGACGGCGGACTACTCCACCACCATGCAGCGGGAAAAGGCGTTCTCCCTTTCCTACCTGGGCTTTAATCTGGGCTTCGTTTTTGGCGCCAGCGTAGCGGGCATGCTTTTCGAGTTCCACACCAACCTGGCCTTTGCCCTGAACGGTCTTGCCATTTTTCTTTCCACGGCTCTGATCTTTTTTTTCGTGAAGCCGGAAAACGCCATCCGGGACTGCGATTCCCAGGAGGAAAGCTACGGCGAGTACGAGCGGCCCGTGGATGACAAGCTATCCGCCTGGGCGGTACTCAAGGACCGGAAAGTGGTGGCGGGTATGCTGCTCATCGGCTGTTTTGCCTCCATGACCAACAACACCGTGGGGATCCTGCTGCCCCTGCAGCTGAAAGAGCAGATGGGTCAGGCCGGCGCCGCCGTTTACGGGTACTTAAACTCCCTGAACGGCTTTATTGTGATCCTCTTTACGCCGATTCTGACCATGGTGCTGAAAAGACTGACGGAGATCCCCAAATCCATCTTAGGCATGCTGCTGTTCCTTTCCGGCATGGTGCTGTTCATGGTAAACGGGGAGCAGTGGCTATTGTATGTGGGCATGTTCATCTACACCCTGGGAGAGGTGGTCTCCGTCCTGGGGGACAGGCCCTACTCCTCCCGCCGGATCCCGGCCTCCCACCGGGGCCGCATCGGCGGCATTACCAGCGTGCTCTACTCCGTCTTCTTCTCCCTGACCCAGTACGGCATCAGCTTTGTCCTGCTGGCCGCGGAGGGCAGATACAACCTGCTGTGGATGATTTTCATTTGCAGCGGTCTTGTGGCAGTGGCGCTGTATGCGCTGATTTATCCCGCGGACAGGCGCCGCTTCCCGGCACTCTACAAGGGAATTGACAATTGAAAATTAAGATTATCGGCATCAGAAAGCACACTGACAAATTGGGAATTTGTAGGGTCGTTTGGACCGGGGTGTGCGGTGTCGATGCGGTACACAGCAAGGGCTCCCCTGTGTAAGGGGAGCTGTCAGCGAAGCTGACTGAGGGGTTGTAACGGTGGACTTCCAAAGTGATAATCGTCGGAACGGACAGTCTCCTTTGTGGTCCCTTTTCGCCGATTCGTTGTCAGTTTTAAAACGTTTTCCTGCACAATCCCTCAGTCGCTTCGCGACAGTCACATTAAGGTATGATTGCCACCGGCAATCATTAGAGTTTTGATTCACTGTGTGCAGCGCCACCCTTTACACAAGGGAGCCCTTGCCGTGTCCCATTTTCCACCCGCTCACCATTCATCAAACAGCTCTACAAATTCCAAATTTCGCGATCAGCGCAAGACTCAAAAACTACGCAAAGGATTCAATGGAAATGAACATTAAAAAAACAGCGCGGCTGGGGCTTTTAACGGCCATTGCCCTGACCATCTTTATGGTGGAGGCCCAGATTCCGCCCCTGGTCCCCATTCCCGGTGTCAAGCTGGGACTTGCAAACATTGTTACCGTGTTCACTGTGTTTACCATGGGTCCGGGATCGGGGGCGGCGGTGCTCTTTGCCCGGATATTCCTGGGGTCGGTGTTCGGCGGCAACTTCGGGGCCATCCTCTACTCCGCTGCCGGAGGTGCTCTTGCCATTCTCGCAACCATTGGCCTGCGCCGGGTGCTGACGGCAAAGCAGCTCTGGGTGGCGGGCTGCCTGGGAGCCGTGGCCCACTCCATCGGCCAGATGATGATGGCCGTGGCGGTGACCGGAACTCCGGCGGTGCTTGTCTATCTTCCGGTGATGATCGCCATCAGCGTGGTCACCGGCCTGTTTACCGGGCTGTGCGCCCAATTTCTTGTGAATCGGGGAAAAGATCTGTGGAAAACCTTTTTGAAATGAACCTGCCGAAAGCCCGGATCGATGCCATTTCCAATCTGGGTCTTGCCCATATCGGCGACGGGGTCTATGAGCTGCTGTGCAGGGCCCGTCTCTGCGCCAAGGGAGAAACCACCGTGGGCCGGCTTCATAAGGACACCATCGCCCTGGTAAAAGCCCCCGCCCAGGCAAGGCTTTCGGAGAAAATTCTGCCCCTGCTGACGCAGGAGGAGCTTGCCTGGTTCCGCCGGGGGAAGAATGCCCATGTCCACGCGGTGCCCAAGTCCGCAACCCCCCAGGAATACGCCAAGGCCACCGGCCTGGAGGCCCTGTTCGGGGCGCTGTACCTGGCGGGGCAGACCCAGCGGCTCAATGAACTGTTCCACGCCATGATGGAGGGGGAAGACTGATGGCCTTTGACGCGTTTTTTCTCTCCGCCGTGCTGGCGGAGGTGGAGGATAAATGCCTGGGCGGCCGGGTGGAGAAGATCTTCCAGCCCAGCCGGGACACGGTGCTGCTGCTTCTGCGGGGCCGGGAGAGCCGGGAAAAGCTGCTGATCGCGGCAAACCCTACCGCCCCCAGGCTCCACCTCACTGCCTGCTCCCCGGAAAACCCGGCGGAGCCGCCCATGTTCTGCATGGTGCTGCGCAAGCACCTTTCGGGGGCGCGGCTATCAAAAATAAGCCAGATGCCCATGGAGCGCATGGCGGAATTTACCTTTGACTGTACCGACGAAATGGGCTACCCCGTCCAGAAAAAGCTGGTGGCGGAGCTCATGGGCAGGACCTGCAATCTGTACCTGCTGAGTCCCGAGGGGCGGATTTTGGATTGTCTGCGCCGGGTGGGCCTGGACGAGAGCGCCCGGGCGGCCCTGCCGGGACTGCAGTACCGACTTCCCGCCCCGGTGGAAAAGGAAAACCCCGCCCTGTTGACGGCGGCGGATTTTGAAAGGATTCTCTCCGCTCCCGGGGCGGATGTGCTCAGTGACCGGCTGATGGACACCCTGGGCGGTCTGTCCCCTCTGGTGTGCCGGGAGGCGGCGCTGTTTGCCGGGGGAGCGGTGGACGTGCGGGTGAGTGCCCTGGCAGAAGACGCCGGAGAAAAGCTGGCCCTCTTTTTTGGGGAGCACCTCCGGCACCCCGGCCCCTGGCTGTACGCCCAGTCCGACGGCACGCCCAAGCAGTTTGCTTTCTGCCCCATCCGGGAGTACGGCGAGTGTACCCGGGCGGAGAGCTTTGCCGCCCTGCTGGACGGGTTTTATGTCCTGCGGGACCGGCGGGACGCCATCCGCCAGAAAAGCCAGACCATGCGCAAAACCGTATCCAACCAGTGCCAGCGGCTGCGGCGGAAAATGGCGGTGCAGGAAAAAGAACTGGCCGCAAGCTGTGACCGGGAGCGGCTGCGCCAGCTGGGGGATATTCTCACCGCGAACCTGAGCCGGGTGGAGCGGGGCGCGGCACAGGTTACTTGCCAGGATTTTTATGACGAGGAAATGAAAGAGATTTCCATTCCCCTGTCAGCCCAGCTTTCCCCCCAGCAGAACGCGGCAAAATACTATAAGGACTACGCCCGAATGAAGACTGCGGAAAAGGAGCTGAAAAAACAGCTTGCCCTGGGGGCGGAGGAGCTTGCCTACCTGGAAAGCGTCCTGGAGGAGCTGAACCGGGCGGGCACCGACGCGGAGCTGGAGGAGATCCGCCAGGAGCTGCAGACCGGGGGCTACCTCCGGCAGGACGCCGGAAAGAAGCGGATGAAGCAGGGAAAGCTGCCGCCCCTGCGGTTTGAAAGCACCGACGGCTTTCCCATCTATGTGGGCCGGAACAATCGGCAGAATGACGAGCTGACCTTTAAGCTGGCCCGGAAAGACGACATCTGGTGCCATGCCTCCAAGGTCCACGGCAGCCATGTGATCATTGCCTGCGCCGGGGCGGCGGTGCCCGATGACACCGTGACCCAGGCCGCGCAGCTGGCCGCCTATTACGCAGAGACCGGGGGCGGACAGAACATTCCCGTGGACGTGACCCGGGTCAAGCAGGTGAAGAAGATCCCCAGCGGCAAGCCGGGAATGGTGATCTATCACACCTACCGCACCGTGGTAGCCAACCCCTACCCGGACATCCGTGTGGACCCCCTGAACGCGGAAAAAGCGGACAATTGACAATTCGAAAGCACCGTTGCAAAACATACACAAATTGGAATTTGTCGGGCAGTTAAAGCACATGGGTGGTTAGACGCCTTGCCCCCCGCACTTGTGAGGGGGGTGTCCCTGCGCTAGCGCAGGGACGGGGGGAGTACGAATTTCCGCCAGCAAAACGTCATATAATTGATATTTCTGTGTTTACAGCCCTATTCTTCACACTTATTTGTGAAAGACATACGGTTGACGCGCTCCCCCCGGTACCAGTCTGCGGACTGGTACCACCCCCCTCACAAGTGCGGGGGGCGAGGGCGGCTGCGCTGCCAGCCCGACAAATTCCAATTTATCGTATCCCGCCGCATACGTGGCGGGATTTTTACGGCTCTGTGCTTCCTGTTTTCTTCCTGGGGAAGTGGGTATACACCTTTCCCGGCTGGAGGCGGTAGCCCCGCATGGCGGCAAGCTGGGAAACCGTGGCGAAGCGGAAGCCCTGAGCTTGCAGCTTGTCCACAATATCGAGAGCCGCGTCCACGGAGGAATCGGTCATATCGTGCAGGAGAATAATATCCCCGTCCGAAACAGACTTAAGCACATTTTTCTCAATGGAGGCGGTATCGCTGGTGGCCCAGTCCCTGGGGTCCACGGACCAGGACAGGATGGCAAGCTGCTTGGCCTCCGCCACCTGACGCACCGCCTCGCTGCAGCAGCCTCCCGGCGGCCGGAGGAAAAAGACTTTTGTCCCCTGGGGGAGCAGCTCCAGGGTGTTTCCAATTTCCGCGCCAATGTCCCGGCGGCTCATATCGTTCATTTTTTTGTGACTGAAGCCGTGGCAGCCGACCTCGTGGCCGTCCCTAAGAATGCGGGTTGTCTCATCCGGATACTGCTGGATCCGGTAGCCGCACAGCAGGAATGTGGCTTTCACATTCCGCTCCTCCAGTCCGTCCAGCAGCCGCCGGGTGTAGCGCCCGGAGGGGCCATCGTCGAAGGTCAGAGCCACATATTTAGCCGGTTCCGGCATTGGCGCTGCCAGCAGCTGCAGACACAGGACCGCGAGGATCAGACGGCGCATGGATACCACTTCCTTAAATAATTATTTGACGCAGAGCTTAAAATAAGGTATGATTGCAGGGTGCGAATTAAAAAATGACATTTGACAATTATGGAGCCGCTCGCGGCGGCTTGATGTTTCTAATTTCCCCGAAATGCGGCCCTGCTATGCTGGTAATTTGTCGAAAGAAAGGGAAACCCTGAATACGCTTGCTGATTGAAACAAAGCAGGAAACCAAAAGGAGCAAAACCCATGCTGGACAAACTGGAAAAAATAGGAAACCGATATGAAGAGCTCTGCGCCAAATCCGAGCAGCCGGATTTCTACGCGGACCCCAAAAAGGCCGCTGCCCTGCTGCGGGAGAAAAACGACCTGGAAACCATCGTGACGGCTTACCGGGCCTACCGCCGGGCGGAGGCGGAAATGGCGGATGCCCAGGAGCTGATGGCGGAGCCGGAGATGAAAGAGCTGTGCCAGGAATCCTACGCCGCCGCCAGGGCGGAAAAAGAGCGCCTGGCCCGGGAAATCGAGCTTCTGCTGCTTCCAAAGGACCCCAACGATGACAAGAGCGTCATTGTGGAGATCCGGGGCGGCGTGGGCGGGGAGGAAAGCGCCCTGTTTGCCCACAGTCTGTTCCGGATGTATTCCATGTACGCTGCCCGAAAGGGCTGGACCGTGGAGCTGATGAACTACAACGACACGGAGCTGGGGGGTGTAAAGGAGGCGGACTTCGTCATTAACGGCAGGGGCGCCTATTCCCGGATGAAGTATGAGTCCGGCGTCCACCGGGTCCAGCGGGTGCCGGAGACCGAGTCCGGCGGCCGGGTCCATACCTCCACCGCCACCGTGGCGGTGCTGCCGGAGATGGAGGGAGTGGATGTGGAGCTGAATCCCGCGGACATCGAGATGCAGGTTTACCGGGCCTCCGGCGCCGGGGGCCAGCATGTCAACAAAACCAGCTCCGCCGTCCGGCTGATCCATAAGCCCACAGGCATTGTGGTGGCCTGCCAGGAGGAGCGGAGTCAGGTCCAGAACCGGGAGAAATGCATGCGGATGCTGGCCTCCAAGCTCTATGAGATCGAGCAGGAGAAGCTTTCCTCCCAGGTAACGGGCATGCGCCGGAGCCAGGTGGGCACCGGAATGCGAAACGAGCGGATTAGGACCTACAATTTCCCCCAGGGCCGGGTCACCGACCACCGGGTGGGCCTGACGCTGTACCGCATCGACGATGTGATGAACGGGGACTTGGACGAGATCATCAACGCCCTGGCCACCGCCGAGCAGGCGGAAAAGCTGAAAAACGCCCGGGGATAAAAACGCGTACCCGATCAGCGGGACAGAACGGGAAATTGAACTTTAATTGACAATTGACAATGGAAAATTGACAATTAAGAAATCCCTGCGGGATGATTAAAAATAAAATAAATTGGACGAAAATAATCGCAATTATTTCAAAAATTGTCCCGTAGGGACACAATAATTGTCAACTGTCAATTGTCAATTGTCAATTGTCAATTCGGCGAAGCCCTGCAAATTCCAATTTGTTGTGCCACAGAACGATACCGAGCGGGTCAGGGTGGGAACGATTACACACACCTACCGCACGACTTGTCAGCGGCGACTCGCCGCCAAATTCCCAATTTCTCTGTTTGCTGTATAGAGCCAATCCGTAAAATAAAAAAAGGAGCAGCGCCATGTACGATATGACCCCCGACCTTGCCCGTATTCAGCAGGTGATCGACCATGGTCCTTACCGGGACACCTGGGATTCCCTCAGTGAACACACCGTGCCCCGGTGGTATCCTCAGGCAAAATTCGGTATCTTCATCCACTGGGGCGTGTACGCTGTCCCCGCTTTCGGAAACGAGTGGTACTCCCGGAATATGTATGACCCCACCCACCGGGAATATCAGCACCACCGGGAGGTTTATGGAGAACATAAGGATTTTGGCTACAAGGACTTTATCCCCATGTTCCGGGCGGAGAAATTTGACCCCCATGCCTGGGCGGAGCTTTTCCGGGAGGCGGGGGCAAGGTATGTGGTGCCCGTTGCGGAGCACCACGACGGCTTCCAGATGTACAAAAGCGAAATTTCCCACTTTAATGCTTATGAGATGGGCCCCAAACGGGATGTGCTGGGGGAACTGAAGCAGGCCTGCCGGGAGGCGGGGCTGGAAATGGGGGCGTCGTCCCACCGGGCGGAGCACTGGTTTTTCATGAGCGCCGGGAAACGTTTCGACAGCGACATTCATGAGCCTTTGCAGCGGGGAGATTTTTACTGGCCCGCCATGCCCGAGGGGGACCACTATGACCTGTTCAGCCAGCCCGCCCCCAGTGAAGAATTTCTCCAGGACTGGCTGGTCCGCACCTGTGAGATCATCGACCGGTATGAACCCAGGATTCTGTATTTTGACTGGTGGATCCAGCACAGCGCGTTCCGTCCCTATCTTCGGAAGCTGGCGGCCTATTACTATAACCGGGCGGAGCACTTCGGCGGCGGCGTCATCTGCTATAAGCACGACGCGTTCCTTTTCGGCACCGCTCTGCCGGATGTGGAGCGGGGAGCCTTTGCCGAGGTGCAGCCCTACTATTGGCAGACGGATACGGCCATCGCCCTGAACAGCTGGTGCTATACCGAGGGTAACGAATACCGCGCCCCCCAGGAGATCGCCCAGGACCTGGTGGATGTGGTGAGCAAGAACGGCTGCATGATTCTGAACGTAGGCCCCAGGGCTGACGGCACCATTTCCGAGGAAGAAACCGCCGTGCTCCGGGGCATCGGTAAGTGGCTTTCGGTGAACGGGGAAGCAATTTACGGTTCCCGGGTGTACCGCCGCTATGGAGAGGGCCCCACGAGAATCATTGAGGGCCAGTTTAGCGACGGAGTGAAAAAGAATTACACCAGCCGGGACTTCCGCTTCACCGTGGGGAACGGCTGCATGTATGCCATTGCCATGCAGTGCAGTGACGACGGTCACTACTGTATCGAGACCCTGGGCCGCCGGGACGCCTCCAAAACCGCTAATTTCAGCGGCATTATTGAGGATGTGGCTGTGCTGGGCTGGGAGGAAAAGCCTTCCTGGCACCGGGAGACGGAGGGACTGTATGTTGATACCGGTTTCCGCTCCGATTACCCCGTGGTGTTCCGCATACGGCTGAAATAGGAAAAGAAGTATCTCCATTTCCTGAAATTACAAGTTGTATCTCTATAAAACACAAAAAAAGTGTCCGGAAGCGCGTTCTTCCGGACACTTTTTTATGGAATTGCAGTTGTCACGTTACCGTTCCCGGAAATTCTCCAGGGTCAGATCCTCGCACCGCTGCGTGTACAGGGCCTCCCCAAAGTCCGAAAGGTCCTCCCCCCGGAACCGCACCCGGCAGTTGCGCAGGGTCACACCCTGCACATCCCGGAGGAAGAAGCCTGGGGAGCGGTGCTTTTCGATGCCTTTCCCCAGCCCCGGACGCAGGTCGTAGAGGCCCCGCTCCCACTTGGTCTTGGCGGAGAGGGTCACCTCCACCCCGTCAAAGAGCACATCCTCAATTTCATTCCCCTGGGAGCCGGACAGGAATACGCCGTTTTCGCTGTCGCAGGTGATATTGCGGAACCGGATGCCGGACACATGCCCCGCCCGTGTCATTTCGTCCCGGTCGTGGACCGTGATGGTGATGGGCTCGGCGCAGCCCCACCAGCAGTCGGCAAACCGCCGGGTCTCTATGATAATATTGGAAAAGGACACGTTTTCCACATTCCCGCCGTCACGGATTTGGATGGAGATACCCCGGTTGGAGCCGGAGATCACGCAGTTGTCCACCACCACGTTTGCAAAGTTCCCGGTGCCCTCGGTGCCGATCTTCAGGGCGGCGGAGGTGGAAATGAGGGTGCAGCCGGAGATGACGATATTCTTTGTGGGCCCGTACTCCATGTTCCCGGCGGAGGACTTGAGACAGATGCAGTCGTCGGCGCAGGTGATGTGGCAGCCCAGGATCCGTACGTTGGTGGAGTGGTCCGGGTCGATGCCGTCGGAATTGGCAACCATCAGGCTGTTGAGGATGCGAATGCCGGAGATCAGCACATCGTCGCAGCCGGCGGGGTGGAGGGTCCAGAAAGGCGCGTTTCCCATGGTCACTTCCGTAAAGGAGATGTGATTGCAGTGCTCCGCATAGACTAAGGTGGGCCGGGGATAGAAGTCCCCGGTGGCGTAGTAGGGGCTGACCTGCCTGACAAAGGCCCAGGCGTTGCCGTCGATGGTTCCCGTGCCGGAGATGGCAATGTTGTCGGCATCCTTGGCGTAGAGGAACGCGTAGGAGGGCTTCCGGGTCACCGGGGTGCCGATGCGGCGGACCCCGGCGTCCTCCTGGTTGTTGGGGCGGAAATAGTCGTTTATATCCCCGCTTGCCAGGAGCACGCTCCCCCGGGCGAGGTGCAGCTCCACCTGGGGTTTCATGCGGAGGGAGCCGGAACAGTAGGTTTTTCCGCTTTCCAGCACCACCCTGCCGCCGCCGGAGGCAGAGCACAGGTCAATGGCCCGCTGGATGGCTGCGGTGTCTTTTGTCACGCCGTCTCCCACCGCGCCGAAGCTGCTTACCGGATAGTCCATGTTCTTTTCGTCCTTTCGGAGCCCCTTTCCGCACCGCAGCGGCGGGGCAAACTTTTTGCGTTTTCTGCTTATCCGCTTAACGCGGCAGCGCGGGAAATTGGAATTTGCCGGCTTCGCCGAATTGACAATTGACAATTGACAGTTGACAATTATTGTGTCCCTACGGGACAATTTAGAAATAATTTCTATTGTTTTTCATCCAAATTCTTTTTATTTTAAATCATCCCGAAGGGATTCCTTAATTGTCAATTGTTCATTGTCAATTGTCAATTAAATACCAATTTGCCGTACCACAGAACGATACCGAGCGGGTGGTGCTGCACGCAGTGAATCAAAATCTTAATGATTGCCGGTGGCAATCATACCGAAATTAAAAGGGTGAGAACGATTACAGACCACATTCGTCACGACTTGACTGTCGGCTCTGCCGCCAAATTCCACTTTATCTGCTTCCGCGAAAAGCCGATATGCATCTTATTTTTTCCAGTATACCACATCCTGACGGAAAAAGAAAGCCCGGAGCACCGATTGGTGATCCGGGCAGAGGGCATTCTGCTGCCGTTACAGGAAAATCCCCGTGAAGCACTGTACCGCCAGGTACAGCCCCAGGGCGCTGAGAACGGGTGCGGCCTTGGCACTGTTTCCGGAAGCAATCCTGCTTACCATGGAGGTGTACAGCCAGGTGACCGCGGTGCAGACAATGGCGCCGATCAGTGCCAGAAGCCAGCATTTTCCGGCTCCGGCAAATCCCGCCGCCAGGGGCAGCAGGCCGAAAGTCACGGCAGAAAAGAGGAAAATCATGGGATAGCACCGCTTTGCGCCCCGGACAAGGTAAAATTCTGCTGTCAGCGCGATAAGACACAGCGCTGTGATTGCCGGAATATCCAGCGCAGGCAGCACGGCCCCGGGCAGAAACGTGCGGACCAGCACGCAAATGAGCAGCGCCAGACCCAGGACCCCTGCCAGCAGGGTGTTCAGAAGAAAGGAATTGTTTTTCATGGTATCAGCCTCCCCATGCGGTGGCGCCGGAGGAAGTGTCCGCGCCGGTAACGAAGCTCACCGCGGAATTGACCCCACGGGTCACCGCTTTGGAGGTGACGGTGGCCCCCGTCAGAGCGTCAATATCTTCCCCTACAGCGGCGGTGCCGTCGGTATTCAGAAACTGTTTGAGAAACGCTGTGTCCGTAAGGGCCCGGGCGCCCAGGCCGTAGGTCTCCCGCAGGTCCCGAACCACAAGGCCCTGGACTTTTCCGTCATTGCTGACACCCACCAGCATGGAGATGTCCCCCGCGTAGCCAGCGGTGACCACGTGGACCACATAGCCATTTTCGGATTTGTAGGCGGCGCGGATGTTGGCGTCGTCACCTTCGTAGGCTTCCTCGGTAAAGGTCCCGCTTCCGGGAAGAATGGTGTGCAGCATGCTATCCAGTTCCCTGCGGGCGTTTTCTTCCCGCACTGTGGAAAGCCCGGCGGAAGCGGCGAAGAGGATCGCTGCCGCGAGAACAATGGTCAGAACCGGGATCCAGATTGTCTTTTTCATGCCCGGCCTCCTTTCTTGCAGCCAAAGCGCCGGGGTGCGGTGCCCCGGTCAATGGCCCAGGTCAGAAGATTCATCAGCAGAATCGCGTAGGTCACGCCCTCGGGGAACAATCCGTAGTAGCGGAAGAACACCGTAAGTACGCCGCAGCCTATGCCGTAGAGAATCTGCCCCATAGGGGTCACGGGAGAGGTGGTGTAGTCCGTTGCCATGAAGATGGCGCCCAGCATCACGCCGCCGCCCAGCAGGCTGTAGAGCATCCAGGCAAGGGCATTGCCGGTTCTGTGGAACACCAGGGTCAGCACCGCCACGCTCCCCAGGTAAGCAAGGGGGATCCGGGGGGAGATGACTTTCCTTGCCACCAGATATACGCCCCCCAGCAGCAGGGCCAGGGCGGAGATTTCGCCGATGGAACCGGGAATCCTGCCCAGCAGCATGTCCATGAGGCTGTTTTCCGGCAGGGCGGGCATGACCATGTGGTGCAGGGGGGTGGCGGTGGAAACGCCGTCCACGGTAAAGCGGGTCAGGGCCGCGGGGAACAGGAGCATAACAAAGGCCCGGGCCGCCAGAGCGGGGTTGAAAATGTTCTGTCCCAGGCCGCCGCACAGGCATTTGACCACGACGATTGCAAAGACGCTGCCCAGCACCACTACAGAATAGGGGGTGGAGGCGGGCAAGGTCAGGGCAAAGAGCAGCCCCGTGACCAGGGCGGAGCAGTCGGGGAGGGTATTGCGCCCGTGGGAAAGGCGGGCATAGAGCCACTCCGCTGCCAGGGCGGAGGCCATGGAAATTGCCGTTACCGCCAGAGCCCGCAGTCCCAGCACCCAGACGCCCACGGCAAGGGCGGGAATCAGGGCGATCACCACATCCAGCATCAGGCGGCTGGTTTTAAAGTCTCCCCGGATGTGGGGAGAAGAAGTTACCGTCAGATTCATTTCTTTGCTGCCTCCCTCAGCATTTGCTTACCGGCCCGGATGGTCTCCACCAGAGGAAGCTTTCCGGGGCAGGTAAAGGCACAGCTCCCGCACTCGATACAGTCGGTCACATGAAGCCTCTCCAGCTCATTAAGGTTCCCCGCCCGCTGGTACCGGTACAGGTACAGCGGCTGCAGGCGCATGGGACACACCCCCACGCACTTGCCGCAGCGCAGGCACACCGGGTTCTCGGCGGCGGCGTTCCGGTCCTTTAACAGGCACAGCACGCAGTTGGTGGACTTCATAACGGGAATGGACAGGTCGTTTTGGGCAAGCCCCATCATGGGGCCGCCGCAGATGACCCGCTCCGTGGCATCGTTCAGCCCGCCGGCCACCTCAATGAGGTCCCGGAAAGGGGTGCCGATCCGGACGATAAAGTTCTGAGGCTCCCGGATGGCTTCGCCGGAGACGGTGACGATCCGGCTGGTGACGGGCACCCCCAGCTCCACTGCCCGGTAAATGGCGGCAAAGGTGGAGATATTGAAGACGGCGCAGTTTACGCTCACGGGGAGCTGTCCCGGGGGCACCTCCCGGCCGGTGACAGCCTGGATAAGCTGCTTTTCCGCGCCCTGGGGATACCGGGTGGGAAGTACCGCCAGCTCGATTCCGGGGAAATCTGCCAGCATGGGGCGGACCTTGGCGATAGCTTCGGGTTTGTTGTCCTCCACCGCCAGCACGGCCCGCTTTGCGCCTACAACAGGCTGCAGGATCTGCATGCCCCGGAGCACCTGCTCCGGATTGGTGCGCAGGAGGGTATCATCGGAAGTGATATAGGGCTCACACTCGCAGGCATTGGCAATCAGGGTATCCACCTTTCCCATGGCGGACAGGGCTTTGACGTTGCCGGGGAAAGCGGCGCCGCCCATGCCCACGATCCCGGCCTCCCGGATAAGGCCCAGGATGGTGTCCGCGTCCATCTGCTCCGGGGAAGCGGCGGCAGGGGCGGGAATGGTGGTGTCCTGGAAGTCGTTGTCGATGACCACCGACATGACTTTTTTGCCCGAGGCGTGGGGCCGGGGCTCCACGGCGACCACCGTACCGGAGACGGAAGCGTGCACAGGAACGCACAGGCCCTCCCCGTCTCCGATTTTCTGCCCCCGGAGCACCTTGTCCCCCACCTGAACCAGGGGGGTGCAGGGCACGCCGATGTGCTGGCTCATGGGGATCACCACCTGTTTGGGGATCACCGCTACGGATGGCGTGACCTTGGCGGAGAGCTCCTTACGGTATACGGGATGGATCCCACCGAAAAACTTATGCTTCATGGATTCACCTCATTTATATAAGATCGTTTTTAAATTGACAATTGACAATTAAGGAGTCGCTTCGCGACGGATTGAAATAAACTGTAATCGGTATGCCCCGTTCCGATAACACAGATTTCCGATGGCGAAATGCGAAATAGTAGTTGTCAAGGGAACGGGTACTTTGACACGTTCAAATAGGGTTTCAAGTCACAATTGACAATTAAGGAATCCCTTCGGGATGATTTAAAATAAAAAGGATTTGGACGAAAACACTCGCAATTATTTCAAAAATCGTCCCGTAGGGACACAATAATTGTCAACTGTCAATTGTCAATTGTCAATTCGGCGAAGCCCTGCAAATTCCACTTTGCCTATGTCCGGATCAGCTCCCGGAAGCCGGGGCTGTAATACCGGTTCCCCTGGGCGTCCAGCCACATGGCCTCCGCACCGCATTTATCCAGGAGCGCCTGCCCTTCCTCCCGGGGAAGCAGGAACAGGGCGGTGGACAGGGCGTCGGCCAGGCCGGAGTCCCGGCAGGCGATGGTGACGGACCGCCAGCGGTCAGCAGGCATCAGGGTTTCGGGGTCAATGATGTGATGGTAGGTCTTGCCGTCCACCACATAGTAGCGCTGATAGTCGCCGCTGGTAACGATGGAAAGATCCGTTACAAACAGGGTGTGCAGATAATCCCCGCCGTCGGGATCGGTGATTCCCACCACCCAGGGAGTGCCGGAATCGTCCTTCGGCCCGGTGGCGCAGACGTTGCCGCCCACACTGATGAGAAGCCCCCGGGGGGCGGAACTCGCCACCTGCTGGGTGGCCCAGCCCTTGGCAGCCGCGCCCACGTCCAGCCGCAGCAGAGGGTCCGCAAGATAGACGGTGGATTTTTCGGAATCGATGATGACATCGTCCCAGCTGGTGTGAAGGCTTGCTTCCTCCAGAGCCTGCCTGTCCGGCAGGGCGGCGTTTGCTGGATCGTTAATTCCCTCGGTCCTTGCCTCGTGCCACAGTGACAGCACACTGCCCATGGCCACATTGACGGTGTGGCCGGTGAGGTCGTAGTAGGACTTGCAGTCTGTCAGAAAGCGGATGATAATTTCATCCACGGCTACGGGGGAAACGCCTGCGTTGTCGTTCACGGTTTTCAGGTTAGACAGTCCATCGTAGTCGTTGTAGATGTCAAACAGCTGGTGATAGATAAGAAGTTGGTCGTGGACCTGCTGGGCCTGTGCCTGAAAAGCTTCTTCGCTTTCGGCGAGGCCGCTGATAAAGGTCACGGTGTCAAACAGGGTCAGAAAGGTTGCCTGGTACTGCTTCTTGGGCTGCTCCTTTTCCGGCAGGGCGCAGCCGGAGAGCAGCAGGGCAAAAGAAAGAACCAGGGCGGTCAATTTATGGAGCATAGGGTTCACCTGCTAATTACATTATCCGGCTGCCGGTTTTTCCGGCAGCCGGAGGATGGTTCTTACTGGGCGGCCTTGGCGATCAGCGCCTGGAAATCACCGATGGAAATGGTGACGGAGGCGGCAAGATCCGCGTCGGCGGGCGCGGCCTTCTCGTTCACGGCGATTCCGGCGACCTCAGCGGCGGTCTTGCCGGTGACGTAGGCGGCAAAGGCAGCAGCCTGCTCGTTCCACTCGTACTTGGCGCCGCCGTAGGCCTTCATGCCGTAGTTCTCGCCCAGCTCGTTCTTGGTCTGGACGGGGGCGGTGAGGTCGGTGGTGACGGCACCGGCGGCGTCAAAGGCAACCTTGGCCTGGACGCTGTCGATATAGCAGGAGGAGATCACGTCGCCCTGCATGGTCACGGCGGTGATGTAGGCATCCAGCTGGGCGGCGCCAGCCTTTTCGGCGGTGGCGTCCTTGCTGCTGCCGATGCTGTTCACAGTGGCAAGCTTCAGCACGTCGCCGGACTGGGCGCCCAGGTGCTGGGCATTATTCACGGCGGCCTCAATGCCGGAAACAAAGCCGCCCAGATAGATGCTGGCGGTGGTGGCGAGGTCAGCATCCTTGGCATGGCCGGTCTCGTCCACGGCGCCGTTCTTCAGCTCGTCCACGGTCTTGCCCACGGCGTACTTTGCCAGGGCGGCAACCTGCTCGTTCCACTCGTACTTGGAGCCGCCGTAGGCCTTCATGCCGTAGGCTTCTCCCAGCTCATTCTTGGTGGGAACCTCAGCGGTGAGGTCGGAGGTGATAGCGCCGGCGGCGCTGAACTTCACGGTGGCGGGGATGCTGTCGATGACGCAGGACTCAATCACGCCGTCGTCCCGCACGGTAACGGCGACAACGGTCACGTCGTACTTTGCCTGGCCGTCTTCCTCGGCGGTGGCGCTCTTGCTGCCGGAAATGTCGGTGCTGATGGACAGGCCGGTCTTCACCATGACAGCGGCGGGCGCTTCCGTAGTCTCGGGAGCGGCAGTGGTTTCGGGAGCGGCGGTGGTTTCGGGAGCCGCGGTGGTTCCGGCGTCACCCGTGGAAACGGGCGTTCCGGCGCAGGCGGTCAGGACGCCGAGGACCAGCGCCAGGGTCAGAAGGACGGCAAGCAGGTGCTTCATTTTCTTCATTGAGAGATACCTCCATAATTGATTTCGCTTTCTGATCACATCAGGAAGCTTACCCGGAGAGTATAGCAGAGCCTCCTTAACAGGAGCTGTATAGAACCTGAATAATTATTAAGATTTTGTCGGATTTTGGGGATCCGGGGAGAAAAACCGGGGAAGCGCCACGGTGAATGTAGTGCCGGAGCCCACCTGACTGCTTGCCTGGATGGTGCCGTGGTGATCCTCCGCCACCTGGGCGGCGATGGCGAGGCCCAGACCGGTGCCCGCCCCTGCTTTCTTGGTGGTGAAGAAGGGCTCGAAAATATGGGGGAGGTCCGATTCCGGAATGCCGCAGCCGGTGTCGGCGACCCGGAGAAAAAGGGTATCCTCATCAAACCAGGTGCCGATGGTCAGTGTCCCGCCCTCCGGCATGGCCTGGAAGCTGTTGAGGATCAGGTTCAGGAGCATCTGGGAAAGCTGCAGCTCATTGGCCTGGAAACGCTGGTCCCAGCAGTTCAGGTTCAGCTTCACCTCCACCGCTTCCGGTTTTGCCGGGGCGGCCACATCCAATGTCTTTCGCACCAGCTCGTCCAGGGAAACCTCCCGGAAGAAAGCACCGGAATTGGTGCGGGACAGGTCCGACAGCCGGGAAATAATGGTTTTGGCCTTTTGGGAGGCGTCGTATACCGCAAGAAGCGCGTCATAAAGCTCGGTATCGGTTTCGGGGATCTTTTCCAGGGCCAGAAGACTGTAGCCCATAATGGGGGTCAGGAGGTTGTTGAATTCATGGGCGATGCTGGAGGTCAGGGTGGCGATGATCTCCAGACGCTGGTGGTGGGCAAGGGACTGGAGCTGCAGGTTCAGCTGCTCGACAGCCTCATTTTTCCGGCGCAGGGCACGGATTTGACGGTGGCTGCGGCCTACCAGCCGCAGGAAGAAGATCACCAGCAGGCAGAGCCCCGCGACGATCATTCCCCCGCATACCAGCATGGCCAGGGCATCCGGCCGCAGTGCTTTCATCAGCGCCTCATGGCTGTCATGGCCCAGAACGATCTGTTCGCAGCGGCGGAACACAAGCACGGCGGTACAGCTGCCGATCAAAATGAACAGCAGGGAGACAGACAGCAGCACGCCTGCGGTCCATTTACGCGGTTTGCTTTGTTTCATGCGTATCCCCCTTGTCAAGCGGGAAAAACCCGCTTATAATATAGATGATTTCTCTGCAAATTGGGAATTTGTAGGGCAGTTAAGGCACGCGGGTGGATAGACGCCTTGCCCCCCCGCA